>JAFTSG010000013.1 GCA_017467445.1 Clostridia bacterium | reverse complement strand
TCGAGGGTAAGTCCATCAACATTAAAAAAGAACCTGGAGTTGATTAACTCCAGGCCCAAAAAGATTTTAAATTATCAAAAACCAGTAGATTTATTTGAGTCCGAACTCAAAAAAATGTTGCACTTAGTTTGACAAATCATTGTTTCTACCTGATTTTTTCCATTGTGCCTTTTGAATTATCAAAAACCTCACCAGTATCGGCATCTACATGGTAAAGACCTGTCATCGTGCCATCGGTAAGATTAAGTTCGCCTGCACCGAACATAAAGCAGGCACGTTTTTTATTGTCAATATTTACATAAAGTGCTTTCTTTTCGCTTGCAGGAACAACAAACGCATCGTCGCCAAACTGCTCTCTTGCGGCAAGAACGGCAATGTCCTGTGCTTCATTAAATGTAAGCTCTGTGTCTATTGCATGGCTGAAGCAAACAATAGTATCAACTTCGTTTTCATCATCCGATGCAAAGAGAAGTTCAATATCCTCTTCCTGTTTTTTCATTTTTTTATTATAAAGAACTGCAGCAGTAATCCCAACCGCAGCAACAACTCCTATACCTATTCCAAGTGCAATCGCAGTTTTTTTATTCATATTTTCCCCTCCGATTTCTTTATATTTCAATTATATAATAGCAAACCTTTTTTGTCAAATGATTTTATATGGTTTAAAATCCAGATAATCGGCAGAAATCAGCTTGAATTCAATCCCGTGAAGTTTCCCTTCGGGTGCCGCATTCTCTTCAAGTCCGTGCAGATGCCCGTAATAACACCGTTTAACATTATTCTTCACCAGTAGCGCAAGAACATTGTTATCCACAACGTTTCCGTACACAACCGGAAAATGTGTGAACACAATTTTTTCATTTTCCGCAGGCGCACTTTTAAGCGAAAATTCAAGACGCATAAGCTCGCGGTCGTAAATTTTCTTGTCATCCGCGCCGCCGCCCGAAATCCATCCTCTGTTTCCGCAAAGGCAGATATCCTCATACATATAATGATTGTTATGCAAAAAATGTATGGACTTTAGCCCGTACTTTTCTTTCATTTCACCAAGTTTTTTTGCACTTGTCCACCAATAGTCGTGATTACCTTTAGAAATAATTTTCCTGCCGGGAAGTGCATCTATAAACTTAAGATCCTCCACACAGGACGAAAGATATGTTGCCCACGAAATATCGCCCGGAATAACAAGCGTATCGTCATCCTTAAAGACTTTGCACGAATTTTCAATTTTCTCCATATAGCCTTCCCATTTTTTACCAAAAATATCCATTGGTTTATCGTTTGCGCCAAAACACAAATGGAAATCGGCCATTACATATAATGACATAATTGCCCTCCGCTGAATAATAAAATTACTGCTTGGGTATCATACCAAAGGAACTAAAGTTCCTTATTTGAAGCAGGAGGATATAAAAAATGTTTGAAAATGATAACAAAAGCGAAGTAATAAGCGGTATTTACTGCAGCGTATCGAACTGTGTATACCACGATAAAAGCGGCAAATGCCACGCAAAATCAATTCAGGTTGACCACCAGAATTCAACTAACAAGGAAGACACCTGCTGTTCCACTTTCACTCTTCGCTCCTAACCTTCTTAAAAAGCGTTCCCTTTAAGCAAGGAAACGCTTTTTACATATCATTTAAGAAAATTGTCAACTACAGACTGCATATCCTGTTTTTCACATTTTCCGTCAAAACGGATTTCTTTTTCTGAAAGAGTAGCCAGTGAATCCGGTGCTTTCTGACCAGTAATACCGGAAAGCTTTTCAAGCATTTCAAATTCGCTTGCAGAAGTAACCGCACTTTCGTTTATTGCGCCAAGCACACTCTTGTTGAATTTAAACGGATTTGCCGTTGATGCAATAATTGTTTTTGTTTCATCGCCTGTAGCTTTTTTATAGTTTTCATAAACAGTGTATGCAACCGCTGTATGTGTATCCATAAGATAGCTGTTTTCGTTCCATACTTTGTTTATTGTATTTTTTGTATCAGAGTCATCGCAGTATCCTGCAAAGAAGTTCTCACTTATTGCGTGTTTGATTTCGGCCGAAACTTCGTATCTGCCCGTTGCTGAAAGCAGGAACATATATTCTTTTGTTGTTTTCGCATCCGACAAATCATAGAGAAGTCTTTCAAGGTTACTTGAAATAAGAATATCCATAGAAGGTGAGATTGTTGTTTTAAACTCACGGTTTTTATCATAAACGCCTGTGTTTATAAAATCTGTCAAAACATTATTTTCGTTTGATGCACAAATAAGTCTTGCAACCGGAAGACCCATCTGTTTTGCATACCACGCAGCAAGAATGTTACCGAAGTTACCTGTAGGAACACAGATGTTAACCGGCTCGCCTGCTTCAATAGCACCCGATTTCATAAGGTCGCAGTATGCGGAAATGTAGTAAATAATCTGCGGTACAAGTCTGCCCCAGTTAATTGAGTTTGCGGAAGAAAGCTGATATCCTTTTTTAGAAAGTTCTTCTGCAAAAGCTTCGTTTCCAAATATTTTCTTAACGCCGCTCTGTGCATCGTCAAAGTTTCCTTTAACGCTTGAAACAAGAACATTGTTACCTTTCTGTGTAACCATCTGCAGTTTCTGGATTTCGCTTACTCCATCATCCGGGAAAAATACAATAATTTTTGTTCCGGGAACGTCGGCAAATCCTTCAAGAGCAGCTTTGCCCGTATCACCAGATGTTGCAACAAGAATAACAACCTCTTTATCAACACCTGTTTTTTTCATTGCAGTTGTAAGAAGATGCGGCAAAATCTGCAGTGCCATATCCTTAAATGCACAGGTAGGACCATGCCACAGTTCAAGAATATATGCATCGTCTTTAAGACCGTAAAGAGGTGCAATAGATTCGGTTTCAAATTTTTCTTTGCTGTATGCATTTTCAACGCAAGTCTCAATTTCTTCAGACATAAAATCCGACAAAAAGAGACTCAGCACGCCACAGGCACGACCTTTGTAGTTCATTTCAGCAAGACGTTTGATATCATCAATTGAAATCTGCGGTTTTTCTTTTGGAATAAAAAGACCGCCGTCCGGCGCAAGACCTGCAACAATAGCCTGGGCGGAGCTTACTTCAAGCTCGTTATTTCTTGTGCTCTGGTATATCATCAAAATTCCTCCGTTTCGCTAAAAATGCGCGCCGCGGTTGCCGCGGCACGCACATTATACACAGCTTTTAATTAAAGATATTTTTTAACAAATTTCGGAGCTGCTTCCGTTTCAATGCTTGCAGTTACCGTTAAATTAACATCGTGTTTGTCGCAAACTGCCGCAATAGCGTCAATAACATCCCCTACAGCATCAAAATCGTCACCAACAACAATTTTTGTAATGCTGTCAATAAAGATATTGGAGATGTCGTAGTTCTGTGAAATAATTCCACAAATAAGTCCGTATAATGCTTCGTATGATTTAAGAGCAAATTCCTGTGTATCAACAAGACGAACCTTGTAGTTTAAATCAAACATATGTCTTTTACTGTCGTTAATAAATACTAACTGACCTTTATCTATTTTTACAGCTTCATTAACGCTTTCGATGAGTTTATTCGTCTTTCCGCTGCCTTTTGCACCAATGATAAATTTTACCATAATGTATCCCTCCAAAATATATATTTGTGTGTATTAACATTTTACCATACTTTTAATGAAATAGCAAGCTTTTTTTGAAAATGTTTCCAAAACAGAAAAAGCATAGCCGAGCTGCTATGCTTTTTGCGTTTTTTCATTAATAAGTTCACTTAACTTTTCAAGGGCATCGTGTATACTTCCGACACTGTCAATAATGCCGTATTCAACCGCATCTTTCCCATACATAATCGTACCGGTATCATTTGCAAGCTCGGAGGTTGTGAACATAAGTCTGTTCAAAATTTTAATATCAACTTTTGAATGGTCTGCAATAAAATTCGTTACTCTCTCCTGAGTTTTCTGCAGATAATCAAAAGTTTGCGGTACACTTATTACTGTTCCGTTCATTCTTATAGGATGCACTGTCATAGTTGCCGACGGCGCAATAAACGAATAATTTGCCGATACCGCAAGCGGCACACCTATGCTATGCCCTCCGCCGAGAACAAGAGATACGCTGGGTTTGCTCATGCCTGAAATAAGCTCGGCAATTGCAAGTCCTGCCTCCACATCGCCACCCATTGTATTAAGAAGGATAATAAGCCCTTCAATACTTAAATCTTCTTCAATTGCAAGGAGAAGTGGAATAATATGCTCATACTTGGTCGTCTTATTTTCGGACGGCATCACCATATGTCCTTCAATCTGGCCAATAATTGTCATACAGTAAATGTTTCCGTGCCTGCCGCTCATTCTTGTTACGCCAAGGTCTTTCACATTTTCCTTATCCGCTGTTTTTATATCTTCATTTTTTTCTTCGCTCATATTTTCACCTACTTTGCGTAATAATTATATTATCGGCAATATTTTTTAATTTATGCATTAAATACAGTATTTTACATTTTTTCCACAAAAAGTATGTTATACTGAATTTATTACAGCCACTTGGAGGATAAAATGCCTGTTATATATATAGACGTACTGTTTATGACTAACTTTTTAATAGATTTTATGCTTTTTTATATAACCGCCCGTCTGGCAGGAAAACGGATTCATAAAATGCGTTTTTTTCTTGCCTGTCTTGCAGGCGGCATATACAGCGTATGTATTTTCTTCCCTCGGCTTTCTTTTTTTCAGTCAGCGATAATAAAAATACTTGCATCGTCACTGCTTGTGCGGATTGCATTCCGGCTTAAACATTTCAAAGATTTTTTGTTTATGCTAGGTATATTTTATACAGTAAACTTTGTTTTTGCAGGCGGCGTAACCGCCTTAATGTCTTTTACGGATTTTGGCGCAAAAACAGATGTGCTACTATCCGGCGGAAGTCTTTATATTGACCTGCCGTTTTTGAAACTTTTTATTATTACGGCAATCCTTACTGTGCTTCTGCGCTGGGGCATACGGGCCTTTCGCAAAAGTCTTCAGGTCCATGGAATAATATCTAAACTCACTGTGTTCGAAAGCGGCAACACTGCAGAAATTTACGGAATTATTGATACAGGCAACAGCCTGTATTCACATGGACTTCCTGTTTGTGTTGTTCAGTTTTCGGCTATTGCAGGTATTCTCCCGAAAGATATTTCCCGCGCTGTTGAAACCGGAAATATCGCAGGGGCAATATCTTCAAGCAATGTAACGTGGGCAAAAAAGCTCCGTCTTGTTTCTTATAGTAGCATAGGTACTAAAAACGGAATTCTTATTGGATTTGCACCGGAAAAAGTAAGCATTGAAACATCAGATAAACCGTACGATATCCGCTGTGTTATTGCCGTTTATCCGGGCAAACTAAAATACAGTGCAATTTTAAATCCAGATATGATTTATGGAAAGGGTGAATATAATGGACATTGCAGCATTTCTGCAAAAAAAGGTAAGGCAAATTCTTGAATTTTTTTATCCGGAAGAATCCGGAGAAATTTTTTATATAACCGGAAGTGATGTTCTTCCCCCACCGCTTGAACCTGCAGAAGAAGCGGCTCTTATGGAACGCCTTAAAATAGGCGATGTTGAGGTCAGAAATACGCTTATAGAACGAAACCTGCGGCTTGTGGTTTACATAGCCAAAAAATTTGAAACCAGCGGAATTAACCTTGAAGATTTGATTTCCATAGGCACAATCGGACTTATAAAAGCAATAAACACATTCAATCCCGACAAAAATATCAAACTTGCCACATACGCATCACGCTGTATTGAAAACGAAATTTTGATGCATCTTCGCAAGGTCAGCAATATACGAACCGAAGTTTCAATAGAAGAACCGCTTAACATCGACTGGGACGGAAATGAACTGCTCCTTTGCGATATTCTGGGAACAGAAAATGATATTATAAGCCGCAACATAGAAGAGGAAACCGACCGCCAGCTCCTTATGGGCGCAATTAAAAAACTTCCCCAGCGCGAACAAACCATAATGCAGCTTCGGTTCGGTCTTACAAAATACGGCGAAAAAACTCAGAAGGAGGTTGCCGATATGCTGGGTATTTCCCAGTCATACATATCACGTCTTGAAAAAAAGATACTGCAGAGATTAAAAAAAGAAATAAGCAAGCTTTTATAGGAGGTAATATGGAAATAATAGGATATAACCGAAGAAAAGCAGTTTCCTATGCAATGCAGTGGGCACTTTCTAAAAATCCCAAATATTACTATTTCGATGAAATAGGCGGCGACTGTACCAATTTTGTATCGCAATGTCTGTATGCCGGCAGCGGAATAATGAACTACACTCCCACATACGGATGGTATTATGTGAATATAAATGACAGAAGCCCGTCATGGACGGGCACAAAATATCTGCACCATTTTCTGGTTTCAAACAAAGGACTTTCAGTATTTGGTCAGGAAACTTCCGCAGATGAAATGATGCCGGGCGATGTTATTCAGCTGGGCGATGAAAATATGAATTTTTATCATTCGGTAATAGTTGTAAGAACCGAAGGGTTCCCTACTGAAAACACAATTTTTGTAGCATCACATTCATTTGCCGCATATATGAAACGTCTTTCAGATTATGAATATAAAAATGTGCGTTTTATACATATCAAAGGTGTCAGAATACCATAATAAACAGGCTGCAACAACGTTTGTCACAGCCTGTTTTATTGTTTGTAAGGAAAAATTTAGTTTGAAACTCGCGATGTTGTATCTTCCTGCAGTACTACATTAAACTGCATTTTCTGTCCGTCACGCGATATTTCTATTTTTATTGTATCGCCTGCGGCATATTTATCTCTTATTTCATTAACTTCTTTTGCCGATTCAACAATCTTGTCCTGCACGGCAACAATTATATCGCCTTTTCTAATACCTGCTTTTTCTGCCGCACCGTCTTTTGACACATCTGCAACATAAAGACCGGCAGGCATATCATTTACAGCCGCAAGTTCGGGTGAAATTTCACGAAGTGAAAGTCCGATAAGCGGTCTGCCTTTTACATAGCCGTTTGCAACAAGGTCGGCTATTATCGGTTTTGCCGTATTTATAGGAATTGCAAAACCTATACCTTCAACCCCGCTGCCCGAGAATTTCATTGTATTTATGCCGACAACCTCACCATATCCGTTTACAAGCGCACCGCCGGAATTACCCGGGTTTATTGCCGCATCGGTCTGAAGAAGCACCATATTAGTACCGTCATCAGCCTGAATGCTTCGGTTAACTGCACTTATAACCCCAACCGTTATCGTTCCCGCAAGCTCCTGTCCAAGCGGGTTACCAATTGCAACCGCAAGCTCGCCTGCGGCACAAACAGAAGAATCGCCAAGTGGTGCAACCGCCAGATCATTTGCGCTTATTTTAATCACCGCAAGGTCGGTTTTTGCATCTGTTCCCACAAGAGTTGCGGAATATTCCTCGCCGGTATTGAGTGTTACCGAAATGGATTTTGCACCTTCAATAACGTGGTTGTTTGTTACAATATATCCGTCGCTGCTTATGATGATTCCGCTGCCGTTGCCTTCCTGCTCATAAACCTGACCAAAGAAAGACATGTACTGTGCGGATGTTGAAATCCCTACAACCGCAGGACCTACGTTTGTGGCAATATCAACTGTTGACATTGGCACCTTATCTCCATCGTTAAGCTGCTGAAACTTGAAAGAAGTTTCCGAATTTCCAAGTGAAAGCTTTCTTTCAATATTTGATGTACTACCTCTTATTTCATCTTCATACAAAACATATCCCGTTGTTGCGACACTTGTCAGCATAACAGCTGCCATCACAACCATAAGAATATTTTTCATCCTGTTTTTTCTTTTTTCTTTTTTCT
>JAFTSG010000012.1 GCA_017467445.1 Clostridia bacterium | reverse complement strand
TTTTTAAAGTTTATGTTAAAGATGCAAACGGTGATGAAGTTTCTAAAGAACTTGTTTTAAATGAATAATGTAAATTGAATAAAGTACATATCATTTGAACCTCTCACTCTGGGAGGTTCATTTTTATTGTCACGATGTACAATTCTTGGTACATCCGATTGATGGCATAACCAATATATGATATAATTATAGTACTGATATTTCAAGCAATGACAGCAGCAAAGGAGCAATAACGATGACAATAATTAAAATAAGGCAGCAAAAAGACTTGTATTAAATATACGGACAATAACAATTAAATACATCCAAAAAAGCACATTCACAACGGGCTTATTATGTCCGCCAAGTGAATGTGCTTTTTATTTTGCAAGAGAACCGCCCCGATGTTTTATATTTTTTTCAAAACGTGCATAAAAACGAATTTTCAAGTGTGTCTTCAATGAAAAGATAAATCTATCTTTTGATGCACAGCGCAAAGGGGGTGAATTTATGAACCTTGCTGACAGAGAAAGAGTTGAAGTTCAACTGATTGGTTTTTGTATAAGAGTTATCGAAAATGAAGCACGAAATATCCACAGAGAAATCAATTTAAGAAGGCGCAAAGAAAAAACTTTTTCTGACCTCACAGAATCAGAAATGAACCAACTATCCACAACTGATACATATTTCTTAAACGAACAAACTTTTTGGATTGTCACAAACGAGAACGAAATAATTAAGGTAGTAGTGGTTAATTCTGATTTATACGATGCAATGAAACGGCTTCCACAGGACAAGCTCAACATAATTCTTCATTCATACTTTTTGGGTAAAACAGACCAAGAAATTGCGAATGAAGCAAAAGTAGTTCAATCGACAGTGTGCAGGCGCAGACAAAAAATATTAGAGTTACTAAAGGAATTGATTGCCGAGGAAGGTGGTTAAATGAGTGATAAACGTAAATATGGAAAAATACCATATGAAACAATAGTTTCTGCTGTCAATGGCGACCCTGATGCACTTAATCAAATTATATTACATTTTAGAGGATTCACTCGGAGCCAATGTATCAGAATTTGCAAAGATGAAGACGGAAATGAACGCAGTTTTATTGATGAAGATATGCAAGACCGCATTGAAGCAAAACTTAGAGCGAGTATTATTAACAAATTCAAACCTTACTGAATGTGTTGTTGGGGTGCGAACCCATTCGTACCCCAATGATTACCATTCTACAAAAATATATTTACTTTTTGTAAGTATATTTCTGTAGGCTGATAATTGCCTCACATATTTGTTCCTTGAAAAAGAAAGCGGCACTGACCGCAGTATAGTTGTTTCATATACATTAAGTCTGTGCCGAGCTTAGCGGTGAATTTTATATAAAGATTTGTTCCGATTATGTGGTATTGGCAACACCACAGGCAACGACACACAGATGCAATAATGATACTCCCGTCTTGAACGCGTCACTGCATTGGACGGTTGTGTGAGAACCACACGGAGGGTGAAAGTCCCGTGGAGCCTGCCAAGCCATATGAAAAACGTATAAAATTTTAGAAATTATTTAAAAAGATTGGAGGGATTTTTTTGACAAATGATGCTTTAATAAGATACAGTATGCAACTTGCTATGTTGAGAACGCTTTTGGAAGCTAAAGCCATTTCAGACAAAGAATACTCTCTGATAAAAAGACGGCTTATGCAAGATTACGAAATTTATCATCATTTTGAAAAAAGTTATGAAAAGCCTTGATTTATTTTTTAAAGCGCGGTAGAGTAAAACTATAATAGGAATACAAAAAGGAGATGTGCTTATGAAAAATGTTGAAGTTATCAAGGCTAATACCACATTAGTAAACAGGAATTTTTCAAAAAAAATTGACAGACTTAGAGTTGCGGCTTACTGTCGTGTAAGCACTGACAGCGAAGACCAATTAAACAGCTATAAGTCACAGGTTAAACACTACACTGACTACATAAACCAAAACCACGATTGGGTTTTTGCCGGGATTTATGCTGATGAAGCAATCACTGGAACGCAAACAACAAAGCGTGAAGATTTTCAAAGAATGATTAACGATGCTATGAACGGTGAAATTGATATGGTTGTCACAAAATCCATTTCAAGATTTGCAAGAAATACATTGGATACTTTGAAATATGTACGACTCTTAAAAGGAAAAAATGTTGCTGTCTTTTTTGAAGAAGAAAATATAAATACTCTGACAATGGATGGAGAACTTTTACTTGTAATATTAAGTTCAGTTGCACAGCAGGAAGTTGAGAACATTTCAGCGAATGTAAAAAAGGGTCTTAAAATGAAAATGCAACGTGGAGAACTTGTCGGATTCCAAGGTTGTCTTGGGTATGACTATAATCCGGAAACAAAGTCCATATCCGTCAATGAAAAAGAAGCGGAAATTGTAAGATACATATTTGACCGCTATCTTGGCGGGATGGGTTGTGGTATAATTGCAAGAGAGTTAGGAGAGCTTGGATACAAAACCCCAAGAGGTTATGATAAGTGGTGTGACACCACTGTTATGGGTATTATAAAAAATGAAAAGTATAAAGGCGACATTCGCCAAGGTAAAACTTTTACTGTTGACCCCATATCAAAACGAAGACTTGACAATTTTGGCGAAGAAGACCAATTTTATATGAGTGAGCATCACGAACCCATTATTAGTGCTGAAGATTTTGAAGCTGCACAGCAGATAAGAATGAAAAGGGCTGCAAACAGATTTCAACCAAATGGAACAAGAGAAAAATATAGTAGAAAATATGCCTTTAGTTCTATGCTTGAATGCGGGTTCTGTGGAAGCGGATACTCAAGAAGAAGTTGGCACGCAGGTTCAAATTATCATAAAATAATTTGGCAATGTATAACCGCAATTCGTATGGGTAAAAAAGATTGTATGCACTCAAAAGCAATACAAGAAACAACCTTAGAAAATGCTTTCCTTGAAAGTTATAAACTTTTATGTTATAATAATAGCGATGTCCTTGCGGAAATGCTTGAAAGAATAGAATCAACTTTATGTTCAACGGATAATTCTAAAGAGATTGCTCGTTTGGATAAACAGATTTATGCACTTGAGAAAAAGAAGGAAAAACTGTTGGATATGCACCTTGAGGATGTTATTGATAAAGAAACTTACGAGAAGAAATTAGCTGATGTTACAGGTAAACTTGAAAAGTTTAACAATGAAAAATTTGAGTTTTTAAATTCTGCCGAAAGGACGAAGAAAATAAAGACTCGACTTAACAACTTCAGAAAAGTTATCAGCGAACACGAAGTTCTTGAAGTTTTTGACAGATGTGTATTCGAAAGCATTGTCGATAAAGTTATTGTAGGCGGATACGATGAAGAAGGTAATCCAGACCCCAAGATGCTAACCTTCATTTACAAGACCGGATTTACCAATGAAATTAACAGTGAAAACCATAAACCGGAACGTAAAAATGGAAGGGCGAAAGAGTTTATGAATTTGCCTTCTTTTGCAAATGAAACACGTGAAAAATTAGCGAAATTATTGCCTTCGTTTCAGTTGTCCGATACATGTTGAATCGGTGGCAGTATTGACAAAATAAAAAAGATTTGGTGTTGACATTTCGGATTTTGAGATGTATAATTTAAAAAAATAATATAATTGTGTAGGGGAGCTTGTTAAAGCAGGCTGAGAGGAAGTAATCAAACTTCGACCCTTAAACCTGATGCGGATAATGCCGCCGTAGGAAGTCATAGTTTGATTAATTGCGGATAGTCCATCAGGACTATCCGTTTTTTTGTTGTCTGAAAGGAGGGTAGCAGTGGGTGGCAGGGGAGCGCCTGACATCTTTATAAAGCGATGGGAACCCGTGTTTCGGGGTGAGAGGGGACTAAAAAGTCTCGACCGGCAAAACTTCAGGTTTTGCAGCTTTTTACGAAATGAGGAATTAAAAAATGTTAAAAAATTCAAAAGGACTTTTAAAACTTGTAGTACTTGCAATGCTTGTTGCACTCGGCGTTGTTATTTCTCCGCTGCTCCGATTTGAGGGAATGTGCCCGATGGCACATTTTATCAACATACTGTGTTCGGTGCTTTTAGGACCGTGGTATTCGCTTTTATGTGCAACACTTATCGGCATAATCCGAATGATATTTATGGCAATACCGCCAATTGCACTTACGGGTGCAATTTTCGGCGCATTTCTTTCGGGAGTATTTTACCGGGTGTCAAAAGGCAATTTGCTTATGGCGGTGCTTGGTGAGATTATCGGCACAGGAATTATCGGCGCGGTGCTTTCGTATCCGGTTATGACAATATTCTGGGGACGAACAGATTTAAACTGGGTATTTTACGTACCGTCGTTTATTTGCGGCACACTTATCGGTGGGTCAATTGCATACGTATTCTTGCGCAAAATCGCAAAAGCCGAAGTGCTTGAAGATTTTCAAAAGAAGCTTTCAAGCGTAAGCTACGGGTATAAAGGAAGTCTTATCGGGGATGCCGCTACGGTTTGCGGGCTTGGAGTAATAGCTTTTCTTGTTATAGAAATTCTTTCGGGGATTTTCAAATTTGAATTATCGTATATTTCCTGGACTGCGCTGATTGTATTTATAGCTTTTGGCATCGCCACATACATAAGGGGGAAGAAAAATGAAGTTAAGAACGGATGAGGTTCCGCTTGTCCACTGCATTACGAATCCAATTTCAATAAAAATGTGTGCAAACGCAATTCTTGCTCTCGGACGAAGGCCTATTATGGCAGAACACCCGAAAGAAGTAAAAGAAATTACACAAACGGCATCTGCCGTTTGTGTAAACCTTGGTAACATTACGGATGTGCGGATGAAATCAATTGAAATTTCAGTAAAAACCGCAGTGAAACTTGATATCCCGCTTGTGGTGGATGTTGTGGGAGCAGCATGCTCGCATATCAGGAGGCGTTTCGCGGAGAAACTTTTGAAAAAATATCCGGTGTCTGTCATAAAAGGAAATTATTCCGAAATTTTTGCAATCTTTGATAAAAGCTATAAATCAAGTGGTGTTGATGCGGATAAAACTGCAGATTTGGAACGTGTAAAACGTGAGTCGGCGGCACTTGCAAAAAAATACAACTGCGTTGTTATGGCGAGCGGGGAAACGGATATTATCACGGATGGAAGACAGATTGTTTATATAAAAAACGGATGTCCGACGCTGGGGGGGATTACCGGTAGCGGATGTGCGCTCGGTGCGGTGTGCGCGTGCTTTCTTACGGATATGGATGCACTTAATGCGGCAACATATGCCGCGGCAGTATGGGGGATTTGTGGAGAAAAAGCCTGCGGAGGCAGCGGAAGTTTTGAAGCAATGCTTATGGATAATCTGTCTGACATTACGGAGGAAGAAATTGAAAAGAGTATAAAAAAAGGGGTGGAATACATTGAAAAAAATTGACACATCACTTTATTTGATAACCGATTCATCGGTGGAACCGGAAGAAATGCTGAAGAAAGTGGCGCAGGCAATTGAGGGAGGAGTAACCCTTATACAATTACGTGAAAAAAGAGGAACTACACGTGATATGATTGATATTGCAACAAAACTTCACGAGGTAACAAAATCATATGGAGTCCCGCTTATTATTGATGATCGTGTGGATGTTGCACTTGCGGCAGATGCCGAGGGGGTACATCTTGGAAAAGAGGATATGCCCATTGATGCTGCAAGAAAAATTTTGGGCAGCGATAAGATAATTGGCGCGACGGCAAAAACTGTACCATGGGCTTTGGAGGCCTATGAGCAGGGCGCAGACTATCTTGGCGTGGGAGCGATTTATCCAACCACAACAAAGGTAAAAACAGTTCTTACTTCTACCGAAACGCTTGATGCTATATGTAGAGCTGTGCCTATTCCCGTAAATGCTATTGGCGGACTGAATAAGGATAATATTGATGTTCTTGAAGGTATTCCAATTGCAGGAATATGCGTGGTGTCGGCTATTATGAAGGCTGATAATCCAAAACAGGCGGCTCGCGAACTGAAAGGATGGAGAAAATGAAAACAGCATTGACAATAGCGGGAAGTGATTCAAGCGGAGGCGCCGGAATTCAGGCAGATATTAAAACAATGACGATGAATGGTGTTTATGCCATGAGTGTAATTACTGCACTGACAGCGCAAAACACAATCGGTGTGAGGGGGATTTTGGAATCAACCCCCGAATTTTTGAAACAACAAATTGACGCAGTGTTTGAGGATATCTTTCCCGATAGCGTAAAAATCGGTATGGTATCATCAAGCGAACTAATAGGTGTCATTGCGGAAAGGTTGAGATACCATAAGGCAAAAAATATTGTGGTAGATCCTGTTATGGTGGCAACGAGTGGCTCGTCGCTGATAAAAACAGATGCGGTTAAAACGCTTACTAAAGAGCTTTTTCCGATTGCAACATTAATTACGCCGAATGTTCCGGAAGCAGAGATTATTTCGGGACTTACCATTAAAAATGAAGATGATATGGTTGTGGCGGCAAAAACTATTGGTGATACATACGGATGCAGCGTTCTCTTAAAAGGAGGACATAACATAAACGATGCAAATGACCTTCTGTATGCAAATAAGGAGTTCTGCTGGTTTAACGGAAAACGTATTAATAATCCAAATACTCATGGCACGGGATGTACACTTTCAAGTGCTATTGCGGCAAATCTTGCAAAAGGATTTGAACTGAAAGAGGCGGTTCTAAGAGCAAAAGAATATATTACCGGTGCCCTTTTGGCACAGCTTAATCTTGGGAAAGATTCAGGTCCCATGAACCATAACTTTGACCTAAAATCTTACTTTGCCGAAGAAAAAATATCTGATTGAAAGGAAGAAACACAAGATGAGAAATTATGCAACTCAAATGGATGCTGCAAAGAGAGGAATTATAACACCCGAAATGAAAGCAGTTGCAGAAAAGGAATACAAAGCACCGGAGGAAATAAGAGATTTGGTTGCAAAAGGACAGGTTGCAATCTGCGCAAATAAGCTTCATAAATGTGTTGAGCCTAATGGAGTGGGGTCTATGCTTCGCACAAAAATAAATGTAAATCTGGGGGTATCAAAAGACTGCAAGGACTATGATATAGAAATAGAAAAGGCTATGGCTGCAGTAAATATGGGAGCAGAAGCTATTATGGATTTATCTTCTCACGGTAACACTCAGCCCTTCAGAAGAAAGCTGACAAGCGAATGTCCGGCTATGATTGGTACTGTTCCGGTATACGATAGCGTTATACATTATCAGAGAGATTTACATACACTTAGTGCAAAGGATTTTATTGATGTAATAAGACTTCATGCGCAGGACGGTGTGGATTTTGTAACATTACACTGCGGTATTACAAGAAAGACTATAGAACAGATTAAAAACCACAAGAGAAAAATGAATATTGTATCCCGTGGAGGCTCGCTTGTGTTTGCGTGGATGAGTATGACAGGAGAAGAAAATCCGTTTTATGAATACTATGACGAAATTCTTGATATATGCCGCGAATATGATGTAACAATTTCACTTGGCGATGCATGCCGTCCGGGATGTCTTGCAGACGCAAGTGATGTTTGTCAGATTGAAGAGCTTGTAAGACTTGGCGAGCTTACAAAAAGAGCGTGGGAAAAGGATGTACAGGTTATGGTGGAAGGCCCGGGACATATGCCACTTGACCAGATAGAAGCAAATATGAAGCTTCAGCAGACCATTTGTATGGGTGCACCTTTCTATGTACTCGGACCTATTGTAACTGATATTGCGCCGGGATATGACCATATAACCTCTGCTATAGGGGGAGCAATCGCAGCATCGGCAGGAGCGGCGTTCCTCTGCTATGTAACACCTGCAGAACATCTTGCACTTCCTAATGTAGAAGATGTAAAACAGGGTATCATTGCATCTAAAATTGCGGCTCATGCGGCAGATGTTGCCAAACATATTCCTCATGCAAGAGATATTGATGATAAAATGGCAGATGCCAGAAGAACGTTTGACTGGGATATGCAGTGGGAATGTTCTCTTGATCCTGAATCTGCAAAGCAAATCCGTGTCGACAGAAAACCCGAAATTGAGGAAAGCTGTTCTATGTGTGGTAAATTCTGCGCAGTAAGAAGTATGAATAAGGCTTTAAATGGAGAACACATTGATATATTATAAAAAGACCAAGGATAAAATCTTTACAAAAAAGTAAAAATGTAGTATACTTTATATATGCTTTTTTGGAGGATATGATATGATTTTTGAAATTATGGCGACAGTTATTTCAGTAGCTGCGCTTGTGTATTTTCTTAAAACTGAAAATAACAAAAAAGCCGGTACATATGCAGTAATTATTCTTGCAGCGGCATTCTTGTTCCGTATAGCAACATTCTGGGTTATCAAAGGGTACGAAACGGATATATCCTGCTTTACCGGCTGGGCAGATTCAGCATACAAACTAGGACTTTCCAGGTTTTATGCGGGGGCCGGATTTGTTGATTATCCGCCGGGGTATATTTATGTTTTATATATTACGGGATTTATTGCCGATGTGTTTAATATAGATACTGCATCGGTTTTGTATAATTTCCTAATTAAACTCCCGTCAATGATAGCCGATGTGCTGACAGCTGCGATTATTTATAAATTTGCAAAAACAAAAATAGCCGAAAATAAGGCAGCGGCACTGTGTGCTATATATGCATTTAATCCGTTTGTCTATCTTACGTCGGCACTTTGGGGTCAGGTGGACAGCGTGTTTTCCCTTCTGATAATTATTGCACTTATTATGCTTTATAACAAAAAACATATCATATCGGCATGTATGTATGCACTAGCTCTTCTTGTGAAGCCGCAGGCGCTTGTTATTTTCCCGGTTTACATTTTTTATATAATATATTTTGTAAAAAATGAAGGTCTGAAGGCTGTTAAAACAGCAGTTCTTTCGGCTATATCGGGTGCGGCGGTATTCTTTGTACTTCTTATTCCGTTTTCGGTAGGCAGGGGATTTTCGTGGATATTTGAACTGTATTACAATACGCTTTCCTCATATCCTTATGCAACGCTGAATGCACCTAATTTTTACGGAATGATTGGCGCAAACGGAATGGGAATTGAAGATACATTTCTGGGTATTTCATATTCCGTATGGTCGTTTGGTTTTATCTTGCTTATATGCGTGCTTTCGGCGTTTGTATATTTTAAAAACAGCGGAGGTGTTTTTGCGTCGGGCAACGTTCTTATTGCAGGAATGTATATTCTGGCGGCAAAAATGCACGAGAGATATATTTTTCCTATGTTTGCAATTCTGCTTATACTGACGGCAATCAGTAAGAAAAAATATCCTGCTGTTATTGGTACAGTATTTTCGATTACAACCTTTGCGGCATGTGCAAAGGTGCTTGTCTTAAGTATAACGGGAAAGAATCCGTGGATAGGTGCGAATGAATTATGGTTTATCATAATTTCAGCAATAAATGTAGTTATATTTATTGTTATGACATATCTGATGCTTAAGGGAGAAAGAAATGGGCAGTAAATTCACAAGAAAAGATATAATTATACTTACAATAATTATGCTTGTTTATTCCGTGATTGCTTTTGTAAATCTCGGTGATAGTATTGCGCCCGAAACCTTTTGGGAAAATGAGAGCGGCGAACAAATTACGCTTGAACTTGATGAAATTACCTATATTGACAGAATAAACATCTACAACGGCAGACTGTCGGCGGATGAGAAAAACCATACAGTTGAAGTTTTGGTTGATGATGAGGTAACAAGCACGGTGAATTTTGCGCTTGGAAGTGTATTTTGCTGGGAGAGTATTGACATAAAAGCGGCGGCAAATAAGCTTTTGCTGAAAACAAACGGATATATCGGCGAAATTGTGATTTACTCCGAGGACGGAGAACTTATTGAAATAAGGTCTGTTACAGATTATAATGGAGACAGTATTCCTGAAATTTTTGATGAACAAAATGCGGCTGTATATCAGCCTAGTTTTAAAAACGGAACATATTTTGACGAGATTTATCATGCCAGAACGGCATATGAATATATAAATGGCATTGAAGCGTATGAGTGGACACATCCGCCACTTGGTAAGCTTATTATTTCGATAGGAATAAGTATTTTCGGCATGAACCCGTTTGGATGGCGTATCATGGGAACACTTGCAGGAATAATGATGCTGCCGATAATGTATGTTATGGCTAAAACGCTGTTTAAAAAGACGGCATACGCCGCTTTTGCCTGCGTTTTATTCAGCTTTGATTTTATGCATTTTGCGCAGACCAGAATTGCAACAATTGATGTATACGCAACGTTTTTTATAATGCTTATGTATTTGTTTATGTATAAGTTTTATGAAGAAAACTATAACGTGACGGGTATTAAAAAGGTGTTAAAATATCTGGCTTTTGCCGGAGTTTGTTTCGGGCTTGGTGCGGCATCAAAATGGACCTCTGTTTATGCTGGAGCCGGACTTGCGGTGATTTTTGCTATATATATGGTGAAAAGGTTTACTGAATATCGCAGGTATAATCCGAAAAATTACATAAAAAACACTATAAAAACGTTACTTTGGTGTGTGCTCTTTTTTGTTATAATCCCAATCGGTATTTATATTCTGTCGTATCTGCCGTATGCGTTTATAGAACAGGGCGGGTTTACATTTGAGAATATATGGCGAATACAGGAAAATATGTTTAAATACCATTCCGGCCTTTCGGCTACACATCCGTTTTCTTCGCAGTGGTACGAATGGCCGCTTATGACAAAACCTATATGGTATCATGTAACACGTCTTCCGGATGAGCGGATAATGACGATATCCGCGTTTGGGAATCCTGCCATCTGGTGGGTGGGGATTCCGGCGGCGGCTGTTACGGCATATTATGCGATGACGGATAAAAAAAATAAGTGGTTGCCGTTCCTTGTGCTTATTGGATATGCATCGCAATATCTGCCGTGGGCACTTATCGGCAGAGTTGTGTTTATATATCACTATTTCCCGAGCGTACCATTTGTTGTTCTAATGATAACATATGCAGTGAAACGGCTATATGAGCGGGCGAAAAACAAAAAGAATGTTATTGCCGGAGTAGGTGTATACCTTGCTATAGTGATTGCACTTTTTGTAATGTTTTATCCGGCAATTTCGGGTGTTGAAACTGACCAGAGCTATGTAAAGAATGTGCTTACATGGTTTGATGGATGGTATATCGGCGGGTAAGAGGCTAAAATAAATTTTCTTTTGCTATTGAAAAACTGACAGAACTGGGGTATAATGGATAGATGAAAGGATGATATGTATGCCACAGGAAACTTCATATAAATTGTTTGTTCCGGAAGGATATAAATCTAAACTTAATATTCTTGAAACAGAAAAGGCTATCAAAGCTATTAAAGACTATTTTGAAACCGCACTTGCAAAAAAACTGCGCCTTACAAGAGTGTCGGCACCGCTTTTCGTAATTCCCGATACAGGGCTTAATGATAACTTAAGTGGCGTTGAAAGAGCTGTGACTTTTGATATTAAATATCAGGGTGGCGTGGTTGCGGAAATCATTCATTCGCTTGCAAAATGGAAACGTTATGCTCTTAAGCGTTATGGAATTGAAAGCGGCGAAGGGCTTTATACTGATATGAATGCTATAAGGCGTGACGAGGTTACGGATAACCTTCATTCCATATACGTTGACCAGTGGGACTGGGAGAAAGTGATTTCAAAAGGGGATAGAACGGTAGATTATCTTAAAGCTATCGTAAGTGATATTTATGCGGTGCTTAAAGAAACAGAAAGTTATATAAAAGGACTCTATCCGGTGCTTGATTGTTATTTGCCGGAAAAAATTACATTTCTTACATCACAGGAACTCGAAGATATGTATCCGGGAGTTCCCTCTTCGGAACGAGAATCCCTTGCAGCTAAAAAATACGGAGCAATTTTTATAATTGGTATCGGCGGAAAACTTAAATCCGGTGAAAAACACGATGGAAGAGCGCCTGATTACGATGACTGGAATCTTAATGGGGATATACTTCTTTATAATGAAGTTCTCGGCAGAGCCTTTGAAATATCGTCAATGGGAATAAGAGTTGATAAAGAAAGTCTTGAAAATCAGCTTAAGGAAGCAGACTGTGAGGACAGAAAAACATTTATGTTCCATAAAGCGCTTCTTAATGACGAGCTTCCGCTTACAGTTGGCGGGGGAATAGGTCAGTCAAGACTTTGCATGTTCCTGCTTGAAAAAGCACACGTCGGTGAGGTGCAGGCTTCTGTATGGCCCGATGAAATGATTAAAGAGTGTGAAGAAAAGGGAATTACATTACTGTAATTGGAGGACATTATGTCAAGACCGGTAGTAGATAAACGAACAAGATGGCAGAAAATAAAGGATTTTTTTCTTAAAACATATGACGAAACAGAAAAATTTAAAGAAGATGACGTTGATAGCTCGGCGTTTTTTGCACCTATATCTTATCTTGGAATATTATTTTTTGTTCCGCTTTTGATAAAACCTAATTCGGCATTTGCAAAATATCATGCTAATCAGGGGCTTGTGCTGCTGCTTACCGAGATTGCCGTAAATGTTGTAATATGCCTTATAGTACTGTTGCTTAATCTGGTGAATTTCTGGATATTCCCGACGTTTTTGTTTACGGCGTTTTTATTTACGGTTTGTAATTTGTTTTTCGTTATATTTATAATATTAGGTGCGTATAACGCAACCTCAGGATATGCAAAAGAAATTCCGATGGTAGGAAGATGGAAAATAATAAAACATTAAGATAAAAAGGAACGGTTTAACCGTTCCTTTTATTGCTTTTCTAAAGAATGAAAGTAAAAAGAGGCAGAATAAGTAAGCTGACCATGGGTACTTCGAGTCGGAAGATTGCTTATAACACAAAGCATTAAATAAAAGACGAGGAGCATCTTTGATGCTCCTCGTTTCATAATTATTTTGCTTTGTACGCTCTGCGCATTTTAATTACACACTTATTTAATGACGTTCATCTGTTTGTCCTTAAGTATTACGTCATGTGCGCCGCCTTCTACGATACTTGTCGAAGACACAAGTGTAATTTTTGCTTTTTCACGGAGTTCCGGAATTGTAAGAGCGCCACAGTTACACATTGTTGAACGTACTTTGTTGAGAGAAAGATTTACGTTATCTTTAAGGCTTCCTGCGTAAGGAACGTAGGAATCAACACCTTCTTCAAATGAAAGCTTTTTGCTTCCGCCGAGGTCGTAACGCTGCCAGTTTCTTGCACGGTTTGAACCTTCGCCCCAATATTCTTTAACGTAGTTACCATTGATATTGAGTTTGTTTGTCGGGCTTTCGTCAAATCTGGAGAAATATCTGCCGAGCATAATAAAGTCAGCACCCATTGCAAGTGCAAGTGTCATATGATAGTCATATACGATGCCACCGTCAGAACAAATCGGGATATAAATACCGGTTTCTTCAAAGTATTCATCTCTTGCTTTTGCAACTTCAATAACTGCAGTTGCCTGACCTCTTCCTATACCTTTCTGTTCGCGTGTGATACAGATTGAACCGCCGCCGATACCGATTTTAACGAAGTCAGCACCGCATTTTGCAAGGTATAAAAATCCTTCTCTGTCAACTACGTTTCCGGCACCAACCTTAACACAGTCGCCGTATTTATCTCTTATATAATCAATAGTAATTTTCTGCCATTCTGAAAAACCTTCGGATGAGTCGATACAAAGAACGTCTGCACCTGCTTCAACAAGGGCAGGAACACGCTCTGCGTAGTCTCTTGTGTTGATGCCTGCACCTACAACGTAACGTTTTGAAGCATCAAGAAGCTCGTTTGTGTTTTCTTTATGAGAAGCATAGTCTTTTCTGAAAACGATATGTTTTAAGTTGCCGTTTTTATCAATTATAGGGAGACTGTTAAGTTTGTTATCCCAGATAATGTCGTTTGCTTCGCTGAGTGTGATGCCGTCCTCAGCATAGATGAGTTTATCAAACGGAGTCATAAACTCGGAAACTTTAGTGTCAAGAGACATTCTTGTTACACGGTAGTCGCGGCTGGTTACGATACCGAGAAGTTTGCCGCAACATGTTCCGTCATCTGTTACTGCAACTGTTGAATGACCTGTTTCTTCAGAAATTGCAATAACTTCTGCAAGTGTCTGGTCGGGTTTTATGTTTGAATCACTTGTTACGAAACCGGCTTTGTAATTTTTAGCTTTAAGTACCATTTCAGCCTGGCTTTCAATAGACTGCGAGCCGTAAATAAAGGATATACCGCCTTCTTTTGCAAGTGCTACCGCCATATTATGGTCGGAAACGGACTGCATAATTGCGGAAACAAGCGGAATGTTAGCGGAAAGTGCCGGCTCTTCACCTTTTTTAAATTTTACAATAGGTGTTTTAAGACTTACGTTTGCGGGCATACATTCGGTTGATGAGTAACCCGGTACAAGTAAGTATTCCCCAAAGGTATGGGATGGTTCTTCAAAATAAAATGCCATAAATCATCTTCTCCTGTTCTATCTGTTGTTTATTGGTGTATATTTTCTTCTAGGCTGAACATTCATATATGCCGGCCTTATAATTTTACCTGCGTTTATTTTTTCTTCTATAAGATGTGCGCTCCAACCTGCAATTCTTGACATTGCAAAAATTGGTGTATAGAGTTCTTTCGGGAGGTCAAGCATATCATAAACAAATCCGCTGTAGAAATCTATATTTGCGCTTACGCCTTTATAGGTTTTTCGTTCCTGGCCGATTATTTCCGGTGCAAGACGTTCAACAAGAGCGTAAAGCTCGTATTCTTTTGTCTTTCCTTTTTCTTTGGAAAGGCTTTCAACAAATCGTTTGAAAATATTTGCTCTCGGGTCGGAAAGTGAATATACCGCGTGGCCCATTCCGTAGATAAGACCAGCACCATCAAACGCCTGTTTATTAAGAAGCCCCCGAAGATATTCGCCAACCTCTTTTTCATCTGTCCAGTTGGATACGTTTTTCTTCATATCGTCAAACATCTGGACAACTTTTATATTTGCACCGCCGTGTTTTGGTCCTTTAAGTGAACCGAGCGCCGCGGCTATAACCGAGTATACATCTGTTCCCGAAGAGGTTACAACATGGGTTGTAAATGTTGAGTTGTTTCCGCCGCCATGTTCTGCGTGAAGCACAAGTGCAAGGTCAAGTATTTTTGATTCAAGCTCGGTATATTTAGAGTCCGGACGGAGCATATACAGAATGTTTTCCGACGTGGAAAGCTCGGGAAGTGGGGTATGTATAAAGAAACTGTTTTTCTGATGGTAATATTCGTATGCCTGATACCCGTATACCGCAAGCATTGGGAAAAGAGCAATAAGCTGCAGACATTGACGAAGCACATTGGGAACATCACCCTGATTTGCCTTGTCATCGTAAGGGTAGAGTGTAAGCACGCTTCGGGAAAGTGTGTTCATCATATCCGTGCTGGGTGCTTTCATAATAACATCCCTTACGAACGAAGAGGGAAGAGTGCTTCTGTAATGAGAAAGCAGGGCTTTGAAGTTTGAAAGCTCATCTTTGGTCGGCAGGTTGCCGAACAAAAGAAGATAGACTGTTTCTTCAAACCCGAATCGGTTTTCCCCTACAAAACCGTTTACAATGTCTTCTATATTTATTCCTCTGTAAAACAGCTCACCTTCGCAGGAAATCTGCTCTCCGTCAACCATTTTTGATGACTGAATTTCGGAAATTTCGGTAAGGCCTGTTAAAACTCCTTTGCCGTTTATATCGCGAAGTCCGCGGTTTACTTTATGCTCAATGTAAAGCGCGGGGTCGATATTACTGTTTTCGGTACACAATTTAGCCAGGGCATCAACTTCTGCATTTAGAATGTTCTTGGCCATAAATCTGCACTCCTTTTTTATTAAAACAGTCCGGGGATGCTCATTCCGCCGGTGATTTTACTCATCTGCGACTGTGTTTCGGAATCAACCTTTGAAAGTGCGTCGTTTACCGCAACCATAATAAGGTCTTCAAGCATTTCAACATCATCCGGGTCAACCGCTTCGGGTTTGATGGATATTGATGTAATTACCTTTTTGCCGGTAACTTTAACTGTTACCATGCCGCCACCGGCAGTTGCTTCAATTTCCTGTTCTTCAAGCTCCTGCTGCATTTTAAGCATATCCTGCTGCATTTTCTGAGCCTGTTTAATCATATTGTTCATATTTCCGCCGGCACCACCGGGGAAACCACCAAATTTTTTTGCCATTTTCTTTTCCTCCTGTCAGTCGTGTATGTTAATAAAATCAAAGTCCTTGATTTTATCTATAAGCTTTTCGTTTTGTTTGTCTGTTACATTAAGTTCAAATTCGATTTTTTTGGGGCTGGTGCCGCAAACACTTTCAACTCCGCTTGCAATTGTATCTTTAAAATGATTATTGCCGGACAAAAAGTTTACTGCGTTGGCACCGGCTTCACTGTTTGCAATAAGAAGAAGAACATCCCCCTCGCCGGCAGGTTTGAGATTTTTAAGAAATCCGGCAACACCGGGATTTGCGGATTTTATTTTCGTAACAATTTCGTCCCATTTATCTTTGTATTTGCCTTTAAATTCAATTTCTTTCTTTTTGGGCGGTTTTTCTTCCGGCGCAGGTGCAGCTGCTGTAGCAGGTGCGGATGATGCCGCCACCGATACCTTGATACCGTCCTGAAGCTGTTTTTCAATCTGTGCCATACGGTCCGCCATTGCTTCAACACTGTTATCAAAAACAGGCATACAAAGTTTTATTATACCAAGTTCAAGCGATACTCTTGGAGATGCGGCAAATTTTACCGCGTTTGCCGTTTCCGAAAGGACTTTGATACAGTTTAAAATCTTTTCGGGAGTAAAGCTTTCGCAAAGTGAAAGCATTTTTTCTATATCTTCTTTTGATGCTTCAACAGTATTTTTGTTATCTGACGAAAGTTTAAGAAGCATAAGGTTGCGTGCCGATTTCATAAGCGCATTTGTTATCTGGAGCGGGGTTTTTCCGCCCATAACACCTTCGCCGATAAGTTTCATTGCCGACGAAGCGTCAGAATTTGCTATATTTTCAAGCACCCCGAGACTGAGTTTGTTATCGGCAATACCTAGGATATTTACTGCATCGTTATAAGTAATATGTTCCTGCGAAAAGGCAATACATCTGTCAAGAATACTGATAGCATCACGCATAGAGCCTTCCGCCGCCGATGAAAGAAGCATAAGTGCGTCCTCATCAACCTTTGTGCCGTCAGCAAGTGCAATTTCATTCAGTCTTTCGGCGATATCCGCATTTGTTATACTGCGGAAATCAAACCTTTGACAACGTGAAAGAATTGTTTGCGGAAGCTTTTGTACTTCCGTTGTTGCAAGAATAAAAATAACGTGTGCTGGCGGTTCTTCAAGTGTTTTTAAAAGTGCGTTGAAAGCACCCGAAGAAAGCATATGCACTTCGTCTATGATATAAACTTTATATTTAACTGCAGATGCTGTATAAACAACATCGTCACGGAGTTCCCTGATGTTATCAACACCGTTGTTGGAAGCGGCGTCAATTTCCACAACATCAAGAATACTGCCATCAAGAATGCCTTTGCAGCTGCTGCACTCGTTACACGGGTTCCCGTCTTTGCTGTCAAGACAGTTTACTGCGCGGCTTAAGATTTTTGCAATAGAGGTTTTACCCGTACCTCTTATGCCTGTAAATAAATAGGCGTGAGAAGTTCTACCCGAAAGAATTTCGTTTTTCAGGGTTGTTGTTATATGGCTCTGACCTACAACATCTTCAAATGTAAGCGGACGCCATTTTCTGTATAATGCCTGATATGCCAAAACTTCTCACCACCTTAATTTATATAATAAAAGCCGTACACCTTTAAATCGTATTAAAAATGTGTTCGTATCATAAGCATAAACTCCGACCAGGCACCCTTGCGGCACATACAAAAATCCGCTTATCGCTGCTTGGTTCCCCACCTGACGAGGTTCACGGCATTATATTGCGCAAGACCCGTTCATCAACATTTATAACTTATGACCGACAACACATCGGTAATCCTCAAAAAAGGAATTCGCCCTTGCTATAGCGGATTGCAAGTACAGGGCACCGCTAATTCCCCGGCTAGTACGGCCAATTTAAACACACGAAACCTTTCATGTGCTTAAATTGTATATTTTATTTATTATACCACAAATTTAAATGTTATGCAACTGTTTTTTTAACTATTTTATAAGGAATATTTTGCCGGTTTTATGTTAAAAATATTCATATATTTCGTGAAGGGAGATAAATATGAACATAACAAAAAGTTTTGATGAGAACTACGCCAATTTTTGTGAGTTATTAGTAATTGAACAGAATTTTGACATAAACAAAAGGGTATTTTATGCGGGGAACAAAAAATGTGCAATTTTCCAGATTAAAGGTACGGCAAAATCCTTTGATACAACGGCTATTCTTACGTATCTTATGGAATCGGGCGAAACGATAGATGAAAACACTATTATGGATAAACTGATTCCGTATATTGAGGCAAGTACGGAAAAAGATATATTAAAAGCGGTTGATAATATATATATGGGTAATGCAGTGCTTTTTGTTGACGGAATCGACAATGCATTTATAATTGATGCAAAAACCCTGCCGCAACGCAATATTGAAGAGCCTGAAAAAGACAAGGTTATACGTGGCTCGCGTGATGGATTTGTTGAAATTCCTATTTTTAATGCGGCACTACTTCGAAGAAGAATACGCTCAAACGAGCTTAGGCTTGAAAGGGTTATTGCGGGGAAGAAAAGCAAATCAGACATTATTGTTGCATATATGGACACAAAATGCGACAAAAAGTTTCTTGAAAAACTTAAAGAAAAGCTTGAAAATCTTGATATTGAATCAACGGCTATGAATCAGGAAACTATTTCGGAAAATCTGTTTCCGCATAAGTGGTACAATCCGCTGCCGATTGTAAAATACAGCGAGCGTCCTGATTATACAAGTGCGGCGATTATGCAGGGGAGCATTGTGCTTATAATTGATAATTCACCGTCGGTGATGATACTGCCGTCAAAATTTCTTGATTTTATGAGCGAGGCAAACGATTATTATTTTCCACCGTTTACGGGCACATATTACCGCATTATAAAAACTGTTATGATACTGCTTGCGCTGTTCTGGGCGCCAATATGGCTTTACTTTATGGAAAATCAGGAGATAATTCCCGAATGGCTTTCTTTTCTCAGGTCAAAAGAAGAGGCTGTTGCCGTGCCTATTGCCATTCAAATGATTATTATGGAATTTACGTTTGAGGCAATGCGTATATCCACGCTTAACTCGCCGCAGAACCTCGGTGCTACAATAGGTATTGTGGGTGCTCTTCTTGTGGGTGATTTTGCCGTGCAGTCGGGATGGCTTACCTCAAGTGTTGTTTTTTATATGGCATTTTTCTCAATTACGCTTATGGCGGCACCGAGTATTGAAGTGGGGTATGCAATTAAATTTTTCAGAGTATTTCTTATCTTGATGACGTGGATATTCAAGTTGCCGGGACTTATTATAGGAACGATTGCAATCCTGTGCTTAGCGGCAACCACCAAAACCGTCAGCGGAAAACCATATATGTATCCCATAATTCCGCTTGATTTTAAAGTTCTTGTAAAATCACTTGTAAGGCCAAAACTAAAAAGATAAAAATGAAACGGGCACCCCGCAGGGTGCCCGGTATATTTAACTTTTCGGTTCCTTTGACTCTTCTTTCTATAATTTATTCTTTGTTCTTTTATTCTTCTTTTCTATATTCTGAGGCTCCATTCATGGGTACCGCCTCCTAAATTTTATTTTCGTTCTATTTAAATTTTGTTACCTTAAAGTTTATATCTATATCAATTTCAATTTCAATTTACTTACTTAACTTATTTTCTCAACGGAATCTCCTCATTTCAATTTACTTTTTGGTTGTGCACTGTTCTTCCAACGGTAACACTCCTTTCTTCTTTCACTTACAATATACTATATAGTTGTAATAAAGTCAAAGTCTGAAATGGGCGATTATGTGAAAATATGTTAAATTTACACTGATTTTCTTGTTATTATAAAATCTTACGTCTATTATCTAAAGCTTTGGAAAGCGTTATTTCATCGGCATATTCAAGATCTCCGCCAACGGGGATGCCGTTTGCAATTCGTGTTACATTTACACCAAGAGGAGAGAGAAGTCTTGAAATATACATTGCGGTAGCCTCACCTTCAATTGTAAGGTTGGTTGCGGCAATAACCTCTTTTATCTCGGGGGTAATACGCTGAACAAGTTCTTTTATGAAGATATCGTCCGGACCGATTTTGTCAATGGGTGAAATTGCGCCGTGAAGAACGTGATAAAGCCCATTAAATTCCCTTGTTTTTTCGATAGCAACAACGTCCTTGGGACTTTCAACAACGCAGATAACTGAGCGGTCGCGCTTTTCGGAAGAGCATATTGAGCAAGGCTCTGTATCAGTTAAGTTTTTGCATATGCTGCAGCAAAAAACTTTTTCTTTTGCATCGGTAATGGCATTTGCAATTGCATATGCCTTTTCTTTTGGTATTTTAAGTATATGAAAAGCAAGACGCGCCGCACTTTTTGAACCGATTCCCGGAAGTGCGGTAAGCTCATCTATAAGTTTTGAAAGCGGTTTTATGTATGACATAATTCTCCTCCTTGAGTTGATAATTTAATTATAACCAAACTGGAGAAAAATAGCAAGTATATTTAATAAATAAAAAAACATGTGCCTAAATATGAATAATTGTATAATAATATACTTGAAAAATTATAATAAATAAGTTATAATTAAATGTGAATATGTTATTTACGAAATTTATATATTATCGCAAAGGATGAGGACAATGAAAGGACAGATATATTTTGACCATGCGGCAACAACTGCGGTTAAACCCGAGGTTATTGCAAAAATGCTTCCGTATTTTGCAGTTGACTATGCAAACCCGTCAAGTGTATACAGCATAAGCAGAACCGCAAGACATGCCGTTGAGGAATCAAGAGAAACAATTGCACAGTGTATCGGTGCGGATAAGGACGAAATTTATTTTACTTCCGGAGGAACAGAAGCCGACAACTGGGCTATCCGCGGAAGCGCATATGCAAATAAAAATAAGGGTAATCATATAATCACTACAGAATTTGAACACCACGCGGTGCTTCATACCTGTAAACAGCTTGAAAAAGAGGGGTTTGAGGTTACTTATATTAAACCTGACAGTGAGGGTATTATACACACTTCGGATATAGAAAAAGCAATTACCGATAAAACTATTCTTATTACCATAATGTTTGCAAATAACGAAATCGGTACAATCCAGCCGATTTATGAAATAGGCAAGCTGGCAAAAGAAAAGGGAATTTTATTCCATACGGATGCGGTACAGGCTGTTGGAGCGGTACCGATAAACGTTAAGGAAATGAATATTGACATGCTTTCAATGTCGGCACATAAGTTCTACGGTCCTAAAGGAATAGGTGCTCTTTATGTTAGAAAAGGCGTGCGTCCTCAGGTATTTATGCAGGGCGGTGCACAGGAGAAAAACCGCAGAGCAGGAACAGAAAATGTGCCCGGTATTGTAGGATTTGCGGCAGCTCTTTTTGATGCGTGTATGCATACCGAAGAAAATGCACTTAAACTCGGTCAGATGAGAGATTATCTCATAACCGAGGTTATGAATAAAATTCCGTATGTAAAACTTAACGGTCATATAAGCAAACGACTTCCGAATAATGCAAACTTTTCGTTTGAGTTTATCGAAGGCGAGGCACTTCTGCTTTCGCTTGATCTTGAAGGGATTGCCGCATCAAGCGGTTCGGCCTGCACGTCGGGCTCGCTTGACCCGTCACATGTGCTACTCTCAATCGGACTTCCGCACGAGATTGCACATGGGTCGCTTCGTATAACTCTTGGTGATGATAATACTTATTACCAGATAGATTATTTAGTTGAAAAGCTTATTACTATAGTGGACAGACTTCGTAAGATGTCGCCGCTTTATCACGAAAACTAAGGAGGATGAGACTATGGAATATACAAAAGAAGTAATGGAACATTTTGTGAACCCTCATAACGTGGGCGAGCTTGAAAATGCTAATGCAGTTGGCGAAGTTGGTAATGCCAAATGCGGAGATATTATGAGAATGTCGATGTATATTGAAGACGGCATTATCAAAGATATACGTTTTAAAACATTTGGCTGCGGTGCTGCTATTGCTACAAGCTCTGTTGCAACCGACCTTGTTAAAGGAAAAACTCTTGAAGAAGCGCTGATGGTAACAAATAAGCAGGTTATTGATATGCTCGGCGGACTTCCGGATGTCAAAATCCACTGTTCCGTTCTTGCAGAAGAAGCTATTCATGCGGCTATTTCAAATTACTGTGAAACAACAGGTATAGAGCTCCCGGGACTTAAAAAACATTGCGACGGATGCTGCGAATGCTGTAAGGGTGAGGAATAAGATATGGATATCATTCAGATTTTATCCGAAGAACTTCAAATTTCAAAAAAACAAATAGAAAATACAGTTGCCCTCATTGATGAGGGCAATACTATTCCGTTTATTGCCAGATACAGAAAAGAGGTTACAGGCGGGCTTGATGATACTGTACTCCGTAAGCTTGGTAAACGTCTTGAATACTTACGTAATCTTGCCGAGAAAAAAGAAGATGTTATAAGAATTATAACCGAGCAGGGCAAGATGACGGATGAAATTCTTGCATCCATTGAAAAAGCATCTACAATGCAGGAGATGGAAGACATATACCGCCCGTTCCGCCCGAAACGAAGAACAAGGGCAACAATGGCAAAGGAAAAAGGTCTTGAACCGCTTGCGCAGATTATTCTTATGCAGCTTGAAAGTAAAAAAACACTTGAAGAACTTGCGTCGGAATATATTACCGAAGAAGTACCGACAGCAGAAGAGGCGCTTGCAGGAGCAAGAGATATTATTGCGGAGTCGGTTTCCGATGATGCTGATAAAAGAAAAGCTGTACGTGAATTTACATATAAAAACGGTATTGTGGCTTCAAAAGCCACAAAAGAAGAAGAATCCGTATATAGCGGATATTATGAATTTTCCGAAAGTGTTAATAAAATTGCCAACCACAGAATTCTTGCAATAAACCGCGGCGAAAAAGAAGAATTTTTGTCTGTTAAAATCGAGGTTGACGAAGAGGCTGTGGTAAACCTTATCAAAACCGGTCTTGTAATTGGTGACGGCGAAATGTCGGCTCAGGTTGCACTTGCAGTGGAGGATTCGTATGAAAGACTTATTGCACCATCAATCGAACGTGAAATAAGAAATATTCTTACCGAAAGAGCGCAGGAAAAATCTATTGAACTGTTCTCCAAAAACTTGAAACAGCTTCTGCTTGCACCGCCGATAAGCGGTAAAAATGTTCTTGGACTTGACCCGGGATACAGAACAGGATGCAAAGTGGCGGTTGTTGATTTTACCGGTAAGGTACTTGATACGGACGTTATTTACTGCACACTTGACCATCACGACAAGGATAAGGCAAAGAAGACTGTAATAAATCTTATAAACAAGCATAATGTAGATATAGTAGCAATCGGTAACGGTACGGCATCAAAAGAATCGGAAATTTTTGTTGCCGGACTTCTTGGAGAGGTTGACAGAGATGTTAAATATATAATGGTAAGTGAAGCGGGTGCGTCTGTTTATTCCGCATCGGAAGTGGGTGCGGCAGAGTTTCCCGATTATGATGTTGCACTTCGTAGTGCGGTGTCTATTGCGCGGCGTCTTGAAGACCCACTTGCAGAGCTTGTTAAAATTGACCCGAAATCTATCGGGGTAGGGCAGTATCAGCACGATATGAACCAGAAAAATCTGGAATCGGCACTCGGCGGAGTTGTTGAAGACTGTGTTAACAGTGTCGGAGTTGATGTAAATACGGCATCACCGCATCTTCTTTCATATGTTGCGGGAATTAACTCATCCGTTGCGGCAAACATTGTTGCATACAGAGAAGAAAATGGCGTGTTTACCGACAGAAAACAGTTTAAAAAGGTAAGTAAGCTTGGCGATAAGGCATTTTTGCAGTGCGCCGGATTTATGAGAATTACTGGCGGGAAAATGGTGCTTGATAATACGGCGGTACATCCTGAATCATATGAGCTTGCAAAGGAAATTCTGGAATCGTGCGGATATTCTCTGGATGATGTTAAAAACGGAAATCTGCACGAACTTAAAAAACGTGCAAATCGTGATGAGATGAAGGCTTTGGCTGAAAAACACGGCGTTGGTATGCCGACGGTTGAAGATATTATAAGTGAGCTTTTAAAACCGGGTCGCGACCCTCGTGAAAATCTTGATAAGCCGGTGCTCCGAAGTGACCTTATGTCAATTGAAAATCTGAAGCCGGGGATGGTGCTTGCGGGCACTGTAAGAAACATTACGGACTTTGGAGCCTTTGTTGATATAGGTGTTCATCAGGATGGTCTTGTGCATATATCACAAATTTCTGAAAAATTTGTGAAACATCCTATGGATATTTTATCGGTTGGGGATGTTCGAAAAGTGAAAATTGTTGATATTGACGTAAAAAAAGGGAAAATTGCTCTCTCAATGAGAAATGTTGACGAATGATTATGCAATTTATCCAATTAAATGTGCCGTATTTCAACAAATTTTACTATTTGCAAAATTTAAAAAAAGTGGTAAAATAATAGTATATGATAATTTTGGAATTTAGGGGGACTTAAAATGTCTAGTGTAAACTTGAAAGGTATTTATAAAAGATATGCCGGCGGCGTTGAAGCTGTTAAGGATTTCAATATTGATATCCCGGATAAGGAATTCGTTGTTCTTCTCGGACCGTCAGGTTGTGGTAAATCTACAACTCTCCGTATGATTGCAGGTCTTGAAGAAATTACAGAAGGTGAACTCCTTATTGATGATAAAATCGTTAACGATGTTATGCCGAAGGACAGAGATATAGCAATGGTGTTCCAGAACTATGCACTTTATCCTCATATGACAGTATACGAAAACATGGCTTTTGGTCTTAAACGTAAAAGAACACCGAAAGATGAAATCAAAAGAAGAGTTACAGACGCTGCTAAAATTCTTGATATAGAACATCTTCTTGACAGAAAGCCGAAGGCTTTGTCAGGCGGTCAGCGTCAGCGTGTTGCACTTGGTCGTGCTATCGTTCGTGAACCTAAAGTATTCCTTATGGACGAACCTCTTTCAAACCTTGACGCTAAACTCAGAACTCAGATGAGAGCTGAAATCAGTAAACTTCACAAACGTCTTGATACAACATTTATTTATGTTACACATGACCAGATTGAAGCCCTTACAATGGGTACAATGATCGTTGTTATGAAAGACGGTATCATCCAGCAGATTTCTTCTCCACAGGACCTTTACGATAAACCGGCTAACCTCTTCGTTGCAGGATTTATCGGAACACCGAGAATCAACACAATGGATGTTATGATTGAAAAGAGAGAAGACGGAACCTACGCTGCATTTGATAATCAGACTATTAAACTTAATGAAACTAAGGCTAAAGCTCTTGAAGCAGGCGGTTATATCGGTAAAGAAGTAGTTCTTGCTATCAGACCGGAATCTGTACATGATGAACAGATGTTCATTTCTGCAGTAAGCGACAGTGTTGTTGAAGCAACTGTTGACATTGTTGAAGCAATGGGTTCAGAAACATATCTTTACTTCCAGCTTGGCGGTGCTGAATTTATTGCGCGTGTTAATGCAAGAACAACTGCTAAAATGGGAGATACAGTTAAATTTGCGTTTGAACCTGAAAGTCTCCACTTCTTTGATAAAGAAACAGAACTTCTCATTATCTAATAATAATGCAGTCAAAGCCTCCCGCTTGTTGGGAGGCTTTTTAAATTTGAGGAGGTAAGAATGAAAAAAGTATCAGATAAATTTAAGCTTTCAAACGGGTACGAAATTCCCTGTGTTGGGTTTGGTACGTGGCAGATAAACGGTGACGAGACAGCGAAAAATGCAGCTATAAATGCAATTAAAGCGGGTTATCGCCATATAGATACGGCTGCGGTATACGGAAACGAAATCGGAGTAGGGGAAGCTGTCAAAAATTGTGGAATAAAGAGAGAAGAATTGTTTATTACCAGCAAAGTGTGGAATACAATGAGGGGATATGAAAATACTCTTGTAGCGTTTGATGAATCAATTGAGAAACTTGGTCTTGAGTATCTTGATTTATATCTGATTCACTGGCCGGCATCAAAAAACAGGTTTAAAAATTGGGAAGAAATAAATTTTGAAACATGGCAGGCTCTTGTTAAGCTGTATAAAGAGGGCAGAGTGCGTGCTATTGGTGTGTCAAACTTTTTACCGCATCATCTTGAGGCACTTATGGACATGGAAATAAAACCGATGGTTAACCAGATAGAGTTTCATCCCGGAAAAATGCAGGAAGAAGTGCTTTCGTTCTGCCGGGAAAACAACATTCTTGTTGAAGCGTGGAGCCCGCTTGGAAGAGGTGCTGTGCTTGATAATGAAATTCTTAAAGATATTGCTGAAAAGTATAAAAAGAGCGTAGCGCAGATTTGTATAAAATGGTGTTTGCAAAACGGTGTTGTTCCTCTTCCAAAATCTGTAACGCCTGAAAGAGTAAAGGAAAATGCCGATGTTTTTGATTTTGAAATATCGGCAGACGATATGAAGATAATAAATGAAATGCCGTTTTGCGGCGGCTCACCACTGCATCCGGACAGTATTGATTTTTGATGATAAATTGTTCCGGGATTACATTTCGCAACAATGCAGGTTGGTTTTGCTGTGGTTGGTGTATGGGAAAATCATTATAGAAAGAAAAGCGATAGACATTTGTCTATCGCTTTTGTGTCATTAAGATAATTTTTCAATGCCTTTTTTAATTCTTGCAATTGTTTCTTCTTTTCCGAGGAGAACTGCAAGCTCGATGCCGCCGCCCGGAGTAAACTGTTTGCCGGAAACTGCGGTTCTAAGCGGCCAGAGAATCTGTCCGTTTTTTACTTCCATTTCAGCTATAAGCTCAAACATTTTTTCGTGAATTGTTTCCTCGCTCCAGTTATCAATACCTTCAAGAACAGGAAGAATTCTGTTCAAAGCTTCAAGTGAATTTTCAAGTGTTGTTTTCATTTTCTTATGAACGAAAAGCTCGGTATCATAATCCGGCAGAGCGTCAATAAAATCAATCTGCTCAGGGATATCTGTAAGTAATTCCGTACGTGTATGCAGAAGTTTTGCAAGCTCCATAAAATCAATGCCTTTTTTAACTGTCTGTTTAAAATACGGCATTGCAAGGTTGCAAAAATCTTCAAGAGACATTCTTCTGATATATTCTCCGTTCATCCACGCAAGCTTTTTATCATCAAAAATTGCCGGGCTTTTGCTTATTCCGCTCGGGTCAAATGCCTGAACAAGCTCTTCAAGAGAGAATACTTCTTGGTCGCCGCCGGGACTCCAACCGAGAAGTGCGATAAAGTTAATTACTGCTTCTTTAAGATAACCTTTTGCAATAATATCATCATATGATGCGTCGCCGTTACGTTTAGACAACTTTTCAGTTGCGTTTTTCATTACCGGCGGGCAGTGAACATATGTGGGGATGTCCCACCCGAAAGCTTCGTAAAGAAGGTTGTATTTCGGTGTGGAGGAGAGGTATTCACTTCCTCTTATTACGTGGGTAATTCCCATCAAATGGTCGTCAATTACGTTTGCAAAGTTATATGTCGGAAGTCCGTCTGATTTAAGAAGCACGTTATCGTCAAGTGTTGAGTTTTCAACATGAATTGTACCGTAGATAATATCATCAAAGGACGTAACGCCTGTTTTCGGTATTTTCTGCCTTATAACATAAGGAACACCGGCATCAAGCTTTTCTTTGATTTCTTCAGGAGAGAGATTTCTGCAATATCCGTCGTATTTTGTCGGGATTTTGGAAGCTTCCTGAATCTGTCTTAAATTATCAAGTCTTTCCTTGTCGCAGAAGCAGTAGTATGCGCCGCCAAGCTCAACGAGTTTGTGTGCATATTCCTGATAAATTGCTCTTCTTTCGCTCTGGATATACGGACCAAAGTCGCCACCGATGTCGGGACCTTCATCGTGTTTAAGGCCTGCTTCTTTAAGAGTGTTATAAATTATATCAACTGCGCCTTCAACATATCTTTCCTGGTCGGTATCTTCAATGCGGAGGATAAAATCGCCGCCGTCTTTCTTTGCAAGAAGATATGCATAAAGGGCTGTTCTTAAGTTACCGATATGCATATAACCTGTGGGGCTTGGTGCAAATCTGGTACGAACTTTTTTGTTTTCCATAGGTAAAAACCTCACTTTATTTTTCGGCGATTTCAATTACAACCTTTCTATTAGGTTCTTCGCCAACGCTTACTGTCTGAACAATTTTGTTATTCTGAAGTGTAGAATGAATGATACGGCGTTCGTTGGGACGCATAGGTTCAAGAGTTATGCTTTTACCGGTTTTAATAACCTGAGAAGCAAGTCTTCTTGCAAGGCGCACCAAAGTGTCGTGTCTTTTTTCACGGTAGTTTTCCGTATTAAGAATAACTTTAATATAATCGGAAGAAACTCTGTTAACCGCAAGAGAGGTTAAGTACTGCAGTGAATCAAGTGTTTCACCGCGTTTTCCAATTAATATTCCCATATCCGGACCGTTCATTTCAATTTTGATGGTTTTTTCTGAAGATGTTACTTTGTATTCAACATCGTTTACAATTTTTTCAACCATATTTGAAAGTGCTTTTACAGCAATTTTTTCAAGATTGGGGTTTTCGGTAACACGAACAAGTGCATCTTTACCGCCAAGACCAAGAAAACCTTTGCTTCCTTCTTCAAGCACTTTTATTTCACAGTCGTCTTCGTCAAGTCCAAGTTCCAAAAGCGCCAGTTTTATAGCTTCTTCTTTACTTTTTGCGCTTTTTTCTATAGTTCTTAGGTTCTTCATTTTCAAGTAGCATCCTTTCCTTCATTTTAGGAACGTAGTATCTGTTAATTGCAAACTGCTGAATTATCTGCAGGATATTTCCGGCAATCCAGTAAATGCTTATGCCCGCCGGCATAATGAATGTAAACCACAGGGTTAAAAACGGCATAAACTTAGTCATAGAATTAGCAGTCTGGTTCGGGTCGGTTTCACCCGGTTTCGGAGGACGTTTGTTAGCCTCCGCTTCTTTTTCTTCTTCGGTTTTTACTATACCAATGTTCATAAACTTACTTGAAAGGTATGTTGTAAGAGCGGCAAGGATAGGGATAATCCATATCCAGTCAATGCCGAACATTGGTGCATTGAAATCGAAAGTAGGTATCTGTCCAAGGTCAAGTCCAAGGAAATTAAAGTTTGTGTAACCATACTGACCGATAAGTCGTTTGGAAATTTCAATTTCACCATATCCGCTAGTTGCTATATTGAACTCAGTGGCATATTCATTAATTTTTTCCGCTGACATATACCAGATGTAGGTAAGCGGTTTTCTTATAACGTCGTAAAGAGCGATAAGCAGAGGAAACTGTATGAGAAGCGGAAGACATCCTGAAAACGGGCTTACACCGTATTTTTTATACAGTTTCATAGTTTCTTCGCCAAGTTTTTCCTTATTTTCGCCATACTGTTTCTGCAAAGCATCCATTTTAGGTTTGAGCAGGTTAATCTGCGCCATTGATTTCTGCTGTTTGATATACAGCGGGAGCAGAATAATCCTTGTAATAAGTGTGAAAATTAAAAGTGAAACGCCGTAGTTCTGGATAAATTTGTAAATAAAACTCATTATCCAGCCGAGCGGTACACTTATAAATGAAAAGATTCCCATAAAACTTCACCTTTCGTAAATCAGGGCAGTGGGTCGTACCCGCTTTTGCCCCATGGATTGCACCGAAGAATTCTTAAAACACTTAAACGAAGTGCTTTAAAAAAACGGTATTTCGTAAACGCTTCAAGTGCGTATTGCGAGCATGTCGGATAAAAGCGGCAACACGGGCGTTTATTTGGAGAAATGTGTTTCTGATAGAAAGTTATCAGGTGTATAAAAAGCTTATTCATTTTCGGCTGTCCACACAGAGTGCTTTTTAAGCAAGTGAATAAGCGCAGAATTAACGTGATGAAAATCGGTTCCGACAACCATTTTTCTGGCAACTACAACAATGTTGTATCCGCCTGAAATATTTTCTTCATTAATCCGATAACTTTCGCGGATAAGACGTTTGGCGCGGTTTCTTATAACGGCGCAGCCAAGCTTCTTACTAACGGTAATACCGAGCCGGCTTATCCCATCTTTTGACGGAAGCACATAAACAGCAAGGTATTTATTGACATAGCTTGTACCTTTTGAATATATTTTCCGAAATAGCGTATTCTTATTGATTGTAACAGTTTTTTTCATTATTACACAAAAAAGCGGGATTGTCCCGCTTTAGTATAGACATAAGTTTCACTTATGCTGATAAGGTTTTTCTGCCTTTTAATCTTCTACGTGCTAAAACCTTTCTGCCGTTAGCTGTTGACATTCTTTTTCTGAAACCGTGTTCTTTTTTTCTCTGTCTTTTTTTGGGTTGGTATGTTCTGAGCATTTACAAACACCTCCTGCTTAAAAGTAAATATATAATATTTTCCAAAAGTACAAACTGCACCCAATTATTATACCGCATTTATATTAATTTGTCAATAGATATTTTACATATAATAAATTTTGTAAAGTACTTGAAATATATGTGCGGGATTGATATAATAAATATATACTCTTTTAAAATAAAATTTAAGGAGAAAACGAATGAAAATACTGATGACTCTTATGAGTCTTGACATCGGCGGCGCAGAAACTCACGTAACCGAACTTGTGAAACAACTGGCAAGAGAAGGACATAAAATAGCAGTTGTTGCAAAAAGAGGCGTTTATGCAAATGAGCTTGAGGCTATCGGCGTTAAAGTTTATGATGCACCTCTTAACAAACGTGATTTTTCTTGTATGAAAGAATCGTATAAAATTCTTAAACAGGCGATTGCGCTTGAAAATCCGGATGTTGTGCATGCCCATGCAAGAATTCCGGCGTTTATCTGCTCTCTTATAAGACGCACCAATAAATTCTGTTTTGTTACCTCTGCGCACGGAACATATGTTACGGGTATGGGTACAAAACTGCTTACCGACTGGGGCGATGCAACACTTGCCGTAAGTGAGGATATAAAAAGGTATCTTTTAAAGAATTATAAAGTTGACAAACACAATATAATAGTAAGTGTAAATGGTGTTGATACCGATAAGTTTTCTATGGCAAATAACTATGGCGATGTTATATCACAGCTGGGATTTAATCCGGAATCAAAACGCATAGTTTATACAAGCCGTCTTAACGAAGACGTTTGTTTGCCGCTTTTCAGAATACTTGATATTTTTGAAAATCTTAATGAAAAGGTTCCTGGTCTTGAACTTCTTGTAATAGGCGAAGGGGACGCATTTGAAAAAGTAAGCAAAAGGGCTGCACAAATCAATAATAATCTGCAGAGAAGAGCCATTGTGCTGACGGGAGGGGTAACAAACGTAAATGATTACGTTTCCACAGCTGATTTGTGTATAGGCGTCGGCAGGGCAATTCTTGAATCTATGGCAATGAAAAAACCTGTAATTGTAGCCGGTGCAGAAGGATATATCGGTATTTTTGATGAATCAAAATATGATGTATGCGTTGAAACAAATTTCACCTGCAGAGGCCAGCTTGAAATAAATAATACCATATTTGAAGAAGATATTTTAAAAGTTCTTTCTATGGATGAGGAAGAAATCGCAAAGCTTGGCGAATACGGAAGAAGAACCGTTCTTGCAGGATATTCGCTTGAGAAAATGACGGAAGATAACCTCAAATTATATAAAATGGGTATTGAAAAGTCAAAATGCGATATAGTAATTCTTGGATATTACGGATTCCGCAACAGCGGCGATGATGCTCTTTTACAGGCAATGATAAACTCGCTTCGTAAGGAAAAACAGGATGTTTCAATAAACGTTCTTTCTTCAAATCCAAGGGAAACAAAACGTCATTATAAAGTGGAAGCTACTAACAGATATAACATATTCAAAGTTATAAAAGCAATAAAACAAAGCAGACTGTTCATTCTTGGCGGCGGAAGTCTTATTCAGGACGGAACAAGCACAAAATCGCTTTTGTACTATCTGCTTATTACAAAACTTGCTAAAAAATCAGGCTGCAAGGTTATGCTTTATGCCAACGGAATAGGTCCGGTGTTCAAAAAAGCAAACAGAAAATATGCGGCGAAAGTGCTTAACAGCGTTGACCTTATTACCTTGCGTGAAGATGATTCAGCAATTGAACTTAAAAATATGGGAGTTGGCGTTCCAAGAATTATTGTTACAGCCGACCCTGCGTTTGCAATAAATAATGTAAACGAATTTGCAGCAGAAGAAATACTTAAAGGAGCAGGGATAGAAGAGGGAAAACCCTATGCCTGCATATCTGTGCGCAAATGGAAAAATGCACCCGAAAACTTTAATGAACTTTGTGCAAAAATGGCAGACTATATTGCCGAAAAATATAACATTACACCTCTGTTTATACCGATGCAGTATCCGTACGATGCGTCCGTAGGCAGAAATATTGTAATGGCAATGAAGAAAAAAGGTGTGTTCATAAGCAGACGTCTTGACCTGTCAACAATGCTTGGGCTTGTTGCAAAAAGTGAAATGGTAATTTCGGTAAGACTTCATATGCTTATTTATGCAACAATGCAGGCGGTTCCGTGTATAGGAATTGCATACGACCCGAAGGTAAGCAGCTTCCAGAAATATCTTGGTCAGCCGTATTATATTGACCCGCGCGCCCTTGAAGGCGGAGATTATAAAGCAATGATTGACGAATGTGTGGAAAATGCGGCACAAATTAAAGAAGACCTTGCGGAAAGAGTGCAGGAATTCAAAGAAAAGGCAGAAGCAAATGCACGAATTGCAATAGACCTTATGGAGGGTAAAAATGAAAATAGTCTCCATTGATTACGGAAAGGCACGAATCGGTATGGCAAGAAGCGATGCTCTTGGAATGCTTGCCACGCCGATAGGAACAGTTCACGAAAAAAACTTTCGTGTTCAGCTTGAAAAGGTAGCGGAAATCATAACGTCCGAAAATGCGGAAAAAGTGATTTACGGATTGCCCCTTAATATGGACGGCACAGAGGGTGAAACGGCGGCTCTTGTACGTGAGTTTGCTGAAAAAATAAAAGCCGTAACAAATGTTGAATATGAGTTTATTGATGAACGTCTTTCAACGGTAAGTGCGCACCGCATTTTAAATGATGTATCTATGTCCGGCAGTAAAAAACGAAAAAATGTGGTCGATACAGTATCGGCGGTTATTTTACTGCAGGCTTATTTGGATAAAAATTAAAAATAAGGAGAAAGTTGCAATGATTAATGAAGAAAAAGACATGAATAATATTGAAGAAGAGGATACTATAATAGTTCTTACAGATGAAGACGGAAACGACGTGGAGTTTGAGTTTCTTGACAATGTAGAATACGAAGGAAATCTTTATGTTGTTATGATTCCTGTTGAAGACGAAGATGCAGGTGTTGTAATTATGCTTCTTGAAGAAGGCGAAACAGAAGATGAAGATTCACTTCTTACAGTAACTGACGAAGATGTTGTGGAAGCAGTATACGAAATCTTCAAAGAAAACAACAAAGACGTTTTTGAATTTGAAGAAGACTGATATTTCCTGTTGTAATTCTTAAAAAAACGTAGTATAATAGAAACAAATAAACATCCCTGCAATGTTAGTAGTAACGGTGTACTTAAACCAACACTCAGAATACGGGAATTGACTCTCCGGTTGCGGCGTAAATGCCCCCGCGCCTTTTGGCGTGCCAGGGGACTTATAATGCAAACGGGAAATACCCACCTGCTTTAGGGCAGGTTTGAGTAGCCTACACTACGGCATGGCGGGGTTTTTATTTTTATGTATATTTTGTATAAGTGCTGAAAATAATAAACAAGGGTAAAGAGAACCCGAAATTTTTTCTATACGGATTCCCGTATATACGGAGGAAAATGTTTATGGATAATTTGGCACTCGCACTCGTAATCATAGGTGCTTTAAACTGGGGAAGTATAGGTATCTTCGGTTTTGACGCAGTCGGCTGGTTATTCGGCGGACAGCTTTCCATAATCAGCAGAATTATTTTTGCTGTTGTTGGTCTTGCCGGACTTTGGTCAATATCTATACTTTTCAAGGAAAAACGCTTTGAAGACGACCCTGCACCAACAAAAAAATAAACAAATGTAAAAATGTGATGCTTTTGAGGCATCACATTTTTTCTTGCTAAATAAGAGAAAATGCGGTATAATCATAATAATACATAAGTAAGAGGAGGAAGAAAATGCGCAAAACAAAAATAGTTTGTACGCTCGGACCTGCAAGTGAAACAAAAGAGGTTATATCCAAACTTTGTAAAGCGGGAATGAATGTTGCAAGACTTAATTTTTCCCATAATACACATGCTGACCATAAGCGTAAAATAGATATAGTAAAAGAGGTAAGAAAAGAGCTTGACATTCCAGTTGCAATTATGCTGGATACAAAAGGACCGGAATATAGAATAAAAACGTTTGAAAACGGCAAAATTACGCTTTCCGACGGGGATAAGTTTGTTTTTACCACAGAAGAAGTGACAGGTAACGAAAAAGTGGTGTCCGTAAGCTATCCTAAGCTTACCGAAGAACTGTCAGCAGGCGATACAATCCTGCTTAATAACGGACTGTTGTCGTTTGAAATTGAAACGATTGAAGGAAATAATATAATCTGCAGGGTTCTTTGCGGAGGCGAGCTTTCGGACAGAAAAAGTATGAGTTTCCCCGGTAAGGTAATGAAGCAGAAATATCTGTCCGAACAAGATAAACAGGATATTTTGTTCGGCTTGCAGAATGATGTGGATTATATTGCCTGCTCGTTTGTATCAAACAAACAGGATTTGATTGATGTTCATAACTACCTGAAAGAAATCGGGGCGGAAAACATTGAGCTTATAGCAAAAATTGAAAATCAGTCAGGGTTTGATAATATAGAAGAAATATGTCAGTATTGCGACGGTATAATGATAGCCCGTGGCGATATGGGTGTAGAGGTTCCGTTTGACTGGCTTCCGGCAATACAGAAAAAGCTGATTACAAAATGCCGTCTTCTTGGTAAAAGGGTAATCACAGCAACGGAAATGCTTGAGTCGATGATTAATAATCCAAGACCTACAAGAGCGGAAATTTCCGATGTGGCAAACGCTGTGTATGACGGCACAAGTGCAATTATGCTTTCGGGTGAAACAGCAGCAGGGAAATACCCCGTCCGTTCGCTTGAAATAATGGCAAAGATAGCGGAAACAACAGAACAAAACATAAGATATAAGAAAAGATATTACAGTGCGGATTTCCAGATAAGAAATGCAGTGGATGCCATTTCACATTCTACCTGCGGAATGGCAATTGACCTTGATGCAAAAGCAATTGTTGCATGTTCTCTGTCGGGAATGACAGCAAGAATGGTGTCGCGTTTCCGTTCGCCTGTACCGATAATCGGGCTTACAACAAACGAGAAAACATATAGAAAGCTTGCACTTTCGTGGGGCGTAATTCCGGCAATGTGCGAGCAGTTTTCATCTACTGATGTGCTTTTCTATACCGCAAAGAAAATTGCCGCAGAAGTCCTGCACCTGAATAAAGGAGACAGAATAGTAATAACCGGGGGTAACACAACAGGCCAGCCCGGCACAACAAGTCTTATTAAAGTTGAAGAAATATAAAAAAGATTACTTTTTATGATATATGATAAATACAGGATATTATGAAAACAAAAGTACAGAAAACGTTGGGTTGGATGAGACGGTGAGGAAATTATGACAATAAAATTATTTGTTCAGGCAATAACAAAAATAGTATCCGGAATTATATTGGTGGGAATTTTGATATTTTTACCTGCAGGCACATTTTTCTTTCCAAACGGTATTCTTCTAATGTCAGTTTTATTTGTGCCGATGTTTATTGCAGGTATTATTATGATGTTTAAATCACCGAAGTTTTTAAAACTTAGGCTAAACGCAAAGGAAAAGCAAAAGGAGCAGAATATTGTTGTTAAATTAAGCAGCCTTATGTTTATTGCTGGCTTTATTACTTCCGGTCTTGACTTCAGGTTTGGCTGGAGCAATCTGCCGAAAAGCGTTGTGATAATAGCCACTGTGGTATTTCTTCTGGCACATCTTCTTTATGCCGAGGTTATACGGGAAAATAAATACCTTTCTCGCACCATAGAGGTTCAGGAAAATCAAAAGGTTATAGATACGGGACTGTACAGTATTGTAAGGCATCCTATGTACACTGCTACTATATTTTTGTTTTTATCTATGCCGATAATTCTCGGCTCAGTTTATTCGTTTCTGGTTTTTCTTGCGTATCCTTTTATCATTTCAAAAAGGATTAAATATGAAGAAGAATTTCTTGAAAAAAAGCTTGGCGGATACACGAAATATAAAGAGAAAGTAAAATATAGATTGATACCGTTTGTGTGGTAAAAGACGGGTCATACAAAATTGCGTTTTGCATAAGCCTAACTTTCATAAACAAATCCTTACGGACATATAATGTAGAAAAAGTCAAAAAGGGGATTTGTTCATATGAAAGATTACATCGAAACAAGAGCCGTTACGCTTGCTAACTATATCATTGAAAATAAAACCACCGTACGCAGTGCCGCAAAGAAGTTTTGTGTATCTAAATCAACCGTACATAAAGACATAGCGGAACGGCTTATTAATATAAATCCGTCTTTGGCGCAACGGGCAAGGGCGGTGCTTATGGAAAACAAACAGGAACGTCACATACGCGGCGGTATGGCAACAAAACTCAAATATGAAAATATGAAAACGCAGGGTTAATTCCCTGCGTTTTCCATTATATTTCGTTATTTATTATCATTGAAAGAAGTTTATGTCCTTCTTCTATGTACACGCCGCATTTCTTTGCGCATTTTTCGTCATATGTACAACATGGATGGTCCGTTTCGTTATTACTTCTGTAAAGCAGGAACGGAACTTCTGTGCGGGTATGTGTTTTAAGTGCGATAGGTGTCGGATGGTCGGGCATAATAAGAAGTGTATAGTCTTCGCCCATATCGGCAAACGCATCAAGAATATGTGTAAGCACGCGGCTGTTAAGATATTCGATTGATTTGATTTTGCCTTCCGGATCGCCGTGGTGACCGCATTCGTCGGGCGCTTCAAAATGAAGATATACAAAATCGGCGCCGTTTTTAAGCTCGTTTATTGCGGCATTTGTTTTGCCTTCAAAATCCGTATCAATTGTTCCTGTAACATTAGGAACTTCAACAACGTTCATATCGGCACATTTACCGATACCTTTAACAAGGTCAACTGCGGAAAGAACGCTTGCGTTAAGACCGTATTTTTCCTTAAACGGAGAAAGTGCCGGTTTTGTGCCTGCACCCCACAGCCAAATTGATGTTGCAGGATTAAGACCACGTTTTATGCGGTCGATATTTACTGGATGATCTTTTAAAATTTCTGCACTTTTTTTCATTAAATCAAGAAGTGCGGGAACATTCGGCAAGTAGTCCTTAATCTTTTTATCGGAAATGTCGTGCGGCGGTGTAAGATTGAAATCTTCTTTTGCACCGTGCCATACAAGCAAATGACGGTATGAAATTCCGCGGTGGAATTCCATAATTTCCGTGCCGAGTTTTTCGCCTATTGTTTTGATTATTTCTGCTGCTTCTGCTGTTGAGATTTCGCCTGCGGAATAGTCAATCATTGTGCGGTCTTCGTAATTTTCTTCGCCTGACAGTGTTACGAGATTGCATCTGAATGTATAATCGTCGGGTTTAAGGTCAACACCGATTGATGCTGCTTCAAGAGGAGAACGACCCGTGTAATATTCGTCGGGGTTATATCCCATAACAGCAAGGTTTGCAACGTCACTTCCCGGCGGAAGAGTTGCCGGAACAGTTTTCACAAGACCAACTGTGCCCTTTTTGGCAAGTGCGTCAAACTGCGGTGTAGATGCGATTTCAAGCGGTGTTCTATTATCATAAGCGAGAAGTGGCAAATCTGCCATTCCGTCGCCAAGTAATACCAAGTATTTCATTTTCATTTCCTCCTTTTCATACTATAATATCACATTATTTTAATAATTTCAATATTTATTTAATAAACTATTGCAATTTATGGGAGAATGTGTTATGATATATCAGTATACGTATGACAAAATGGAGGGAAGTTTATGTCAAAAGTAGCAATACTGGGGTTTGGTACAGTCGGTTCCGGCGTGTATGAAGTACTTCGCACAAACGCAAAGGAGATCTCGCGTAAAACCGGAAAAGAATTTGATATTAAATATGTTCTTGACATCAGAGATTTTGATGACCATCCCGAAAAGAATTTGTTTACCAAAAATTTTGATGATATAGTAAACGATGCGGAAGTTGATATTGTTGCGGAAGTAATTGGCGGCGCAACTATTGCGTATGAGTTTACAAAACGCGCTCTTGCCGCAGGGAAGAGTGTTGTAACATCAAATAAAGAGCTTGTTGCAACACATGGGTTTGAGCTTCTTGAACTTGCAAAGAAAAATGGCGTTAAGTATCTGTTTGAAGCAAGTGTAGGTGGCGGAATTCCTGTTATCAGACCAATGGCGAGATGTCTTGCCGGAAACGAAATAACCGAAATTTCGGGTATTCTCAACGGCACAACAAACTACATTCTTACACAGATGCAGAATGGTATGGATTTTGACGTGGCACTCAAAAGCGCACAGGAAAAAGGATATGCGGAAGCAAATCCCGCTGCGGATGTTGAGGGGACAGATGCTTGCCGTAAAATTGCAATTTTGTCATCTCTTGCATACGGATGCGAGGTTGACCCTGATAAAATCAGTGTAGAGGGAATAACAAGCCTATCACTTTCCGATACTGTACTTGCCGAAAAAATGGGATACGGTATCAAACTTATCGGTCACAGTAAAAAAGTGGGCGATAAAATTGAAATATGGGTAAGTCCGATGCTTGTTTCCAAAAATCACCTTATTGCAGGCGTAAACGGCGTATTTAATGCAATATCTGTTAAAGGCAATATGGTTGATGAAACACTTTTCTACGGCAGAGGTGCCGGAAAAGAACCTACTGCAAGCGCAGTTGTTGCGGATGTAATTGATATTGCAATTTCCGAAGGAACTGAAAGCATTTGCGTATGGGACAAAAGAAAAGACAATTATGTAATTGATATAAACGAAACAAAAACTGCATATTTTGTTAAAGTAAAATCGTCTGAAAAAGATGCGCTTCGTGCACAATTTGGTAACATAACATGTGCTGAAGAAGGCGATGAAGTGGCGTTTATAACCGGAGAAATGACTTTTGGCGAAATAAAAGCAAAAACCGAAAAACTTGGTATTACAACAAAAGTTATAAGAGTTTTGAATTCATAAGGGAGGATTAATATATGTCATTAATTGTTCAGAAATTTGGCGGCAGTTCCGTTGCCGATGCCGAAAAGCTATTTAATGTAGCCGGCAGAATAACGGATACGTATAAAGAAGGAAATTCGGTTGTTGTAGTTGTTTCCGCACAGGGCGATACAACAGATGACCTTATTGAAAAAGCAGCCGAAATTAACGAAAATGCTTCAAAAAGAGAAATGGATATGCTCCTTTCTACAGGTGAGCAGATTACAATTTCACTTCTTGCAATGGCGATTGAAAAACTTGGTTACCCTGTAATTTCACTTACCGGCTGGCAGGTTGGAATGAAAACCGACTCTCACTACAGCGAAGCAAGAATACATAAGGTTGATGCAGAAAGAATCCGTATGGAGCTTGACAAAAAACGTATTGTAATTGTTGCAGGCTTCCAGGGAATCAATAAATATGACGATATAACAACACTCGGACGTGGCGGAAGTGATACAACTGCAGTTGCTCTTGCAGCAGCTCTTAAAGCAGATTTGTGCGAAATCTATACAGACGTTGACGGCGTTTACACAGCTGACCCGAGAATTGTTAAAGATGCAAGAAAACTTGAAGAAGTTTCTTACGACGAAATGCTTGAACTTGCAAGCCTTGGTGCAAACGTACTTCACAACCGTTCGGTTGAAATGGCAAAAAAATACAATGTTAATATGAGTGTAAGATCAAGCTTCAGCAAAGTTGAAGGAACTAAAGTGATGGAGGTAGTTAAAATGGAAAAAATGTTGGTTAAAGGCGTTGCAAGAGATAATGACGTTGCAAGAATTGCTCTGGTAGGACTTGTTGACACACCGGGTATTGCATTTAAAGTATTTTCAGTTCTGGCAAAAGGAAATATCAATGTTGATATAATCCTTCAGTCAATCGGAAGAGATAACACAAAGGATATCAGCTTTACAGTTGCTGAAAAGCATCTTGAAAAAGCACTTGAAATTCTTAATGACAATAAAGAAGCAATCGGTTTTGCTGAAATTAAACATACAGATAATGTTTCCAAAGTTTCAATCGTAGGTTCCGGTATGGTTAACAATCCGGGCGTTGCTGCAACAATGTTTGAAGCTCTTTTTGAAGCGGGAATCAACATTAAAATGATTTCTACATCAGAAATCAAAGTTTCCGTGCTTATCGACGAAAAAGATTCTGAACGTGCAGTTTCCGTTATCCACGATAAATTTTTTAAAAATATGTAATTAAAAATACTACTTTTGAGGATAAGCGTAATGCTTGTCCTCTTTCTTTGTTTTAAATTTTAAAAATATGTAATCAATTACCAGCATAATACGATAAACTTCGCGCAAAATATAAATGCACTGACAAAGTGTGAAAAAATTATTTAGATTTATGGAGTGAATTTATATTATGGCAAGTAGAAGTCGTAGAATGGTTCCTGAAGCTAACGAAGCTATGGACAGATTCAAAATGGAAGCAGCCAATGAAGTTGGCGTAAACTTAAAACAGGGTTATAACGGAGATTTAACATCAAGACAGGCCGGTTCTATCGGTGGTCAGATGGTTAAAAAAATGATTGAATCTTACGAAAATTCAATGAAATAACTTTTAAAAAGTTAAAAAAGGGTTATCGCATATGCGATAACCCTTTTTTTATCCGAATATTTGTCTGTCGAGTGTACGGAACTGAATTGCTTCGGAAATGTGTTCAAAGCTTATATTTTCTTCGCCGGCAAGGTCGGCGATTGTTCTTGCCACTTTTACAATTCTTGTATATGCTCTTGCCGAAAGTCCAAGCTTTGTGAATGCTGATTCGAGAATTTTCTTTGCAGTGTCATCAAGCTTACAATAGGTATTTAAATCCTGAGAATCAAGGCTTGCATTGGAATAAATACCAAGTTCTTTATACCTTTCCACCTGAATTTTACGTGCTTTGTTAACGCGTTTTTTGATTTCGGCGGAGCTTTCCGCTTTTTCATTGCTTGTCAGCTGTGAATATTCTACAGGTTCAACAAAAATATGCAAATCAATTCTGTCTAAAATAGGTCCGCTGATTTTGCTTGTATATTTATGTATCTGTGCAGTTGTACAGGTACAATGATGTTTTTTATCGCCGAAATATCCGCACGGACAAGGGTTCATTGCGGCAATAAGCATAAAGTCCGACGGATATGTTATTGTTGCATTTACCCTTGAAATTGTGACAGTTCTGTCTTCAATAGGCTGACGCAGTATTTCAAGTGCTGATTTATTGAATTCGGGAAATTCGTCAAGGAACAGAACTCCGTTATGTGCAAGGCTGACCTCGCCTGGTTTTGGAACTCTTCCACCGCCCGCAAGACTTATTGTTGATGTGGAATGATGCGGTGTGCGGAACGGACGAGTATTGATAAACGCTTTTTCTTCATTTAAAAGTCCGGCAATTGAATGTATTTTTGTAACTTCAAGAGCTTCTTCGAATGTGAGGTCGGGGAGTATGGTGGGAAGCCTGCTTGCAAGCATTGATTTACCCGAACCGGGTGTACCTATCATAAGTATAGTTGAATACATATACACGGTTGTTGTTTTCTTATGATTACAAGGCTTTTTTCTATTTATACATAATGTAAAAATCATATGATTTTTACTACAAAACAAGACCACTACTGACGGATATTTTAATTTTTTATTTACTTTTATCATTATACCCGTCCTTTCTCTATTCAGCTTTCAACCCTCAATACATCATACTTTTTCATCTTTATATTATAGCACCTTGATATCAATTTTGCAATAGAAAACCAAAAATAGTTGATTTTTGTATTGATTTTTTACATTCAATATGGTATAATATATCAATCTGTATATAAAAAAGAACGGGAAATCCCGTTCTTTTTTTTGTTTATAACAAGGCAATTATGAACTTTTCTAAATTGATAGGTTTAGGATGGTTTATATCATACTCCATTTGTTTTTTGCTTTTATATACTGCATCAATTATAAAAAGAATATTTTGAAGTTTATTATTTATGTATTGAATACCTCTTCTACAAGGTCTTGTATTCCATTGTAATACCTCAATATTTCCACCATTATCAAGTTTATTCAATGGTTCAAATCCATCACTATTATCAGTACACAGATTTGAAAAGAACACTCTATAACCCCTCAAATATACATTTCCTGCTCTAACATAAACACGATTCTCCCTATACGCAGTATAAGCAACTTTTATTGACCCTTTTGAAGTTTCTACAATTCTCCTAAAACCTTCAATTGTTCTATCCTCATTATATGTTTCTTGTATAACCTCCACTTTAACCTTTGCCCTTAAATATGAAGAAAGAAGAAAATCGTCCAATTCATTATTGTTGTCTAATTCAAATACTTCATTACAGTATTTCTTAAAATCTTCTGCTGTTGCTATATACTCTTCATATCCTGATTGTAAAGGCAATTGAGGATTTCTAATTGAAACAAAATACATATCCTTTTCTTCCTGTGCCATTATGACACCACCAATCTACTTCCAAAGCATTGTCTATATAAGTGTCTGTACCTTTTCTGTGCCCTTTGGTTGAGTGGATGCATATTACTTGCAATTTGCAGCAATATCAATTCTTCTGCAGGAATATGACATTTATTAACCTCAACACCTTTTTCTGTGAAATGGCATGTGCTTAATTTAACTGCTTCATTGACTTCTTCTTCATTATGTGAATTAGTCAAGTTTTCAAACTTTTTATCAAGAATACCCATAACAAGCAAAGCATCAAATCCCTGATACAGATAACTATTTATTGCCTTAAATATTTCATACAAACCTTCCAATTTAAGTCCTTTAAGTTCTATGTTATCAGTTGAATTACTTAATCTTTCAACAAGACTGTTATATTTTCTTTCTATATCCTGTTCTGTCATAAAAATAATCTTACCCATTCTTTTCACCTAACCTTTGCAACTTTCTAATTATGCGCTTTTGTTGACTGCTATACATCATACGAGATTCTAAAACCTCAAAAAACTTACCAAATTTATATGCTTTTTCATAAACATCATAAATATTGTCAGAAGATTCCTCTTTGCCATTTACCATATAAGGATAATGGAAGTCAGCAAAGGAAAAATCATAAAGTTTAAGTGTTTCAGGGAGGACATCTTCTATTCTTCCAACAACCCTGTTTTTCTTAAACATACCACAACCCATAAAGGTTCTGTTTCCTTTAAATTATTTTTTTATGTCATTCTAAAATATTTTGATGTAGTTGTCCTTTAAAACTGTTTGTTTTTCTGTAGCTGCTCTCAATGACACATGCCTAAATAAAAAAATGGAATGACAATTCTCATTGTCATTCCAAATAATTTTGACTTATCATTATTCACCTATACCTGAATTAAGATAAAACTTGATTTTTTGTTTAGTTATCATTGATTCTGATTGCAATTTAATTCCTTTTTCCTTCAAATAGATAGATACAATCTTTCCTACATAGCCTTCACTTGTATCCACCATTTCAGAAATAATACCTTTTGAATAACCCAATAAGAATAAGTCTATTATCTGCTGCTTTTTAGTATTTTCCATAATACCACCTACTCACATATCAACGATATATTTAACAATTCCTCATATAACAAAGAATAGCAGGAGGCAATTATTTGTTCTTCCATATTTGTAACATAATCTAATTGCGAAAATTCTTTCAACCCTTTAAGCAGATGCATAACATTAACCACAAAATCTCTCTTTTTATTTAATTCCTGAACCACTTGAGCAAAAACTATTAACAAATCTTCCTGAACTACAATTTTACTCTTTTCCTTAAACATCAAATAGAAACCCTTTTGTTTAGACAGTTCCAACTGTAATTTTAAAACATCCAATTTACAAATCTTTTTATCATTTGAACTATCAGCAGAAGAAGATTTATAAATCTCAAATTTATTTTCTATGATTTGCATATGACGATTAAAGAAGTCTATTATACCCAACATTTTATTTCTATTCTTACAAGAGCAATCTATCTTTTTCTCTATATAAGAAGAAGTTTCTTTATTTTCATAAATTTCATCAAACTTATTTGCAATTTCTAATGATAATGCAATCATTTCCTCATGGAAAGACTGTTTTTATAAGAGAAAAGACTGGATTTCATAGAAATAATTATTATGTTGCAGTTAATTTGACTGACAATTCAGAAGAAAAAGTAGATTTTAGTTGGGTTAAACTACATATCAATGAAATATCTAATGCATCAATATGTGGGACAAGACTCTACTATGTTAAACCCAAAATATAACTCTACTTTCAGCAGAAGCATAAAATTGTATATGTTTCTGCTGGGCATTCTTCTGAAAACAGGTCAAATGTCTTGGCAAATATCAAAAGAAGAGTTATAATTTTAAACCCTACAATGGGATAACTATATCTTAAAATTAAGGGGGAATATAATGAGTAAAGTAAAGAAAACTATTATATATATCTGTCTATATTGGCGCGTATCCACGAAAAAGGAAGCTCAAATCAGTTCTTTCTTGAAACAGCCTAAGTACTTTCAGTCTGTAATTTCAAAAAAGCAAAGAGAAAATCCTAATGTTGAATATAAAATTGTTGCTGGTTATAAAGATTATGGTGTGAGTGGTACAAGTTATAACAGAAAAGACTTTGTAAGAATGTTAGAAGATGCTGGTCTTGATGTTGAGTTTATTGATTATGAGAATATACCACATCCTGATAAAAAGTATAAAAATGAATACTTAAAGCAGAAAAAACTTGTTACTCACGTTAATAAGAAGAAAAGTGAGAAGAAGCAATTCACAGAAATCTGGATAAAAAGCACATCGCGATTCGGTAGGAATACAGCAAATGCGGAAGGATTACTTGAAGATTTAAAGAAAGCAGGCGTAACTGTCTATTTCATTGATATTGATAAATCAACAGCAAATCCAAGTGATATGGATGCTATAAGAACACACTTGGCGAAAGATAGAGCCTTTTCAGAAACAAGAAGTAGAGATATGGCATTATATAATGAACTTCGTGGAGAAGAAAACATTGTATCTGGAAAACTAACAGGCTATGAATATCATCCTGTAACAAAAAAGAGAAAGGCGTATTACACCATACATCCTGTGCATGGACCTGCCATTATAAGGATGTTTGACTTATGTATTGATTATGGTGCTAAAGAAACAAGTAAAATTCTCTTTTCAGAGGGTTACTATGCTCCTCAAGACGAAGACTATGATGGTCCACCACAACCATATCCTCATAGCACAATTCGTAATATTTGGAAAAATGAAAAATATATGGGAGTAAATACACCAAATAAATACACAACAGGCTCGATTTTACTCTCACAAAAGTTCTCATATAGTGTTGTTAATGAAAATTATGAGTTACTTGAAACTGAGGATATTCCTATGCTAATACCACCTGAAAAGTTCTATGCAGCACAAGAAGCTATCAAGAAAAGACAATGTTGTGGTAAAGAAAATAATAATGTAAAAGGTAAAAGAATCCCTACACACAGTTTTAAGAATATATTAGAATGTAGATATTGTCACAATACTTTTAGGTATGATAATAATGGTGGTTCTGGTTTTTTCAAATGTTCTACAAAAGCGTCTGAAGGAGCATCTGTTTGTAATTGCAATAACTTATATAAAACTAAACTTAATAATTGGATAAAACAATTATGTGAAGGTGATTTACAATGGCTGATAAGAAATGATTTTGAAATCATCCTAACTAATCTTATTACAGTATTAGAGCAATATATTTCATTACTTGAAAATCCAACAATGTATGAATCAGCAGAAATAAAACAAATCAAGGCTGAAATAGAGAATCAGGAAACAGCACGTGAGAACTTAATTGGTATGATGAAATATGTTAAGTTTAGTGAAGAAGAAAAATAGGATAAGTACCAAGAAATTGCAAGTATTCAAAATAGAATTAATGACCTAAAAGAAAAGGCAAAGCAACTTACACTTCTGCCTGTTGAAATCAAGGAAAGAATTGATAAAATCTTTGAATGTATATATAAGGAAATCAATTTATGTGATAGTATTAAGAAAAAATATAAGCCTGATGAAGTACTTAATTTATTAGATAAAATTATTGTTGCAGGAGAAACAGTCAATTCAAAAGGTGGAATACCACCTAAAACTGTTTTAATACCCATTCTCAAAGATACACAGCACTCATTAGAAGTATTGGAAGAATGTAAAATTACTCTTCCTACTGTCACACTTATAAATAGATTACCTGACTTTAACTCTACTGATGATAATTCAGAATGTGTTTTTGATACTGAAAATATGCTCTATGATGAAATAAGAGCAGCACAGAGAAAGGTTAAACCTGAAATACATAGAAATGTTAGATTACCTTTTCTGCTGAATGTTATTGAAGATAATAATTTGATAGAAGAAGCAATAGAAAACAATGATACATTTTCTGCTGTAATGGGCTTTAACCCTGATTTAGGTCTTGAAAAAATAAGTGTAATGACTCAAATTAAGAACTATGTTGAAAAACTAAATAATAGGTATTTATCAATGCTTTCATAACATCAATAAAGGACACCAGCAATGGTGTCCTTTATTGTTTTAAATCATATTTCATAGGTCATAACTACCTTATTATCCCAAACTGCATTAACAATCATATTCTTTAACAACATTGGTTTTATAGCCTCTCTTGAAAGTAATTTGACCTCATTAGTTCCTAATCTACTAACCATATACATATTTCTTTTTCCTAACTTTTGCATACCTATTAACCCATACATAATTAATCTCCCCTTTATTCTTATTTACTTTAAATTAGGTTTTTGTCCCTCAAGATAATTATGTATATGTTAGATTAGGTGCTTATATATGTTAAGTTATTTTATGAATGTCTCTATAAGTAAAAAATAACACCTTTGATTTAAAAATCAAGGTGTCAAAAAACATTGTAATTTTAAATATCCGTCAGAAATAAGGTGTTTTAAAAGGTCAAAATTTAGGCTATTTTTAAAAGCATATCATCTCTCAAACCCCTTATTTTATGGGCATTTACATTAACCGTGTATATGTATCATACTATAAGGCAGTTATGACCGCCGGCTGCGGCAATTTCAAGACCGCGTTTTACGGTTTCCTGACCTTTTACGTCAGCAAAATCACAGTTGTAGATATTATCTGTAGAAAACATATCTTCGGTAGCGGCAACTTTATTTAATTCCTGCTGAGTGCTTATATGTGCAATAACATCATAAAAAGATGGTGCTTCAAAAATGTTCATATCCTTTACTACACACGCTTCTTTTGCATTTTTGATCGGAAGAACAACATTTTCAAATCCACCTTTTCGAGCGCCTATAACCATTGGAAGAACGCCGTTTACCGGTCGAAGTTCGCCTTTGAGTGAAAGTTCGCCTACAAAGACGGTATTTGAAATATTAGCCACTTTTATCCGCTCTGAGGCAATAAGAATTGACAGTGCTATAGGCAGGTCAAAACCTGAACCTTCTTTTTTGATGTTCCCTGGTGCAAGGTTAATTGTTACCTTGCCAAGAGGGAAATCAAATCCCATATATTTTATGGCGGACACTACACGTTCTTTTGATTCTTTAACGGCGGTATCGGGAAGACCTACAATGTCAAACGACGGCATTCCCGGCATAACACTGCATTCAACGTCAATTATATAACCGTCAATTCCCCATATTCCAAGGCTTTTGACTGTAGAAACCATTGTTGTCATCTCCTAAGAAATAAAGTAAAGCCGTGAGCAAAAATGCACACGGCCGGCACTCGACTTAAGCTGTTGTTGGTTTGTAAATTGCAAGTTCAATATTATGAGTAAGTACGTCTATGTAGCTGAATGATGTACGACAATCTTCGCTGTCAGATCTGTTTTCAAAACGAACAACGAACAGGCTTGGGTATGTCTTTTCGATAACACCTCGGCGGACTACAATTTTTTTGCGGCCCTCTTTGGTAGTTACGCGAACTTTGTTACCAATCTCCTTTTCAAGACTTTCACGAATGCACTCTAACTTGTGACCCATTGGAACCAACTCCTACCTACATCTTGTCTTTATATGAATATTATACCACAATATCTTGTGGATGTCAAGGGTTTTTGGCAAAATCCCGAAACATATGTAAATATGCGTGAATGAGGGCATATTTGCACATTTTTTGGAATAAAATTTAATATCTTATTTGCAAAAAATGAAAGGAATCTGTGGTATGGTAATTGTAATAAAACGAAAAATAGTAGCAATTGTAGCGGTGGTAGCACTTGTGGCTGTTGCACTTGTTTCGGGTATTGGGGGAGGAACGGATAAGGTGTCGGCACTGCCTACGGCGAACAGGGTAATTATAATTGATGCAGGACACGGCGGACCCGACGGCGGGGCTATTGGTACGGATAATACCGCCGAAAAAGACCTTAATCTTGAAGTGGCACTTAAACTTCAAAAGCTATTGGAACAAAGCGGATGTACGGTATTTATGACAAGAACGGAGGACATATCCTTAAGCACACCTGAAGATGATGCAAACCGTCAGCGTAAGGTTGCCGACCTGGCAAACAGAAAAAAGATGATTGACGAATATGATGTGGAAGCATTTGTGAGTATACATATGAATACATTTTCTGACCCGCAGTATTTCGGCACACAGGTGTTTTATTCTAATTCGAGCGGGTCAAAACAGCTTGCAGATTATATTCAGAGTGAGGTGTGTAAGGAAGATCCTGATAATATAAGAGTGGCAAAGGACGGGTCAAAAAACATATTTATACTAAGTGAAACAACTATTCCGTCTGTGGTTGTGGAATGTGGATTTCTTTCCAATGAAAAGGATTTGGCACGTCTTAAAACCGAGGAATATCAGAACAAGCTTGCAGGAGCGATATTTAATGGAATTACAAAATACTACAGCTAAAAGGACGTGAAATATGAATAAAAAATGTTATATACTGAACACTGATACGGGAGCAGGCGGAGTCGTTAAACTTGAAAAAGGCTTTGCAGATGTGGATATAAAAAATCATAAACCGCTTGGTGATAATGAGGTTTTTGAGGTGTATGTCATAGCGGACGACAAGCTTTGTCGTATAGGAAGTATGACGGGCGGAAGGGAAAAGTTTGCGTATAGAAAACCGGAAAATTTAAGTGGTGTAATAATAACAAGAGGAGAAAAAATTGAATTCTGGGGAGGAAAAGAAAACGCAAAGAAAACGGCAGAAAAGTTGCTTTATCCCGACGACGAGGTTTCGGAGTTTTTTCCTCACGAGCTTACCCGGGATAATTATTTTGGCGGCGGATTTAAATGGAAAAGAATAAACGGATATTATTCGGTGTATAAATATTCAATTGTTATGCATGTTTTGTCGTTGGATAGTGTAAGAAGAGCCATAGCCCGCAGAGGACATTATGTTCTGGGGATGAAAAAGGACGGCGGAATACATATTGCAATTGCAATTTTGCAAGCGTCTGATGAGGAAAACCTTTTTGGAGAGCTTGAAGAATATTCACATAATGTGAATCTTGACGGAAAAAGATTTCGTGCACTGTGTGCCGTAATAGATGAAAGCGGGGAATATTTTCTGTATTAGAGGCGATATGCGGAGTTACGTTTCTGTATACTCCGCATTTTTTGTTGCATAAAAATGCAAAAACAGGGATAAAAACTTGACAATATTATATATATATGTTAAAATTTATTGTATCACAATTTTTGTATCCCGAAAAAGGACCGGACAACCCAGGTTAGTATGGAGGGGAAAATTATGAATCAGAGATATATAAGAATTCTGGCTATAGTGCTTGCAGTAATTTGCATCGTGGGCATAGCTATTTACGGCGTTATGGAGTACATAGAGCATAAAGGGGTTCAAACCCGCAATGTAACGGCAAACCCAGATATGACTTACAGTGCTGATGTAAATACACCTCACGATTTGCTTATAGTACCTGTTGAAGGAGGATATTGTTTTGCAAATCAGTCGGGGGTTGTTTTTAAAAACAATATTTACGATATTGCTTCGCTTGCGAATTACGGACTGTATTATGCACAAACCGGTAGCAAACAGGGCTTTTTGAACAGCAGTCTTAATTTTGTGTTTATTACGGACGAAACAATTTCATCTAACTTGAGTGAAGATTTTGTTATTTATAAAAGAAATAACAAAAGCGGATTTATAAACATAAAAACCGGTGAAAAAATTGAAGCTGTGTATGATATGGTATATGATTTTTCGGAAGGGCTTGCGGCTGTTTCTAAAGACGGAAAAATAGGCTTTATAAACACAAAAGGGGAGCTTATTGTTCCAAATATTTATCATTCCAGCGGCAGACATTCGTTTAAAAGCGGGCTTTGCCTTGTTACTGAAATAAACGCGGACGGAAGTGCCGGCACATCATATTATATCGACAAAGCCGGAAATAAGGTTATTGATAATGGTTATGACTACGGTATGGCGTTTTATGAAAACCGCACATTTGTTAAAACCGGTGAAATATGGAATCTTATAGATGAAAAAGGAAATCTTATAACAAAAGAGGATTTTGGACCGTATACAAACAGCGTTCCGGGCAAGTTTAGCGGAGGATATGCAGTTGTTGTAAAAGACGGATTATATGGCATCATAAATGCCGACGGTGAGTATGTTGTAAATCCGAAACATGAATTTATTTCAGATATAACGGGCAACCGTACAGTATTCAAAAGCGGCGGAAAATTCGGATATATGAATATCGACGGGTCGGTGGTTATATCTCCGGTTTACGAATCGCTTGGCAATTTTAAATTTGGTATAGCTACATATTCCGAACAGGGGAAATTCGGTGTTATAAGAGAAGACGGGGTAAGAATCACACCGCCCGAATACAAGAAAATAGAAATTCTTGATAATTCATGCGTGAAAATATATACCGATGCAAAAATGTATTTTTATACCGACAGATACGGTAATAAAATATGGGAACCTAAAAAATAATTAACATAAAAAGGGGAAATGAAAAATGAAAAAATTATTAACAATTGTTCTTGCAGCACTTATGATTGTTGCAGTAATGGCAGGCTGTGCAAACAACGCAGCAAAAGGCGACAACGTTCTTACATGTGGTGTAACAATTTTTGAAAAAATGAACGAACAGGATGCTGACGGTAACTGGACAGGATTTGAAACAGAATTTGCACAGGCAGTAGGTAAAAAACTTGGTATGGATGTTGAGTTCCAGATTATCGACTGGGGACAGAAATACAACGAACTCAACTCAGGTGCTATTGATTGCGTATGGAACGGATTTACAGCAAACTCTTCCGACGACGGAATCAAACGTTCTGACCTTGTTGATTTCTCATATGGATATATGCTTAACCAGCAGTGTATCGTAACAAAAGCAGAAAACGTTAATGCTTTCAAAACAGAAGAAGACCTTAAAGGTAAAACAGCTTGTGTTGAAGGCGGAAGCGCAGGCGAAGCGTATGCAGAATCTGTTACAGATAAAGATAAAATCTTCTCAACAACAGCACAGATTAACGCATTTACAGAAGTTAAATCCGGTGCGGTTGACTTTATCGTAGTTGACATTCTTCTTGCTCAGAACATCTGTGGCAAAGGCGACTATGCAGACCTTGCAATTGTAGAAGCAATCGAACTTGATTCTGAAATTTATGCTGTTGGTTTCAAAAAGGGTAGCGAGCTTACATCTAAAGTTAACGTAGCTATAAAAGAACTTGATGCAGACGGTACACTTATGAACCTTGCTAAAAAATACGGTTTCGAAAACGTTCTTAAAATAACAGAAACTATTGAATAATAAGGAAAATAATGATGGGATTTTGGGAAGTAACTTTAAGCCTGATTGGCGGACTTAAATACACATGCCTGATATTTGCGCTAACACTTGTGTTAGCGCTTCCTTTAGGTTTGGTAATATCATTTGGCTCGATGTCAAAGTTTAAGCCTCTTGGATATGTGGTTAAAACATTTGTATGGATTATCCGCGGTGTTCCGCTTATGCTTCAGGTAATAATATTCTTTTATGTTCCGGGCTTCCTCCTTGGAACACCCGTGCTATCACGTTTTGCATCCGTAATAGCGGCGTTTGTAATAAACTATGCCTGCTATTTTTCGGAAATATACCGTGGTGGTATAGAAAGTATTGCAAAAGGTCAGTATGAAGCAGGACAAGTGCTTGGTATGACGAAGTCACAGATTTTCTTTAAAATCATACTTATGCAGGTTGTAAAAAGAATCCTTGCACCAATGTCTAACGAGGTAATAACCCTTGTTAAAGATACGGCGCTGGCACGAGTTATAATGATAGTGGAAGTAATTCAGGCAGCACAGAACTTTGCAGGATACGGTCTTATGTGGCCTTTGTTCTACACGGCGGTATTCTACCTTGCCTTTGTTGGCATTCTGACACTTGTTTTCGGATATTTCGAAAAGAAACTGTCGTATTATAAGGTTTAAGGAGAGATAGAATGCCTATATTAGAAGTAAAAAATTTAGTAAAAAGCTTTGGAAAAACCGAAGTTTTAAAAGGAATAGACTTTTCAATTGAAAAAGGCGATGTGCTTTCAATTATTGGTTCATCCGGCAGCGGAAAAACAACGCTTCTTCGTTGTCTTAATTTTCTTGAGTTTGCAGAAAACGGCACAATTGCCATAAACGACAAGGTAATTTATGACGGTTCTGAAAAAGCAAAAATGAGCGAACAGTACATACGTGAAATGCGCCTGCATTTCGGACTTGTGTTCCAGTCGTTTAATCTTTTTCCGCAGTATAATGTACTTAAAAACATTACACTTGCACCGATGCTTCTTAAGACGGACACGCCGGAAAATATTGAAAAACATGCGCTTGAGCTTCTTGAAAAAGTAGGTCTTTCGGATAAGCTTAGCAGTTACCCTTGCGAGCTGTCGGGCGGTCAGCAACAGCGTGTTGCAATTGCAAGAGCGCTTGCCTTAAGTCCCGATATTCTGTGCTTTGATGAGCCTACCTCCGCACTTGACCCCGAGCTTACGGGCGAGGTGCTTAAGGTAATAAAACAGCTTGCCGAGCACGATACTACCATGATTATAGTAACTCATGAAATGAACTTTGCAAGAGAAGTTTCGGACAAGGTTATTTTTATGGACGAAGGCGTTATTGCAGAACAAGGAACAGCAAAAGAGCTGTTTGAAAATCCGAAAAATGAAAGAACAGCAACATTCATCAATACAATAACAAAATAAGAACCCGACCCGCCAGCACAATCGAAGATTGTGGGCGGGAACCCCGGAACCTTGTTGTGTTCCACAATAAATACAATAAAAAAACCTGCAGTTAATTCTGCAGGTTTTTTCTGTATTCTCTGGGGGAAACCCCCTCGCTTTTTGTAAATACATTTGAAAAATGGCTGTTGTAGCAAAATCCGCACGCCATTGCAATATCAGTAATTGGCATATCTGTAAGAAGTAGCAGGGTTTTAGCTTTGCTAAGACGCAAATCCGTAAGAAATTGCGTCGGTGTAACGCCCCATCTTTCTTCGAAAATTTGCCGGAAATAACGAGGTGTTATTCCAAAATGTTTGGCAATATCGGCAATCACAATCTTTTCGTTAAGCTGACGCTGTATTATTCCAACGGCATGGTCCGCAGGGGTAATTTTTTTGTGGTGTATACGGTCGTCATAGCATTTTATGATAAGAGTAATAAGAACATGAAGACATTGTACAATATAAGTTTCGTGCATATATTCGCCATGTTCGTATTCGCATAGCATTTCTTCGAACATAGCAGAGATGCGGTTGAAATAGAACTCGTTTACTCTTAAAGAACTATGGTATCCGTATTTCCTGCAGCTTATGCTACTCATAGAAATCATTGAGTTGTATCCTGAGGAATTCTTGATTTCATCACAGAGTCCGTCAAGAAGTGTTACATCAAAAAGAAGGCGGTACGCAGAAAAATTCTTAACTTCGTATATTGCATGTGCCAAATCGCCGCTTATAACAATCAAATCTCCCTTAGCAAACTTAAGCCTTGTTTCGTCAGTCTGACAAATAGCGCTTCCCTCTGAAACAAGCAAAAGCTCCACACAGTCGTGGTAATGAAGGGGAATGGGCGTGTCGGGATGCCACACTTCAACATGAAGAGGTAAAGTATTCAGTTTTTGGTAATCTTTTAGTTCTGTTTTATTACTGGTCATATCCCAATTATACAAATTTAAGTTTTTAATGTCAAGACCTTTTGGCAATATTAATTTTTGTGCCGTAGCGGAGGGCTTTTGCGTCCTCCTGCAAAAATTCAATGATTTGTCAAACTAAGTGCAACATTTTTTGAGTTCGGACTCAAATAAATCTACTGGTTTTTGATAATTTAAAATCTTTTTGGGCCTGGAGTTAATCAACTCCAGGTTCTTTTTTAATGTTGATGGACTTACCCTCGA
>JAFTSG010000011.1 GCA_017467445.1 Clostridia bacterium | reverse complement strand
TCGAGGGTAAGTCCATCAACATTAAAAAAGAACCTGGAGTTGATTAACTCCAGGCCCAAAAAGATTTTAAATTATCAAAAACCAGTAGATTTATTTGAGTCCGAACTCAAAAAATGTTGCACTTAGTTTGACAAATCATTGTGATGTATTTACCGGGATGCACGAAAAATGATGCAGAACGGACAAACCGAATCCCGAAGCTGTACATAGGTACTGCGAGAGGTGAGGGTTGTTCGTAGCACGGGAAATTCTAAATAGGAATTCGTTAATTAACGAATTCCTACATTGGATAAATTCCTTATAGTTTAAAAAACTCTTTTTAATACTGTTTTCTCGTGCGTTCTGCGCCTTTTTCGTGTATCCTTTCCAGTGGTTTCATTGCAGGATTATCAATGGGATTTCCTTCAATATCAAATCTTGAACCGTGGCACGGACAATCCCAGCTTTTTTCGTCGGGATTCCATTCAAGCTGACATCCTAAATGGGTACACTTTGTTGATACAATATATGCTTTTCCATTTTCGTCTTTGTACACACCCACCTTGTGTCCATCCAGTTCAACTATGCCGCCGTGTGAATTCGGCAGGTTGTCAATAGTAGTTTTTGAAACAGTTAAAAATTCTTTTGAAAGCCCTTTAACTGATTTGGCGGCATCTGTAAGGAAATGCTCGGCGGAAGCCGGAATATTAAATCTGGAGGGGGTATACAGTTTTTCGTATTCGCTGCCGCGCCCGGTAATCAGGTCACAAACCACCTTTGCGCTTACCATAGCTCCTGTCATACCCCATTTATTAAACCCTGTTGCAACATACATATCGGGCGTGGCAGGAGAGTACAATCCGGCATACAAAACCTCGTCAATGGGCACGCAGTCTTGTGCCGACCAACGCGCATCTATGCTGCAACCGGGAAAAAACCGTTTTGCTGCCGTTTCAAGCTCGTTGTAGCGTCCGCCATCTTTATTTTCACCGGTGCGGTGCTCGCCGCCGCCGATAATAAGGTAGTCGCCACTGTTCCTGAAAGAATATCCGCCGTCCGCACCGTAATACATACCGCCAAGGTTTTCGGTTCCTGATGCGGCAATGGCATATGCGCGTGACTGGTGCATACGCGCAAAATAATAGCCCGGCACATTGATAAACGGATAATGCGACGCAACAACAATATGTTTTGCTTGTATTTTGCCGTGATTTGTAATAACAGTATTTTCGCGCACATCCACAGCGGCGGTATTTTCGTATATTTTGAGATTTTGTGCAATCCCATCAATAAACTTAAGCGGGTGAAATTGTGCCTGATTTTCAAACATAAGCGCATCTTTTACCGCAAACGGCAGGTTTGTGTGGCGGCTTGTTTTGCAGGATATACCAAGCTTTTTTGCCGCAGTATATTCATCTTCAATAATTTTGGCATCCGAAACGGCATATAAATACGATGGCAGAATTTCAAAATCACAGTCTATGTTTAAATCACGTATAATTTCTTCATAACGGCGTATTGCCTCTTCGTGTGATTTAGCGTATGCTAAAGCACCATCGCTACCAAAATGTTTAATAAGTCTGCCGTAACAAACTCCGTGCTGCGACGTTATTTTTGCGGTGGTGTTTTTTGTCTGTCCGCCGCAGATGCGCTCTTTTTCAATAACAACCGCATCAATCCCTCTGCTGCATAAAAAATATGCACATAAAATCCCTGCAATTCCGCCGCCGATGATGGCGACATCAGCCTGCATATCGCCGGAAAGTTCGGGAAAAGTTTTCATTTTTACGTCCTTTGTCCATATGGAATTCATTTTTGTCACCTCGAAATGAGTATTTGTAAAAATGTAAAATATATAAGTTGATATTGAAAAACGGTGTTATTTGTTGTATAATTAATACATTAGACATGAAATCGATGAATTGCCTCGGCATGAATTGAAAATTTAAATTTTCATGAATTGAGCCTTGCGGCTCATGAATTGCACCTGCGGTGCATTGAAAGGTGGGACAGATATGTTTGACGCACTTGGAATAATTTCGTTTTTACTTATAATTGTATGTATTGTTATGCTTATTACATCAATCTTTTCAAGAAGAGTAAACAGAAAACTCTGGATTATGATTGTGGTGGGAGCACTTGTGGTGTTTTTCACGTCGTATGGAATTGATACAGCTATAGATAAGAATAAGCAGCCGCCGGTAATAGATTTTACGGGCGTAACTCCGGACCCGACACCAACACCGACTCCAACCCCGACACCGGAACCGACTCCCGAACCCGAGGAGGAAGAACCGATAGAAACTGAAGACGAGACCGAAGAAGTGACCGACGAAGATGAAGAATAGTATATTTGGATTTTTTAAAATCGGTGGTATAAACGACGGCGAGCGTTTTGCCGCAAAATATCTTAAAAAAATCGGATACAAAATACTTTCGCAGAATTATAAAGCGAAAATGGGCGAAATTGATATTATAGCAATGGATGGGGACATACTTGTTTTTGCGGAAGTAAAACAAAGGAAATCGGATGATTTTGGCGCACCGAGAGAATTTGTAACAAAAGAAAAACAGCGGAAAATAAAAAATACCGCGCAGCTTTATATTATGAAAAATAAATATTCGGGCAACGTGCGGTTTGATGTGGTTGAGGTGCTTGGAAAAGATATAACGCACATCAAAAACGCATTTTAAAGGAGAATTTATGATACACATTTATACCGGTGATGGAAAAGGAAAAACCACCGCCGCCTGCGGTATGGCGCTTCGCGCGGCAGGTAAGGGAATGCGCGTGCTGGTAGTGCAGTTTTTAAAAGACGGTAAAAGCGGCGAAATATGTGCATTTGAAAACTTTAAAAATATTACTGTGATGGTGGCTGAAACACAAGGATTTTTATGGGATATGACGGAAAAGGAAAAAGAAGAAACAAAATCGGCACACGAAAACCTGTTTGAAACCGCGATAGCAAAAGCAAATGATTTTGATGTGGTTGTTTTTGATGAAATCCTCGGCGCAATTTCCGCAGGAATGATAGATGAAACGGCGGTTTTAGAATTTCTTAAAACGGGTCCCGAACCCGAAATAGTGCTGACAGGACGGGATGCCGGCGAAAAATTGATAGAACTTGCCGACTACGTCAGCGAAATAAAATGTGTAAAACATCCGATGGAAAAAGGTGTCCCTGCACGACAGGGAATAGAATATTAATACGTGAAAGGGGAAATAAGTATGTGGAGAGGAATTGTCAGAGTAACTTCAATAATAGCGGGGATAGTGCTTGGAATATCAGGACTTGTAGGGTCACTTAGAATTGCTAGTGAGAATCCCTTTCTTGCCTTGGTTGCTCTTGCTGTAACAGTCGTAGCTGTTCTTGTTTCTATTGCACCTGCAATGTTGATTGTGGAAATTTCAGAAGATGTAGAAGACCTTCGTGGTGAAATAAGATATTTACAAGAAAAACTGAATAAAACAGAATCAAAAATAAGTGAAAAGATAGAACAAAGCGAGAACAAGCCCCCGGTGGAACGAATTTTCAGTGAAAGTAGCCGCACAGGTACGAGAAACACATCAAAAAGACCGGGAGACTGGACCTGTAAAAGATGTGGTAAAACAAATCAAGCGATAATAACAAGATGTAGCTGTGGTGCTGCAAAAGGTGAAATATAAATTAGAAAGGCGGTCAAATGACCGCCTTTTTTGTATTTTATCACATTCCTACTCGATAGGTTCAAAGTCCGATGCTCCGTGTTTGCAAAGCGGGCAGATAAAATCTTCGGGGAGGGTTTCGCCCTCGTAAACATATCCGCAGATTACACATCTGAAGCCTTTTTTTGCGGTAGCTTTTGGTAATTCCTTTATATTGGAATGATAGTATGAATATGTGCATGCAGGCGCGTCCGAAAGCACCTTTGTCTGTGTAACATCGGCAATAAAAAGAGTGTGGCTGCCAAGGTCAACAACCTCACTTACCCATGCAGAAATGTAGGCATTTGCACAGGAAGTCAAATAATAAAGTCCGTTTTCGGCACGTGCCACATCACCTCTTCCTGCGAATTTATCTGTGTCTCGTCCTGACTGAAGCCCAAAGTGTTTAAACAGGTCAAATTTTGCATCTTGAGTAATTGCAGAAACGGTAAATTTACCCGTATTTTTAATCATATCGTGGGTAAGAGACCCTTTTGCAACCGAAATTGAAATTCTGGCAGGGTTATTGGCTACCTGAACAACTGTATTTATAATGCAGGCATTATCTTTGCCGTTTTCCTCAGCGGAAAGCAGATAAAGTCCGTATGTTATATTCTGAAGTGCTTTTGTATCCATAATATCTCTCCTTAACACTATTTTATCTTATAATACCATATTTATACATAAAAAACAAGGGGCTTTGAAAAAGCCCCTTATATATGTTATTTAACAAGTTCGTAAACTTTTGCAAGCGCTTCGTCCGGTGTCATGTTGAGCACATCGCCGCCTGCACGGAGTTTGTATTCAACAAGTCCGTCTTTTGCACCTTTACCAACAGTAATTCTGATTGGTGCACCCATAAGGTCAGCATCTTTAAATTTAACGCCGGCACGTTCGTCACGGTCGTCCATAAGAACGTCAATACCTTTTGCGGTAAGTGTATTATAAATTTCTTCCGCCATATTCATCTGTGTTTCGTCGCTTACGTTAACCGGAACAACGGATACTTTGAACGGAGCAACGCTCATCGGCCATACGATACCGTTATCGTCGCAATGCTGTTCAATTACAGCGGCAACACAACGGTTAACACCAATGCCGTAGCATCCCATAATCATAGGCTGTTCCTTGCCGTTTTCGTCAAGATATCCGCAGCCGAGAGCTTCGGAATATTTTGTGCCAAGTTTGAATATATGTCCAACTTCGATACCCTGAACGGTTGAAATCGGTTTTCCGCATTTCGGACATTTGTCGCCGTCTACGATTGTGCGGAGGTCGAGAATATCGTCGGGAGTAAAGTCGCGGTCTTTGTTTACATTGATAAAGTGATAATCGGTTTCGTTTGCACCTACGATATAGTTTTTCATAAGTGCAACCTCGCTGTCCATAAGAACCGGACATTTGATTCCGATAGGACCTGCAAAACCAACCTTTGCACCTGTAACTTCTTCAACAGTTGCAAAATCAGCCATTGTAAGCTCTGTGCAACCAAGATAGTTCTGGAGTTTTGTTTCGTTAAGCTCGCGGTCACCGCGGAGCATAACTGCAACAATCTTACCGTCGCCATTATAAATGAGTGTTTTAACAAACACTTTTTCGTCTATTTTAAGAGCGTTTGTGAGGTCTTCAATAGTTTTGATGTTCGGTGTGTGGATTTTTTCTACTGCAAGGTCGCCTTCGGGGCAAGCTGTTTCTTCCGGAACACAAACCGCTTTTTCAATGTTTGATGCAAAACCGCATTCGCAGTATGCAATTGTATCTTCACCAACTTCGGATTTAACCATAAATTCCTGGCTTCCCGATCCGCCCATTGCACCTGAATCCGCATCAACAACAATAAAATCAAGCCCCATATTGTTGAAGATTTCATTGTATGCGTCGTACATATTTTTATATGATTTATCAAGACCTTCAGCATCTCTGTCAAAGCTGTACGCGTCTTTCATAATGAATTCGCGGCTACGCATAACACCAAAACGGGGACGGCGTTCATCGCGGTATTTTGTCTGAATCTGATACAGAGTAATCGGAAGTGCACGGTATGAATGGATTTCGCCTTTTACAAGGTCGGTAAACACTTCTTCGTGTGTAGGTCCAAGACAGAAATCGCGGCTGTTACGGTCTTTCATTCTGAACATTTCAGGACCGAATTTATCCCATCTTCCCGAAACCTGATATGTTTCTGCAGGCAGAATTGCCGGCATAAGAAGCTCGCATGCATCGTGGCTGTCCATGGATTTTCTGATTATGTTTTCCACATTTTTAAGCACCTTAAGACCGAGCGGCAGGTAAGAATACACACCTGCGGCAACCTTTCTCATCATTCCTGCACGAAGCATCAGCTGATGGCTTTTTATTTCCGCTTCTGCCGGTACTTCTCTTAAGGTCGGCATCAGCACTTTTGACATTTTCATTATAATTCAACCCCTTGACTTATCTTTTATTTATAATACACACGGCGTAGGAGGAAATCCCCTCCTTGCGTCCTGTAAAACCAAGCTTTTCTGTTGTTGTGGCTTTAACGTTTATATCCGAAACGTCCATTTCAAGCACGTTTGCAATGTTTTTTCTCATTTCGGTAATATGTGGTGCAAGCTTTGGAGCCTCGGCTACCACAATACTGTCTATATTAACAATTTCATATCTGTTTTCATTAAGCAGTTCCTTGACATAGCCGAGCAGCTTCAGGCTGCTTATACCTTTATATTTATCATCACTGTCGGGGAAATGCTGCCCTATATCGCCAAGAGCGGCAGCTCCGAGGAGAGCGTCCATAACCGCATGAACAAGCACATCGGCATCTGAATGACCGAGTAGTCCTTTTTCATAAGGAATGTCTACGCCGCCTAAAATAAGCTTGCGGTTTTCACATAATGCGTGAACGTCATATCCGTTACCTATACGCAAGGCTACATTCCTCCTTTTAAGAGTATATTTGCGTCAGTTTCTGCAGTATTACGCAAAATTTATGGTTTTAAACCTTGTGGTGTTCTACTCCACTCGGCTTAAAATTGCTTCCGCCAGTGTTATATCCGCCGGCGTTGTAATTTTTATGTTGGTGCTATCACCCATAACCATATGGACTTTTTTGCCCATAAAAACGGCAAGTCCGCAAAGGTCGGTAAATTTTTCCTTTTCTTCGCAGGACGAAAGTAATTCTTTAAGTAAATTTATATTAAATGTCTGCGGTGTCTGCACGTTGTACATATGTGTTCTGTCGGGTACTGCGGATAAAACCGCACCATCTTCCGACAAGCATATGGTATCAACCGTGGGAATAAAAGTTCCGCAGGCAAGATGTTTTTTTGCTTCTTCAATATTTTCTTTGATTATTCTTTCTGAAATAAACGGACGAACACCGTCGTGCGTTAAGATAATATCATCATCTTTGGGGGAAATGCGCTCAAGAATTTTTTTGACACTTTCCATTCTTGTTTTCCCGCCGGGGATTACCGTGGCGTATTCACCCACAAGCTGCCTTGTATACTCTACAAAACTTTCGGGACAAGCAACAAAAACCGCATCGGAAAATTTTAAAAATGCACGTACGGTATGTAAAAGAATAGGTGTTCCTGCGAGTGGGATGTACTGTTTTGGCATATCGGCGCCCATTCGGCTGCCACATCCGCCTGCAACAATTCCGGCATAAACTTTCATTTATTTCACCTCAACAAACTTGTCAACCATATCGGAAAGCATATTTTCAACCTTTTCCTGTGTGGTGCTTTTAGCAATAACAAGTTCGCTTATAAGAATCTGTTTGGCGTTTGTCAGCATTTTGCGTTCGCCGGAGGAAAGCCCGCGTGTTTTATCCCTGAAAAGGAGCATTTTAACAACGCCTGCAACCTCGTAAATATTACCGCTTTTTATTTTTGCAATGTTTTCGCGGTAACGTTTGTTCCAGTTGGAATTAACCTCTTCAAAAAAGCCGTCAAAATGGCTGATAACCTTATCTGCTTCATCCGGAGTAATAACATCTCTTATACTGTCTGCCGCAATTCCGGTAATAGGTAACATAACCGTCATATCGTCGTAAGGCATGCGCAAAATATAGTACTGATTAATCTCGTCAAGAACTTCTCTTTCTTCAATTGCTTCAATTATCCCGGCACCATGCATGGGATAAACTATTCTGTCTCCTATGTTATACATAAAAAGACCCCCAAAACGATTAGTTTACATACTAATTATACCATTAAAAACCGATAATGTCAAAGCATTTTTTGCAGTAAAAATGCCGAATAACCGGGTAAGTAAGCAAAAATTTTTGTGCGGGCTTATTGACAAGAGGCGTATATGACTTTATAATATATATTGAATTTTATATGAAGGAGATATGAAAATGTTTGATAAAGTAAGAGATATAATTATGGACCAGCTTGATGTTGATGAAAGTATGGTAACACCGGATACGGATATCCGCGAATCACTTGGTGCAGATTCACTTGATCTTGTTGACCTCGCAATGACAATTGAAGACGAGTTTGAAGTTGAAATCACTGACGAGGCAATTGAATCAATTAAAACTGTAGGCGACCTTGTTGATTACCTTAAGAGTATTACTGAATAAGAAATGTACATAAAGTCCGCAGGAAATCCTGCGGATTTTTTATAATTTTTAAGGATTCGTCCCATACAAGTATTGCTTAAGGTAAGGGCGTGAGAAATGATGCTTTAAATGGACAATCTGAATCCGAAGGACTTGCCCGAAGGCGTACATCGGTACGCCGAGAGGTGAAGAGTGTCCATAGTGCAAATGCTTTAATAAAAAAGAAATCCGTGAGAATTCTCACGGATTTCTTTTTATAATTTAACTTTAAATATAACCAAACACAACTTATATATTAAATTGCATTTGCACGTTTAAGCGCATTTATCATGCCTGTAAATATTACACAACGCCCTGAGCTTTCATAGCATCAGCAACTTTTTTGAAACCTGCAATGTTAGCACCTGCAACAAGGTCGTAACCGAGGCCGTATTCTTCGGCTGCTTCAACAGATACTTTATGGATGTTAGCCATAATGCCTTTGAGTTTTTCGTCAACTTCTTCTTTGCTCCAGCTGTATCTCATGGAGTTCTGTGCCATTTCAAGGGCAGAAACTGCAACACCGCCGGCGTTAACAGCTTTTGCCGGTCCAATGATAAGACCTGCTTTGGAAAGGATTTCCATAGCTTCTTTTGTTGTAGGCATGTTAGCAACTTCAATGTAGTATTTTGTGCCGTTAGCAACAATTTTTTCTGCTTCAGCAGGTGTAATTTCGTTCTGTGTAGCGGAAGGCATACAAATGTCAACCTTAACGCCCCACGGTTTTTCGCCTGCGAAAAATTCGCATCCGAATTTTTCAGCATAATCCTGAGCACGGTCACGTCCTGAAGCACGCATTTCAAGCATATAATCGAATTTTTCTTTTGTTGTTACGCCGTCCGGATCGTAAACATATCCGTCAGGACCCGAAATTGTAACAACCTTACCGCCAAGTTCAGCAACCTTCTGGCAAACACCCCATGCAACGTTACCGAAACCGGAAACTGCAACTGTTTTACCTTTGATTGAATCTCCGCAGTGTGAAAGAACTTCTGTAGCATAGTATGTAGCACCAAAACCTGTAGCTTCAGGTCTGATGAGTGATCCGCCGTATTCAAGACCTTTACCTGTGAGAACGCCGTTTTCCCAGCAAGCTTTGATTCTCTTGTACTGACCGTAGAGGTAACCGATTTCTCTTCCGCCAACACCGATATCACCTGCAGGAACGTCAACGTCAGGTCCGATATATCTGTAAAGTTCTGTCATAAATGACTGACAGAATCTCATAACTTCAGCATCACTCTTGCCTCTCGGGTCAAAATCGCTGCCGCCTTTACCGCCGCCGATCGGAAGACCTGTAAGAGAGTTTTTGAAAATCTGTTCAAAACCGAGGAATTTGATAATTCCTTCGTATACTGACGGATGGAAACGAAGTCCGCCTTTGTAAGGTCCGATTGCACTGCTGAACTGTACACGGAAACCTCTGTTAACCTGTACCTGACCATTATCATCAATCCACGGAACGCGGAATTTGATAATTCTTTCAGGTTCAACAAGTCTTTCAAGAACACCTGATGTAATGTAATCCGGTCTCTGTTCAACAACTTTTTCAAGAGATACTAAAACCTCTTCAACTGCCTGATGAAATTCCGGTTCGCCGGGATTTCTTTTCACAACTTTTTCCATAAGCTGTGCCAAATACTCATTTTTAAACATGGGTAATCCCTCCTGTAAAGTAATTAATATTTATTATACATTAAATATCGTTATTATTCAAGACCTTCCGCAAGGAATTTTTTAAGTCTGTCAAGACCTTTTTCAATAGATTCCATTGATGTTGCGTAGGACCATCTTACATAGTTTGGTGCACCGAAACCTGTGCACGGAACAACGGCAACAAGCGCTTTTTCAAGGAAAAGCTCTGCAAAATCGTCGCTGTTTTTGATTTCCTTTCCGTAAAGCTTTTTGCCAACAAGCTCTTCCATATTCATCATTACATAGAATGCACCTTTCGGCATAAGGCATGAAACACCATCAATTTCATTAATTTTTTCAACCATATAGTTACGGCGTTTGATAAATTCGGTGCGCATTTCGTAAACAGCATCAAGACTTCCGTCAAGTGCGGTAATTGCCGCATACTGCGCAATTGTGTTCGGGTTTGATGTGCCGTGGCTCTGGATATTTGACATAACCTTTGCAAGCTCGGCATTTGATGCTGTATACCCTATACGCCAGCCTGTCATTGCATAGGTTTTTGAAACTGCATTAACAATAATTGTATGTTCTTTTATTTCTTTGCTGAATGTTGCAAGGCTTACATGCTCTGCTCCGTCATATACAAGGTGTTCATAAACCTCGTCGGAAATGATATATAAATCATTTTTAACTGCCCAGTTTGCAATGGCAAGAAGCTCATCTTTATCATAAACCATACCTGTCGGGTTTGACGGACTGTTGATGATGATTGCTCTTGTGCGAGAAGTAAGCACTTTATCAAGTTTGTCGGGCGTTACTTTGAAATCGTCGGCAGCCGTAGTTTCCACAAATACAGGCACGCCGTCAGCCATGCTTACCATTTCGGGATAGCTTACCCAGAACGGTGTGGGGATGATAATTTCGTCGCCCGGGTCGCAGATAGCGGTGAAAATATTCATAAGAGAATGTTTTGCGCCGTTTGAAACAACGATGTTTGATATTTCATAATCAAGACCATTGTCGCGTTTTAATTTGTTGCAAACCGCCTGTTTAACTGCCGGAAGACCGGACGCCGGAGTATATTTTGTGTTGCCGTCTGCAAGGGCTTTTATAGCCGCATCTTTAATGTGCTGCGGTGTATCAAAATCAGGTTCACCCGTACCGAAACCAACAGCGTCAACGCCCGAAGTTTTGAGCGCTTTGAACTTTGAATCTATATATAATGTTGTGGAAGGGTTTACCCTTGCTGCTTTTTTTGAAATAAACATATGAAATTTCCTCCATATAAAAAATAACTTGCTTAATATTTTATACCAAATCCTGCAAAAATGCAAGATAAAAGTTAAAAAACTTTATTTTTCGTCAAATATACCTATATTTTATGCTCGATTTGCAATTTTATTATAGACTTTGTTTCATATCTGTTGAATTTCAGGCAAAATCTATTGACATTTCGGGTTGTTTATTATAATATAATATGTATCATAGCAATATTTTGATAATTTATAAGTGGAGAGAGCAAAATGTCCGAAGAAAAGAAACCAGAAACAAAAAACTTTAAAAACCTACTTACTCCCAAGTTAATTGTGCCTGGTGTAATTGCGCTTGTGCTAGTAATTGCGCTTGCAATTATGGCATTTGCCGTAAACACCGGTGACAATATCCGAAAGGGTGTTAAAATAAACGGGCTTGACGTGGGAAATATGAGCCGGCAGGCGGCAATGGAGCTTCTTTCCGCGCAGACTGCCACATTTGACCCGAATCCTGTTATTTTAATCAGTTACGAGGGAGAAGAAAAGGAAACCACTGTTGGCGAAATTATGCTGGATTATGATCTGGAGGGCGCAGTGGAAAAAGCATACGCTCTTGGCAGAAACGGTGGCGCGATAGCTGACTTTTTCAAAAGTGTAGGCCTTGCCTTTGCGGGAGAAAATGTAGTAACCCAGCCGCTTATTGATGAGGCATATGTTTCGCAGATGTTTGATAATTTTGACCTTGCAACAAAAGAGCCTATGGCACCAAACACATATGAAATAGAGGGCGGCAGACTTAAAATGGTCCATGGCACACCCGGTTACGTAATGGACAGGGAAAAAGCAATATCGGATATAAAAAATGCGCTTATGTCGGGCGGCGGCGAGGTTGTAATAAATAAAACATACTCTGATCCCGGCGAGTTTGACATTGATAAAATATATGCCGAAATGTGTAAAGACCCGGTGGATGCAAAATATGAAATAGTTGACGGAAAAGGATATCTTCTTTCTGCACAGGACGGATATAAATTTGATAAAGCAAATTTAAAAAAGGTTATTGAAGAAAACAAAGGAAAAAAAGAGCCATTTTATCTTGATGTGGAAATTGTAAAAGCCGAAAACACAGAGGTTGATACAAGTAATATTTTTGTTGATACTCTTGCAAACTACACCTCAAGAATTACGGACAGTAACGCCAACAGACTTACAAATGTAAGACTTGCAGCGGAAAAAATAAACGGAGTTGTTTTAAACCCCGGCGAAACTTTTTATTATCTTCGCCACGTTGAACCGATTACAGTAGCAGGCGGATACAAAGTGGCAAACGTATACAGCAACGGCAAAATTGAGCAGGATATCGGTGGCGGTGTTTGTCAGGTATCTTCAGCACTTTACAGTGCAGCGCTAAATGCCGAGCTTGATATTGTAAAACGTTATGCGCACAGCCTTACGGTTGCATATGTACCTCTCGGACAGGACGCAACGGTTGCCAGCGGCGAAATTGATTTAAGATTTATCAATAATACAAATGCACCTATTAAAATAGTTACTGCATTTAATCCAAGCGGTGTTACGGTTAAAATCCTCGGTCAGAAAGTTAATAAAGGAAGAACCGTTGAAATTGAAAATATAACCATTGAAACAATGCACGCCCAGACAATTGAGGAAGTGGACGAAACTCTTGCACCGGGCGAAAAGGTTGTAGAAACAAACCCCAAAACAGGGTATGTTATAGATACTTATAAAAAAATATATCAGGACGGTCAGTATGTAGGCCGTGAATATATTTCAAGAAGCGTATATAAAGTGCTTCATAAAAAAGTAAAGGTAGGCCCTCCGGCGGAAGATGAACCCGTATCGGGCGAAGGAAACGTTCCAAACCCGGAAATTACACCGGCTCCCGAACCGGGCTGTACAACACCGGTTCCGGAAATGCCCTCTCCGGAAGAGGAAATCCCCGTACCAAGCGTGCCACAGCAGGAACCCGAACTTATATAATAGTGGTGTATCCTTGTCATTCTGAGCGGGAGCGAAGAATCTCAAAAAAATAAATGCCTCCGCAGAAAGCGGAGGCTTTTTTATGTAATAAAACTTTAATATTTATGAAATGAATTGGTCATTGACATAAAGGTTCTTTTTTAGTATAATACAAATGCTATGTTAAATTAACAAGAAGGAGACAGAAAAAATGAAAAAAATACTTACAATAATGATTGCAGCGGCGCTTGTTTTATCAATGGCGGCGTGCAGTAATAAACCGGCAGAAATCCAGCCGGATGAATCAGTTGCAGCAGGCGCGATTACCGAAACTCCTGCTCCGGAAGAGTCGCCGGAAGTTCCGGAAAAATCACCGGAAGAAACAAAAAACCCCGAAGAAACAAAACAGCAGGAAAAGGCACCTGAAGCATCTGAAGCTCCGGTTACTACCCCTACTCCCGAACCGACTCCGGAAGAAACGAAAACAGTTGGTAACACACTTCTTGCGGCATTTAAAGCTAATTCTGGCGGAAGCGCACTTTCCGTTGCAGAAAGCCTTTCAGCAAACCCCGCAATTAAAGTTCCTGTAGGCGCAATGGCTATTGAACCGGGATACCTTACAGGTTTTGACAACACAGAAATCAAAGGATTTAAAGAAGGCGCAGTATTTATGCCGATGATTGGTACAATCCCGTTTGTAGGATACGTATTTACACTTGAAAACGCAGCGGATGCACCGGCATTTATTGCAAACCTTAAATCTGCAGCAAACCTCCGCTGGAACATCTGCACATCTGCAGACGAAATGGTTGCGGGCAGCGCAGGAAACAAAGTATTCTTTGTAATGTGCCCGACAAGCTTTGAAGAATAATTTGCGCCGCGTTAAAGCGCCCGCACCGCGCAAAGCAAAGTTATAATATTGGGTAAAGTCAATATTGAAAGATAAAACCTGTTGGTTGAAATTCGCTTTGCGAATTTCTTAATTGAATGCTTTGCGCTTTGAACAAACTTCACCTCTCGCAGTACCATCGTACAGCTTCGGGACTGAAGTTTGTCCAATCCGGTCTGCTTTTCCGCGCCGCAAATCGTGCAGTGTTGGAACATATGCAAACCAATAAAAACAAAAAAGGCTGACTATGTCAGCCTTTTAATATAAGGAGAAGATTATGCTTTTTTCAAGTATATCATTTTTATACTATTTTCTGCCGGCGGTAATACTCTTATATTTTGCCGTGCCGAAACCCATTAAAAATGCGGTACTTCTTGTGTCGAGTCTTGCGTTTTATGCGTGGGGCGAGCCGAAATACGTATTTTTAATGATTGCAAGCATACTCGTAAACTATGTGCTTGGTATTGCAATTGAAAAATTCCGTGGGAAACCGCTTTCAAAAGTTTTCCTCGGCATATCAGCGCTCTTTTCTCTTGGGATGCTCGGATATTTTAAATATGCCGATTTTTTCATTGCAAACTTCAATAAAATAACAGGTCTTTCGGTAGGTATGCTGAAAATTGCACTTCCTATCGGAATAAGCTTTTACACATTCCAGATTTTAAGCTATACAATTGACGTATACAGAGGGAACGTGGCGGCGCAGAAAAACCCCATAACCCTCGGCGCATATGTGGCTCTTTTCCCACAGCTTATTGCAGGGCCTATTGTGCGCTACAGCGATGTTGAGTTGCAACTGCAAACCCGCACACACAGCTTTGAAAAAGCCGCACTCGGTATACGCAGGTTTATCCTTGGACTTGCCAAAAAAGTTATAATTGCAAACACTCTCGGCGAGCTTTGCGAGGCATTTCACGCTTCGGGCGACAAATCGGTGCTGTTCTACTGGCTGTTTGTAATAGCTTATATGTTGCAGATTTATTTCGATTTTTCCGGCTACAGCGATATGGCAATCGGACTTGGAAAAATCTTTGGATTTGACTTTATGGAAAACTTCTGCTATCCGTTCATTTCCCGCAGCATAAGCGAATTCTGGCGCAGATGGCATATCTCGCTCGGCAGCTGGTTCAGGGATTATGTATATATCCCGATGGGCGGCAACCGTGTGGGTAAAATCCGCCTTGTTTTCAATATTCTTACAGTATGGTTTTTAACGGGCTTCTGGCACGGAGCGGAATGGAATTTCATTGTATGGGGACTCTATTTTGCGGTCTTTTTAATGCTTGAAAAATTTGTTCTTGCAAAATATCTTGAACGTGCAAAAGGACTAAATCACATTTATGTACTGTTCTTTGTGGCAATAAGCTTTGGCATCTTTTCTGCATCGGGAATGGGACAGGCGCTTTCCGCCCTCGGCGGAATGTTCGGCGCAGGAGAACTGCCGTTTATTTCTGCGGAGTTTGTATATAATCTCCGCAGCTTTGGACCGCTGCTTGTTATTGCGGCAGTCGGTGCAACACCGCTTGTTACAATGGTAAAAAACAAACTTCCGTCAAAACTTACAGACATCCTTGAAATTCCCGTACTTTTTGTACTTCTTATCATTGCAACGGCATATCTTGCCGACGGATCGTTCAATCCGTTTTTGTACTTTAGATTTTAAAAGCCGAGTGGAATTGAGCCCCACAAGGTTTAAAACCATAAATTTTGCGTTATACTGCAGAAAATTCTGCAAATATACGCGAGTATTATTTTTGAATTTTCTTTGTCTTCCATCAAAATTTAAGGGTTTTAAACTCTTCGACCTTAAAGGATGACAAATTACAAGAATGAAAACTTAAAAAGTTTAAGGCTTATGGGGTTCTATTCCCCTCGGCTTGGAGGAAATAATGAATAAAATTAAAAACATTATAACAACAGTTTTGTTTGCGGTTTTGATTTTTTCGGTTTCTGCCGTATGCATATTAAAACCGCAGGGCGAATATTCCCCGGGCGAGCGCCGTGCGCTTGCAAAAATGCCGGAACTGTCAAGCGAAACGCTCTTCTCGGGCGAGTTTGCGGACGGGTTTGAAGCCTACAGTACCGACCAGTTCCCAATGCGTGAAAAATTAAGAACGGTTAAAGCGCTTTTTGCCACAGGCGCTCTCGGAAAGCTTGATAATAACGGGCTTTTTGCATCACAGGGGCATCTTTCAAAACTTGACACTCCGCAAAATGAAGATATGATGGACTATGCCGCAAATAAATTCCTTGAAATAAAAAATAAGTTTTTGAAAAATGACAATATTTATTTTGCCATAGTGCCGGATAAAAACTTTATTCTTGCACCGCAGGGCGGATACCCCGGTCTTGATTACGATGCGTTTACAGAGGGTATGAAATCCCGCACGCAGTATATGAAATATATTGATGTTGCGCCCATGCTCTCACTTGACGATTATTATAAAACCGACAGCCACTGGCGTCAGGAAAATATAGTGGATATTGCAGGGCATATTGCAAAGGAAATGGGCAGCGATATTTTGGGGGAATATACAATAAACACCCTCGAAAATCCATTTTACGGCGTGTATGCAGGTCAAAGTGCCCTGCCGGTAAAGCCGGATGAGATAAAATATCTTACAAATGATGTTATGTCGGAATTTAAGGTTACCTACTACGGCAGCGGAAGTCCCGAACCCGGTGAAATGTACGATATGGAAAAAGCATTTGGGAAAGACCCGTACGAAATGTTTTTGTCGGGTTCAATGCCGCTTCTTACAATAGAAAATCCGAATGCGGGAAACGAAAAAGAGCTTGTAATTTTCCGCGATTCATTCGGCTCAAGCATAGCACCACTCCTTGCTCAAGGGTATAAAAAGACAACGGTAATAGATATACGTTATATGCAAAGTGCATTTATAGGAAATTTTGCAGAATTTGAAAACGCCGACACCCTGTTTATCTACAGCACATCACTCCTTAATAACAGTGCGGCGATGAAATAAAATTCAGTGAATAGTGAAGAGGTAAGATAATTTTTGCCTGTGGCAAAAAAATTAAAACCCCCCGCTTGCATCAGCAAGCGGGGGGTTGTTTTATTTAGAATGTTTTATCATTGTATCAATAACATCATAAATTTTTTCTCTGTCAGCAGGACTTAACTTTTCCAGCTTTTCAGCAAGAAGAGAGTCTTTTATTGTATAACCGTGATATGTTACGTCAACAAGAAGCATATCGGCAGAAACTTCAAGGGCATCTGCAAATTTTAAAAATGTTTCAAGTGCAGGAATCTTTTCGCCGCGTTCAACCATTCCAACGTAGTTGGTGCTTAAAGAGGTTTTTTCGGCTAATTCTTCCTGACGAAGTTTCTTTTGAGTTCTGTATTTTCTTATATTGCGACCTATAGCGGATAAATCCATTTTGCCCCTCCTATTAGTCTATATGTATTACTAATAGTATAGATTAAAAACACAAAACTATGAACAAACTAAAAGGAAGATAGTATAACTGATAGTGTTGATTTATGAGCAAAAATAATGTATAATAGCATAAAAGATTATTGAGGTGTATTATGCTGAATACATTTAGTTGTGCTTTTTTCGGACATAGAGATTTTTGTATGAATAATAAATATGAACAGAGAATGGAATATATATTGCGCGGGTTACTGAATAATAATGAATACGTGGAGTTCCTTGTTGGAAGAAACGGTGAATTTGACCGTTTTGCCGCATCGTGCGTGCGCCGCGCAAAGAAAAATTTTCGTGATGATAATAGCGCGCTTGTTCTTGTTTTGCCATATGAAACGGCAGAGTTTTCAAAAAATGAGGAGTATTTTGAAAAGTATTATGACGAAATTGAAATTTTTAATGCCTCGCATTATAAATCTGCTATGTACGAAAGAAACTGCAGTATGGTGGACAGGGCGGATTTGGTAATATGCTTCGTTAAAAATGGCAGTGGCGGGGCATATAAGGCGATGTGTTATGCCGAAAAGGCTGGTAAGAAAATAATAAATATTGCTATTGAAAAAGAATAATGCGGACCGTCCGGGAGGCAGGTCCCTACGGTTGTCATACTGAGGGAACGAAAGGTGACCGAAGGATCTCGTGAGATTCTTCACTTTGCTCAGAATGACGGGGGTTGCAACAATCCCTCCGGCTCGTTCCTCGCCACCTCCATTTACACAAGGGAGGCTTAATTCCGCAAAAACCCCGCTTGCATCAGCAAGCGGGGTTTTAGTTATTTTTTAGAATGAATTATTTCGATAAATAGTCTTGCGTAATTTACCAGCGATACAATGGAAACAAGCCCTATAAGGCAGGAAATTGCAACCGTTGAAATATTGACACTCGGCATTGCGATAAGGTAGGTAACGGTAAAGAATATTACAAACGAACCGAGTTTTCCTACTTTATTTGCCGGAACAACAATTTTCTTAATCAGCAGGAAAAGTGCGCCCACAATCATCATAAGCTCTTTAAGCGCTACGATAAGAACAACCCACGGCGGCAGAATTCCCCCGAGCCACAGACACACAACTGCCGAAATTTGAAGTAGCTTGTCTGCAAGCGGGTCGCAAAGCGTACCGAATTTGCTTATTGCATTATATTTTCTTGCAAGATATCCGTCTACAAGGTCGGTTACGCAGGCAAGAACAAAAATTCCTGCGGCTATAAAATTGTTTATCCAGTAGTAATATATAAACACCGGAACAAGTAAAATCCTTAAAAAAGTAAGGATATTAGGTACTTTTTTCATGGTAAAAATAATTCCCCTCTTTTTTGCATTACAGTGCTGTGCAAATCCCTGTTTCAGCTGCAGCAGTTTCTTTTTGATACATATTTCAGGGCCCTGTTCCAGTTTTAAAAATAACCCTTACTGTAACAGATGTTTAAATTTTACTATATAATGCGCTTTTTGTCAATAGATGTTCTGCTGTTTTATGTAAATATTATTGTTGACATTAAAGGCGGAGTTCTATATAATAATACATATATATTTGTATTGAAAGGTCGGCTTTAAAATGGCAGAAAGCGTAAGGAAAATATCAGAAGTTCCGAAAGGACAGAAACTTCAGTTTTTTATAGATTATTTTTGGCTTCATACGGTGCTTATAATCTGCGGAATCCTTTGTATATGGTATCTTATATATGCACTTAATCAGCCCCGCCCGGATGCAAAAGTGCTTATGGCAAGCTATGAAAATTTTGTTCCTGAAGAGGTAATTTTCGGGCTTGAAGATGCGTTTAATGAACAGGGGATGGATTTCAATGAAGACGGCAGGGTTATGATGCAGATAAACTATAACTACCTTGACGAAAGACTGAAGGTTGAAGCTCCCGAATCCTATGTTACACTCCAGACAAAACTTATGACATCGGTGGCCGACAGAAGTCAGCTTTATCATATTCTTGATGAAGAAGCATATCAGTTGTTTTTTCATTATACTGCGGTGGGAACATATGCGGAGTTTGAAGGCTATGAAACAGGGCACGACCCGGAAGAGTTTGTAAAAATACCGCTTAGCGAAATTCCTGTACTTGCTGCCCAAATTCCCGAAAAAGATGCTGATAAACTGTTTTTTACAATACGTCCGAGAGTAAATGCGGTGCTTGATACCGAGAAAAAAACAGTGTACTACAACAAGCATATTGATGCGCTTGCAAAGATGCTTGGATTTGAAAAGACAAATTAAAAAAACTATAGACAAAATATAAGTTTGCTGTTATAATATAATAAGTAGCTAAATTATACGGAGGAAAGTCTATGAAAAAGATAATATCGCTTGTGCTTATGGCATTTTTTTGCTTTTCATCCGTTGTATTTGCGGCAGAAGGACTTCTTATAGCACCGGCACCGAAAACGGAAAAAGAAATAACCGTTATTTTTGACGGCGAAAAACTTGTGTTTGATTCGGATCCGGTTATAATAAATGGCAGAACAATGGTGCCGATGCGTAAAATTTTTGAAGAGCTTGGCGCAACAGTAGGATGGGACGGCGATGCCCGCAGGGTAGAAGCCGTATTTGATGATGGCACACACATTCTGCTTTATATTGATAATCCGGTTGCATATAAAAACGGCGAGGCGAAAATACTGGAAACAGCGCCGTTTATAAAAGATTCAAGAACGTTTGTGCCGCTTCGGTTTGTATCCGAAGGCAGCGGCGCCGGAGTTGACTGGGATGGCGATACTTATACGGTTACAATAACGCCGCCATATCTTGACTGTAAGTTTGTGCCGTTTGGCGAATTTGTGGAAATTCCGTCACCAATGAGTGCGTCGGACAGCTTTGTTCTTACAGAATACGTCAGGGATTCGTCAGGCGCAGTAATAACATATGACATAAAAGCTGCAGGGATGGAAAACGTAATAAAATACGAGACGTATCTTGAAGCGTTCGGATACGAAAGAATATCAGGCGAGGCTCACGATGCCGAAAAAATTTTCTATAATAAACCTGTTGTTATAAAAACAGCGGTTACAAAAGAACAATATAAAATAAACATTTATTCCGACCCTGAAGGAAATACAATCAAAAAATACTTGAAATAACGGAGGTAATGAAGATGAACGAAGAAAAAAATTTAAATGAATTAGGTAACGTAAAAATATCGGAAGAAGTAATCGGACTTCTGGCAGAAAAAGCAATAAAAAATATTGACGGTGTTATAGGGCTTACAAGTAACGTGGTAGAATCACTTGTTGCTATGGTAAGCAGAAAAACGGGTGTTAAAGGTGTAAATGCCGACATTAAAAACGAAAACGTCAGCATTACACTGCACACTGTAATCCGTTTCGGCGTAAGAATTCCGGAAATCGCATGGCAGATTCAGGAAAACGTTAAAACCGTTGTTGAAAGTATGACGGGACTTACGGTTGATAAGGTAAACGTGTGTGTTGACGGCGTTCAGTTCCCCGAGGAGCAGCAGCCTGTGGTGGAAGAAACTGCGGCGGAAGAAGCCGAATAATTGTACTTTGTAAACTTAAAGCATTAAAGGCGACATACCTAAGATAACTGAATATCCGGGTAGGTCGCTTTTTTTATAAACGGAGGGAAGCGCATGAAAACAGCGCAGATTGGCGAATTTGGTGAAATACTGAATTTTAACAGAAGAACAGCAAGGGACCTTGCATTCAAATACGTGTTCAGATGGATTTTCGTAGGCGAGGAAGCTTTTGCCGAAATGGACACCGAGCTTGGCGAAACAGAATTTAAGCCGGTGGATGTAGAATATATCCGCAAGGCGGTATCCGGCGTTATTGAAAATATACCGGATATTGATGCCGTTATTGAAGAAAATTCAAAAGGCTGGAAAAAAAGCAGAATTTCAAATGTGTGTATAAGCGCAATGCGTCTTGCAGTTTATGAAATTCTGTATATGGAAGACATTCCGCGCCGCGTATCAATAAACGAAGCGGTTGAAATTGTAAAAACTTATGATATGGCACCTGCCGCATCCTTTACAAACGGTGTGCTTGGCAAAATCGGCGAGGCAGAGGATGGCGACAAGGAATAAAGGATACTTATGGAAGAAAAAAATATTTTTACCATAACACAACTTAATAGCTATATTAAAAACATAATCGAATCGGATTTTGCTCTTAAAAACATATGGCTTAAAGGTGAAATATCAAACTTTAAAGCACATACGTCGGGTCATCTGTATCTTACGCTTAAAGATGAAAATTCGGTAATAAACGCAGTAATGTTTAAAGGCAGTGCGGCGGGACTTTTGTTTAAGCCCGAAAATGGAATGAAGGTTACCGTAAAATGCAGTATCAGAGTGTATGAACCGATGGGTGGATATCAGGCGTACATAACCGAAATGGAAAAAGACGGGCTTGGCGACTTGCATCTTGCGTTTGAAGAGCTTAAAAAGAAGCTTGCCGCCGAGGGTCTGTTTGATGCGGCAAGGAAAAAACCGATTCCGCATTTTCCTGAAAGAATTGGTATTGTAACATCGCCTACCGGCGCGGCAATCCGTGATATGCTTAACATAATCGGCAGAAGATGTAAATATGCACAGGTGTATATTTATCCCGCGCTTGTTCAGGGAGAGGATGCACCCCCGCAGATTATTGAAGGTATAGAATATTTCAACAAAACAAAAAGTGTTGATGTTATAATCACCGGCAGGGGTGGCGGCTCTATTGAAGATTTGTGGGCGTTTAATGACGAGGGTGTGGCAAGATGTATTGCGGCATCCGAGCTTCCTGTTATATCGGCGGTCGGTCACGAAATTGATTTTACAATTGCAGATTTTGTAGCCGACCTTCGCGCGGCAACACCGTCGGAAGCGGCGGAACGCGTAGCAACCGATTCAGCTGAACTTAAAAAACGTCTTGAAACTGCGGCGGAAAAGCTGGCGGCAGGGCTTAAGAATAACAAACAACAGAAAAAACTGCAGCTTGAAGCACTTAGCTTAGACCGCATTTTTGACGGGTTTAAAACAGGAATTGAAGATAAGAAAATTAAAATAGACGAATATATGGAAAACATTTCAAAAAGTATGAACATACTTCTTGAAAGAAAACAGCAGCAGCATAAAATGCAGGCGGCGGGACTTGAAGCATTAAGTCCGCTGGCAGTTTTGTCAAGAGGATATTCCATCACATTCGGCAAAGAAGGAAAACCGCTTGTTAAAACGGCAGATGTAGAAAAAGGCGATACGGTAACAGTTAAACTTTCCGACGGAGAGTTTGGCGCAAAGGTTGAAAACATCAGAAAGGCGGAAAAATAAATGGCTGAAAAGAAAACATTTGAAGAATTACTGCAGGAGCTTGGCGATACAGTAAGAAAACTTGATAACGGACAAACTCCCCTTGATGAAGCAATGGAGCTTTTTGAAAAAGGAGTAAAGCTTACAAAAGAATGTAACAAAATTCTTGATACAGCAGAGAAAAAAGTAAGCCTGCTTCTTAAAACTAGCGAAGGGGAAATTACTGAAACAAAAATGGAGGAATAACTTTGGATAATTTGCAAAGGCTAAAAGAAACTGCCGCGGTGGTTGAAAAGTGCCTTGATAAATATCTGCCGCTTCGTGACACTTACGAAAAAACCATTTACGAAGCAATGCGCTACAGTGCACTCGGCGGCGGCAAAAGAATACGCGGCGTGCTTACGCTTATGTCGTGCATGATGGCAGGAGGCAAGGCGGAAGACGCATATCCGTTTGCGGCAGCTATTGAAATGATACACGCATATTCACTCATTCATGACGATTTGCCTGCAATGGATAACGACGATTTCAGGCGCGGCAAACCGACAAACCATAAAAAATACGGCGAGGCCATGGCAATTCTTGCAGGCGACGGACTGCTCGGCCTTGCTTTTGAAACAGTGCTTAAAAATGCCGTGGCAGGCGATAAAACATGGGATGCGCTTAAGCTTATGTCGATATGCGCGGGTCCCGATGGAATGCTTGGCGGACAGGTTGTTGATATGGAAGCCGAAAACAAAGAAATAGGATATGACGAGCTTGTGTATCTTCAGCAGCATAAAACAGGCGCGCTTATAAAAGCATCTTGTCTTATGGGTGCCGTCATCGGCGGTGCAGACGAAGAGCTTAAGAATAAACTTGAGCTTTATGCAAAAAACATCGGACTTGCATTTCAGATAAAAGATGATATTCTTGATGTTGAGGGCGACGGGGATGTGCTTGGTAAACCCATCGGCAGCGATGCAGAAAGCGGCAAGTCAACATTTGTTACCGCTTGCGGTATTAAAAAATCAAAAGAAATGGTAAAGACTCTTTCCGAAGAAGCGGCTGCTGCCGTTTTGGGAATAAATGAATACGGCGATTTTCTTGCGTGGCTGGCACTCTGGCTTGCTGAAAGAAATCACTAATACATAGGGGGAGCTTATGGGGATATTCAGTAATAAAATACTTGGATGTGCGCTTCTTGCTTGGTTTGTTGCGCAACTTCTCAAAGTAGCAATTGACCTTTTGCTTAAACGTAAACTTAATATAAGCAGAATGATAGGTGCGGGCGGAATGCCCAGTTCACATTCTGCAATGGTAACCGCACTTGCGGTAGCTGTTGGAAGAACCGAGGGCGCGGCAAGCGTGCTTTTTGCAATGTGCTTTGTACTTGCAGCAATAGTAATGTACGATGCGGCTGGTGTCCGAAGAGAAACAGGTGAGCAGGCAAAGATAATCAATCAAATGGTTGAAAACTGGATTGATGACGGTACGGATTTTGGCAGAGAGCTGAAAGAACTTGTTGGACATACACCGCTTGAAGTGTTTGCGGGTGCGGCACTCGGACTTGCAATAGGATTTATAATGTTCTGAGCCGAGTGGAACCCAACCCCACAAGGTTTTAAACCATAAATTTTGCGTAATACTGCAGAAAACCCTGCAAATATACGCGAGTATTATTTTTGGGTTTTCTTTGTCTTCCATCAAAATTTAAAGGTTTAAAACTCTTCGACCTTTAAACATAGGGAAAAGTCAAGAATAAAAAATAACAAAATAAAGGCTTATGGGGTTTGATTCCCCTCGGCTCTTAAAGGATTGATACAATAAATGAAAGCTGAAATAATAGCTGTTGGAACAGAACTTTTGCTTGGTCAGATAGTTAATACAAACGCACGCGATTTGGCGGCAGGACTTTCGGATTGCGGCGTAATTGTGTATTATCAGACGGTGGTGGGCGACAATCCCGGCCGTCTTAAAGATGCAATTAAAGATGCGTATAAAAGAGTGGACCTTGTTATTTTAACGGGCGGACTCGGACCTACAAAGGATGACCTTACAAAAGAGATAATAGCAGAATATTTCGGCAAAAAACTGGTACTCCATCAGCCCTCGCTTGACAGAATAAAAGGATATTTTGACCGTATGGGCAGGGAAATGAACGAAACCAACGAAAAGCAGGCATATATGCCGGAGGGCTGCATAATTCTTGAAAACAACTGCGGTACTGCACCGGGACTTATTATAGAAAATGGCGAAAAAACGGCAATTCTTCTTCCGGGACCGCCGAAAGAAATGAACCCAATGTTTGAGAATGAAGTAAAACCGTGGCTGAAAGAAAAAACAGGCAGCATTATAAAATCAAGAACACTTAAAATGGTTGATATAGGCGAATCGAATATGGCGGCGGAAGTAACAGACCTTATGGAAGGTGAAAACCCGACTGTTGCACCATATGCAAAAGAGGGAGAATCCGAGCTTCGTATAACTGCAATGGCAGAATCCGAAGATGAGGCAGATAAGCTTATTGAGCCGGTTGCAAAAGAAATTTATGCAAGACTTGGCGAGTATATATACGGCGAGGACGACACAACTCTTGTAGAGGCGCTTGTGAAAAAGCTTATACAGAAAAAACTTACAATATCAACTGCGGAATCCTGTACGGGCGGACTTATAGCATCGGAAATAACATCCGTAGCTGGAAGCTCGGAAATATTCGGCAGCGGATATGTGACATATGCAAACTGTGCCAAGATGAAAATGCTTGGTGTTAAAGATAAAACGCTTGCGGACTACGGTGCCGTAAGCAGTGAGACGGCAAAAGAAATGGCAGAGGGTGCAAGAGCGGCATCCGGCGCCGACATAGCCGTTTCGGTAACGGGAATTGCGGGACCCGGCGGCGGAAGTGCCGAAAAACCGGTGGGTCTTGTGTATATTGCACTTGCCGATAACGGCGGCACAATATGCGAAAAACTTAAACTCGACGGAAGCAGGGATAAGGTACGGGGAAGAACTGTAAAAAATGTGTTAAAAATGGTAATTCAAAGAATAGATAAGAAAGGTGAAAACAAATGAAAGACGTAAAAAGACTTAATTATGTAACAGACGATAAACAGAAGAAAGAAGCTCTTGACGCAATGTTTGCGCAAATGGAAAAACAGTTTGGTAAAGGTGCGGTTATGCGTCTTGGCGAAAAAGGAATTCCTGATATTGAGGTTGTATCAACAGGTTCTATCGGTATCGACGCAGCGCTCGGAATTGGCGGCGTACCGAGAGGAAGAATTATTGAAATATACGGACCGGAATCCTCCGGTAAAACAACAGTTGCACTTCACGTTATTGCGGAAGCGCAAAAGCTTGGCGGAGAAGCAGCATTTATTGATGCTGAACACGCACTTGACCCCGAATATGCAAGAAAACTCGGTGTTGATGTTGATAATCTTATTCTTTCACAGCCGGATACAGGTGAACAGGCGCTTGAAATTGCCGAAATGCTTACACGAAGCGGTGCAATTGACGTAATTGTAATCGACTCTGTTGCGGCACTTGTTCCGAAAAGTGAAATCGAAGGCGAAATGGGTGATTCTTACATAGGCCTGCAGGCACGACTGATGTCACAGGCACTCCGTAAACTTACAGGCGTAATTAATAAATCAAATACAATAGTTATTTTCATCAATCAGCTTCGTGAAAAAGTTGGCGTAATGTTCGGAAATCCCGAAACAACAACAGGCGGACGTGCACTTAAATTCTATGCATCCGTTCGTATGGAAATAAGAAAAGGCGAAGCAATCAAAAGTCAGGCAGGAATTATCGGTAACAGAACAAAGGTTAAGGTTGTTAAAAACAAAATGGCACCTCCGTTCAAAGATACCGAATTTGATATTATGTACGGCGGCGGTATTTCAAAAGCCGGCGAAATTCTTGACTATGCGGTTAATTGCGGAATAATTGAAAAGAGTGGCGCATGGTTTGCATATCAGGGTGCAAAAATCGGTCAGGGACGTGACAATGCAAAACAGTTCCTTATTGACAATGCCGAAATTATGGACGAAATCGAAACAATGGTAAGAACAAATCTCGGTCTTATCAAAGAAGCCGAAACAGAAGAATGATAATCACAGAGCTTAAGTTTAATAAAAAAGGCACCTTTGATGTGTGGGTTGATGGTGAGTACATATGCGATATTGATGATGAAACCGTATATAAAATGTCAATCCGAAAAGGTGATGAGGTTTCGGATGAGTTTTTGTCCGAAATAAAACACCTTTCACAGCTGCAGGGTGCAAAACGTGCGGGCGCAAGAATGCTGAGCGCATCTATGAAATCAAGATATGATTTTGAAATGAAGCTTGTTCAAAAAGGGTTTGAAAGAACAGCAGTACTTAAGGCGGCGGACTTTTTTGAAGAAAAAGGCTTTTTAAACGATGCGGCGTATGCGAAAGCTTATGTGGCGGACGCGCTTTCCCTTAGAAAACAGGGTGCGGCAAAAATACGGATGACACTTAAATCAAAAGGAATATCTGCCGATATTATTGACGCTCTTCTTGCAGATACGGATGAATCCGAAGAAGAAAATTTAAAAGCCCTTGTAGAAAAAGAATTTGCAAAAATGCCCGTGCGCGATAAAAAACATATAGATAAACTAAAACGAAAACTTTATTCAAAAGGCTATACAATAGGCGATATAATAAGTGCCATAAATGACGCCGGAGGGAAAGAAAGTGAAGAATAAAATTGGATTTGTGTCTTTGGGATGTCCCAAAAACCTTACCGTAACCGAAACAATGATTGGACTGCTCGTGCCGGAGTATGAAATAGTAACAAACCCGGCGGATGCGGATATAATAATAGTAAACACCTGCGGTTTTATTGAAAGCGCAAAACAGGAATCCATTGAAACAATAATTGAAATGGGTCAGTATAAAGACGGCGGCGGTCTTAAAAAGCTTATTGTAACAGGCTGCCTTGCCGAAAGATATACAGAAGATATTTTGAATGAGCTGCCCGAGGTGGACGCCGTTGTCGGTACGGGAAGCTATTTTGAAATAAAGAAAATTATTGACGATACAGTACTCGGCGAAAGAGTAACCCACAAGAATGATATTAATATAGTGGCACCCGAAAATCTGCCAAGAGTTATTTCAACAGGCAGCGCAAGTGCATATCTTGCAATTGCCGACGGTTGTAACAACCACTGCAGCTATTGTGTAATTCCGTCACTTCGCGGAAAATACCGCAGCAGAAAAATGGAGGATATCCTTGCGGAAGCGCGTAGCCTTGCAGAAAAAGGATATAAAGAGCTTATTGTTATTGCGCAGGATACAACAATGTATGGCATTGACATCTATGGGAAGAAAAAACTTGCCGAGCTTGTTAGTGAACTTGACAAAATAGACGGTGTTGAATGGATAAGACTGCACTATTGCTATCCCGAATCCGTTACGGACGAACTTATTTCTGTGATGGCAAACAGCAAAAAGGTTTGTAAATACATAGATATTCCGTTCCAACACGCATCAGATGATGTGCTCCGCAGGATGGGACGTCGCGGACGTGAGGAAGATTACAGAAATCTTATTGAAAAACTCCGCATGGCTATGCCCGATATAACAATAAGAAGTACGTTTATTACAGGGTTTCCCGGCGAAAGTGCAGAAGATTTTGAAACCCTTATGAAATTTGTAAACGATACCGAGCTTGATAAAATCGGCGTATTTGCATATTCAAGGGAAGAGGGCACACCTGCTGCTGAAATGGAAGACCAGATAGATGAAGAAGTAAAAGAAACACGCCGTGATGCGCTTATGGCACTCGGTCAGGAAATTTCGCTCGAAAAAAATAAATCCAAAATTGGAAAAACAATAAAAGTTCTTGCGGAAGAAGAGATAAAAAGAAATATCTTTGCCGGCAGAAGTGAGGGAGATTCTCCCGATGTTGACGGTATGGTAATATTCAAATCAAAAAATGCAAAAATCGGTGAGTTTGCTTTCGTTACAATAACAAAGGCAAGCGAATACGATTTGGAGGGGACAGCGGATGAATATTGCAAATAAACTTACTATAAGCAGAATATGTCTTATCCCTGTGTTTATTACGGCAGCTCTTACAAACGGAGTGGCGGCAGCATGGGTGGCATTTGCTGTGTTTGTAATTGCATCGATTACAGATTATGTTGACGGACGAATTGCACGAAAATATAATATGATTTCCGCATTCGGCAAATTTCTTGACCCTCTTGCAGATAAACTCCTTGTAACGGCGGCACTTTGCGTATTTGTAGGAAATGGGCTTGTTTCCGTATGGGTGCTCTTCATAATAACAGTACGCGAATTTGTTGTTACGGGAATACGTCTTGTTGCAGCGGCAGACGGAACAGTTATTGCCGCAAGCATGTGGGGAAAAATAAAAACCGTTCTTCAGCTGGTGGTAATAAGCCTGATGCTTCTTCCGGTTGATACGGGGATATATGCAGAATTAATTGGAACACTTAGCATAGCGGATATACTTATTTATGCGGTATGCTTGGTAACCGTGTTTTCGGGAATAGACTATCTTGTTAAAAACGTAAGTGTTTTAAAAAGCAGTAAATAGGGAGTAAATATGGAATATATGGATTTAGTGCGCAAGGCCGCAGGATATATAACATCAAAAATTGAAAAGGTTCCGGATACGGCAGTTGTGCTTGGCTCGGGACTGGGGCTTTTTGCAGGACTTCTTCAGGACAAATGTGAAATTCCGTATCAGGAAATACCGGGATTTCCGGTATCAACAGCGCCCGGCCACGCAGGAAAACTGATATACGGCAAAATTGGCGAAAAGTGCGTGCTTTGTATGTCGGGCAGGTTTCATTTTTACGAAGGCTACAGTATGAAAGACGTGTCGTTTTATGTGCGCGCGTTTAAAGTGCTTGGCATCAAAAATTTGATAATAACAAATGCAACCGGAGGGATAACGGGGTGTTTTAACCCCGGCGATTTGATGATTATAACAGACCATATAAAGTTTTTTGACGACTCACCGCTTCGCGGTGAAAACGTGAGCGAGCTTGGACCGAGATTTAACGATATGTCGGAAGCTTACAATAAAGAACTTATTGCAAAAGCAAAATCGGTAGCGGAAAAACAGGGCATAGACATAAAAGAGGGTGTATACGCTTTTATGCCGGGACCGTCTTACGAAACACCTGCAGAAATAAGAGCACTTGGAATTCTTGGCGCGGATGCGGTTGGTATGTCAAGCGTGCCGGAGGTAATTACGGCGGCGCACTGCGGACTTAAAGTGCTTGGCATCTCGTGTATAACAAACTATGCGGCAGGAATTTCCAAAAATAAACTTACCGAAGAAGAGGTAATTGAAACCGCAAACAAATCAGGAGAAAAGTTTTCCGCGCTTATGGCAGGTATAATAACGGAAATTTAAAGAGGTGACAAATCTTGGGATTAAGATATGATATACAGGCAATTAAAGACCGTGACCCGGCGGCAAGAAACGCGTTTGAGATATTTATGCTCTATCCGGGGCTTCACGCAGTAATGTGGCACCGCCCTGCGCACTGGCTTTACAAACATAAACGATATTTCCTTGCCAGAATGATTTCACAGTGCACAAAGTTCTGGACAGGAATTGAAATTCACCCCGGTGCAAAAATTGGGAAAGGCGTGTTTATTGACCACGGCAGCGGTGTTGTAATCGGCGAAACTGCCGAGGTTGGAGATAACTGTACAATATACCAGAACGCAACGCTTGGCGGTACGGGTAAAGATGTTGGAAAACGTCATCCTACCATCGGCAGGAATGTTATGATTGGTGCGGGCGCAAAAATACTTGGTCCGTTCACCGTTGGAGATAATTCAAAAATTGCGGCAAATGCAGTTGTACTCAGCGAAGTGCCGCCCAACACCACTTGCGTTGGCGTTCCGGCAAAACCGGTTAAAATCAACGGGCTTCGTGTTTCTGAACTTGACCAGGTACACATTCCCGACCCGGTATCTATGGAACTTTGCAGACTTAATGTGGAACTTGAAAAAATTAAAAAACAATTAGCAGAAGGAAAAGGGGAACAATAATGAAACTGTTTAACAGCCTTACGGGTAAAAAAGAAGAATTTAAGCCGATAAATCCGGGAAAGGTGCTTATGTACTCCTGCGGACCTACGGTATACAATTATTTTCATATAGGAAACGCGCGTCCGTTCATCATTTTTGATACACTGCGCAGATATTTTGAATATACCGGATATAAAGTAAAGTTTGTACAGAACTTTACCGATATTGACGATAAAATGATAAATAAAGCAAACGAACTCGGTATCACAGTAAAAGAACTTGCACAGCAGTATATTGACGAATATTTTATTGACGCAAAAGGGCTTGGAATTAAGGAAGCAAGCGTACATCCGTGTGCAACCGACAATATTGCCGAAATCATCAAAATGGTAAAAGACCTTGAAGATAAAGGCTTTGCATATGCAGTTGACGGCGATGTTTATTTTTCAACCAAAAAATTTGCCGAATATGGCAAGCTTTCGCATCAGCCACTTGAAGATTTGGAAGCCGGCGCAAGAATTGAGGTTGACAGCCGTAAACAGGATGCAATGGACTTTGCACTCTGGAAAAAACAAAAAGAGGGCGAACCCGCATGGGAAAGCCCGTGGGGAATGGGCAGACCCGGCTGGCATATCGAATGTTCTGTAATGGCAAACAAATTCCTTGCACCTACAATCGATATCCACAGCGGCGGTAAAGACCTTATTTTCCCGCACCACGAAAACGAAATTGCACAGAGTGAATGTGCCAACGGCAAACCTTTTGCAAATTACTGGCTCCACAACGGATATATCAATGTTGATAACCGTAAAATGTCAAAATCACTCGGTAACTTCTTTACAGTACGTGATGTTGCAAAAGAATTCGATTACGAAGTAATCCGTTTCTTTATGCTTTCCGCTCATTACAGAAGTCCGATTAACTTCTCAAAAGATCTTATGGAACAGTCGAAAAACGGTCTTGAACGTATATATACATGTCTTGAAAAGCTTACATTTATGCTTGATTCCGCAGACGGCACAATTACGGCAGACGAAACAAAAGCATTTGAAAATCTTCTCAAATTTAAACAGGAATTTACAGATGCAATGGATGACGACGTAAACACCGCATCTGCAATAAGCGCAATTTTCAATCTTGTAAAAGAAGTTAATATGACAGTAAACGGCACTGTTTCAAAAGAATATGCAGAAAAAATCATAGCTCTTATCCGCGAACTTGGCGGTGTGCTCGGACTTTTGCAGAAAGAAGTTACAAAACCCATTCCGAAAGAAGTGCAGGACCTTATTGATGCACGTCAAAAGGCACGTGCTGATAAAGATTTTGCCAAAGCTGACGAAATAAGGGATAAGCTTCTTGAAATGGGAATAACCCTTAAAGATACAAGACAGGGTGTTCAGATAATTTACAATAAATAAAGGGTGATACAAGTGCAGGACTTTAAAATGTACGGCGCACTTGCGCTTGCATATATGGGTGATGCCGTTTATGAAACAATAATAAGACGGCATCTGCTTGAAAAGGCTAATATGCCGGTAAACAAGCTTCATAAACTTGCGAAAGATTATGTGTCGGCAAATGCGCAGTGCAAAATTATGGATATAATCGAACCGCATCTTACGGAAGAGGAAACGGCGGTTTATAAACGCGGGCGCAACGCAAAACCGCATACCGTACCGAAAAATACGGATATAAACGTGTATAAACGTGCCACTGGTCTTGAAACGCTTGTCGGCTACCTGTACTTAACGGGCAACACCGCCCGAATTGACGAGCTTGTAGGTCTTATTTTGAAATAGAGGGGTTTTAATTTTGGAAATCTGTATTGATAATCTGAAAATCAATTATAACGTATCAGGTGAAGGAAAAGACGTTCTTGTAATGCATGGATGGGGTGCGTGTGCGGACGCTGTCCGTCCGATAGCCGCAAGCTTAGAAAAGAATTTCCGTGTATGGACGCTTGACCTGCCGGGATTTGGAAAAAGCGACATTCCGCCTGCACAGTGGGATGTATATTCCTATGCGGATTTTATGAAAAAATTTATAGGCGAAACGGCAATCAAAAACCCCATACTCATCGGCCATTCTTTCGGCGGCAGACTTGCAATAATTCTTGCCGGAAAAAAGATGATAGATATAAACAAAATCATTCTTGTTGACAGCGCGGGAATAAAACCCAAACGCGGTGCGGGATATTACATAAAAGTTTATTCATATAAACTGGCAAAACGCCTTGCCCGACTTGTCGGCAGATTTTCAGCGGAAGCAGCGGAAAAGCTTAAATCAAAATTCGGCTCAGCTGATTATAAAAATGCAAACCCCACAATGCGCACCATTATGGTGCGTGTTGTAAACGAGGATTTGAGCGGATATCTTAAAGATATTGCCGTACCGACCCTGCTTATCTGGGGCGATAAGGATGACGCAACTCCCCTGTCGGATGCCGAGCTTATGGAAAAGCTTATCCCCGATGCAGGACTTTGCGTACTTTCGGGTGCAGGCCATTTTTCCTATCTTGACCGCCCGGGCGATTTTGGGGTAATCGCCAATAAATTCCTTGAAAAGGATGTGGAAAAATGATTATAATGACAGTAATTTGTGTCATAACATTTTTGATATATTTTGCGGCAAAACTGAAAACAGGATTTCATATGCTGCAGCAGGAATCATATTTCAATTCGCACTACCTTGAATGGACGGTAAAAAACCTTTCCAAAAACGTGTCCGTGTGCGACCTTATGCCCGTTATCGTATTCTTGTGCGCACTTGCACTTACAGGTAGCAGCTTTGTTTCTGCAATAATATATTCGGTAATTAACCTTTTCTCGGCGTGGTTTTGCATAAGTCAAAAACCTGCCGCAAAAAAACCGCTTGTTGTAACGGCAAGGGTAAAACGCCTTATCGTAACGGCAAGCGTACTTGTGTTGGCATTAATAGCTATATTGGTTTTAGTATATAAAGAAAACATATACCCGCTACTTGTTACTTTCGCGCTTCTGAACCTGCTTTCATTCCTTTATGTTGCACTTGTAAACATAATAAACCGCCCGATGGAACTATACATAAATCATTGGTTTGTAAACGATGCAAAGAAAAAGATTGCGGGCATGCCAAACCTTAAAGTAATCGGCATTACCGGCAGCTACGGAAAAACAAGCTCAAAATTCATACTTACATCTATTTTATCGGAAAAATATCATACCCTATGTACCCCTGAAAGCTATAATACAACAATGGGTGTTGTACGTACAATCCGTGAAAAGCTTACTCCTGCATACGAAATTTTTGTGTGCGAAATGGGTGCCAAATATGTTGGTGATATCAAGGAAATCTGCGATATTGTACATCCCGAGTACGGAATAATTACGTCAATCGGACCGCAGCATCTGGAAACTTTCGGAGGAATCGATAATATAATTAAAACAAAGCTTGAGCTTGCGGACGCAGTGGAAAATAAAGAAAACCTTATTTTAAACGGCGGCTCACAGATTATAGCCGAAAATGCGGTAGATGGCGCACTGTATTATTCCTGCGACAAAACAGATAAATCTGTCTTTTGGGCACAGGATGTTTCCTACGGTCCGGACGGCGCAAAATTCACTCTTTGCGGCAAAGATATTTCGCCGGTAAAACTTGAAACCAAGCTTCTTGGTAAGCATAACATAGAAAATATTGTTGGTGCTGCGGCTATGGCAATACGCTTAGGTGTTTCCGAAAAGGATATTGCCTTTGCAATAAAAAAATTAAAACCCGTAGAGCACCGCCTTGAAATGAAAAAGAACGGAAATCTTACAATAATTGATGATGCGTTCAATTCAAACACCGCAGGCGCTGCGTCTGCACTTGAAGTGCTGTCTTCATTCCCGGACGGCAGAATGCTCATAACACCCGGTATGGTAGAGCTTGGCGATAAAGAATATGAATATAATTTTGAGTTCGGCCGTCAGGCATCTTCTTCGTGTGATTATATTATACTCGTAGGCGAAAAACAAACGCTTCCTATTAAAAAAGGACTTGAAGATAAAAAGTTTGATGAAAATAAACTTTATGTTGCAAAAGATTTAAACGATGCTCTTGCAAAAATGCGTGAAATCACAGCGGGCGGAAAGTGGACTGTACTTCTTGAAAACGACCTGCCCGATTTATACCTGTAACCGCCTCCCTTGTGTAAAGGGAGGGGGACCGCGTAGCGGTGGAGGGATTGTAAAAAACAACCCCCGTAGGGAACGACACAATGCGAACGTTCCGGAATGTCATTCTGAGCGTTAGCGAAGAATCTCATAGATCCTTCGTCGCAGAGGCTCCTCAGGATGACCGACATCGTAGGGAACGACCTGTGTGTCGTTCCGAATTTAGTTGTATTTATTACCTATTATATATAAGGAGAGGAATTTTTTATGAAAACACAACTTGCATTTATGTTTGGCGGACGCTCCGTTGAACATGAAATCTCCGTAATATCTGCCCAGCAGGCAATGGCGGCGGCGGACAAAACCAAATACGACATAATTCCGATTTACATAGCAAAAGACGGAATGATGTATACGCATCCTGAAATGACAAGCGTTGATGCGTTCAAAAATGTAAAAGAACTTTTGGGAAAAGCAAGCAGAGTCATTCTTGTAAATGACGGACAGTCGGTAAAAATAGAAAAATATCCAAGGGCCCTTTTTGGCGGAGTAATCGGCACGGTGGATGTTGTAATTCCCGTAATGCACGGCACCTGGGGAGAAGACGGCAACCTGCAGGGCTATCTTGAAACACTTATGGTACCGTACGCAGGTTGCGATACAGCTTCGTCCGCACTCGGTATGGACAAGGTGCTTATGAAACAAATTCTGCAGGCAAACGGTGTTCCTGTACTGCCGTGTGAATATTTCTATACAAGGGCTTGGGTTGAAACTCCGGAAGAAATAATTTCTAAAATTGAAAAAATCGGATATCCGGTAATCGTAAAACCTGCGTCCCTTGGCTCAAGCGTAGGCATAAAAATAGCAAAAAATCAGGATGAGCTTAAAGAAGCTGTTGATGAAGCAGCGTCATATTCAGAAAAAATTCTGGTAGAAAAGGCAATAACTGCCCTCCGCGAAATAAACTGCTCCGCAATGGGAGATGTAGACGAGGTAAAAACTTCCGTTTGCGAAGAACCCTTCTCCGGCGACGAAATTCTTTCATATAAAGATAAATATATGAAAGGCGGCAAAGGAAAAACCAGCGAAAGCGGCGGAATGGCAAGTCTTGACCGAAAAGTTCCTGCCGACCTTGATAAAGAAACCGAAACAAAAATTCGTTCATATGTTGCCGATACATTCAAAGCACTTGGCTGCTGCGGCGTATCAAGAGTTGACTGTATGATAGATAAAGACAGCGGCGAAATTTTTGTAAACGAAATAAACACAATTCCGGGCTCGCTTTCGTTCTATCTGTGGAAAGAAGCAGGTGTAGAGTTTAATGAAATAATTGATGAACTTGTCCGCCTTGCATTAAAACGCGACCGCAAACGCAAAAATCTTACATTCTCATATGACACAAACATCCTTGAACTGGGATTTGGGTCAAAAGGTGTAAAAAAATAATCGAAAAAAGAAAAATTTTCATTGACAACCAAATTTTGGTTTGGTATAATGATATGGGTATACTATCGGGAAATGTTTGTTTAACGGCAAATAATCCTGTTGTACTCTTATGTTGATTATATTATTATATAAGGTACGGACTCGGGTGTTTTTGTAACATTGTTACGAAATAAGTTACATTTTCGTTACATATTGCATAAACGCTTGACATTGGTGCTTTTGTAGTGTTATAATCAACGCAAGGGTACAGTAAAAGTGTGTACCACGCCTATTAAAGGTGATAAAAAAATAAATTTTTTATAAGGAGGAGTTCTAATGAAGAACTTATCAAAAGTTTTAGCAGTAGTTCTCGCATTAGTTATGGCTTTATCAATGGTAAGCTTTGCTGCTTACACAGATGTAGCTGACGATGCTAACTACGCAGAAGCTGTTTCCGTTCTTAGCAGCCTTGACATGCTCAAAGGTTATGAAGACGGAACATTCAAACCGGAAGGTGACATCACCAGAGCAGAATTTGCAATGGTAGTTTGCCGTCTCCTCGGATACGGTGCTACAGCAGAAGTTCCTGCTAGCTATGCTCCGTTTAACGACGTACCGGCTGATCACTGGGCATCCGGTGCAATCGCACTTGCTGCACAGCAGGGTATCGTTAACGGTTACGGCGACGGAAACTTCGGTCCGGAAGACAACGTAACTTACGAACAGGCAATCAAAATGGTTGTAGCAGCTCTTGGACAGACAATAGTTGCTGAAGCTAACGGCGGATACCCGGGTGGATTCCAGATCGTAGCAGCTCAGGCTGGTATTCTTGATGGAATTACAGACGGTAAAGCAGGCGTTGCAGCATCTCGTGGTGTTGTAGCTCAGCTCGCTTACAACGCTCTTGAAGTTCCTATGATGTCTCAGACAGGCTTCGGTGACGAAGTTAAATACGACTACGACAATACTCTTCTCCTCAACAGAATCGGTGTTGTTAAAGTTAAAGCTACAATCGAAGGCACAGCTAAAACAGCTGATGTAAAAGATGATGAAATCAAACTTGATTTTACTGATGATCTTACAGGCGCGACATACAAATATGCAGCTCTCAAATCTAACAACGAAGGTGCTTGGGTTGCATTTAATTACCCTGGAACAAAACCTGATCTTACAAACTTAATGAGTGCTACAAAACTTAAAGCTACAGCAGATGCAGTTGCAAAAGCTGAAGCTCTTATCGATTACGAAGTTGAAGTATACGTTAAAGATGCTACAACAAGAAATGCAGTAATCGTAGCTATCGAAAAACAGGATCTTGGTTACAATGAAATCGCTTTCGCAACAGAAGAAATCGATGAAACAAAAACAGATCTCGTATCTGCAAGAAAATTTGTTTCTATCTTCACAGATGAAGCAAAAGATGCTTCTGAAAAATACGAAGTAAACATTACTAAAATTTACCTCAATGGTAACTCAGAAGGTCACAGCCTTACAGCAGCAGCAATCTTTGCTGATGATGCAGAAGCTGACATCAGACTTCTTGACCAGCAAGGCGACGGCGTTTATGACATTGCTTATGTAACAGCATATGTTGACTACGTTGTTGAATCTCTCAACGCTCGTAAATACAGAGTAATCACTGAAGGCGCTATGGAAAGTGCATTAATGGGTACTTGGCCTTCAACACTCGTTCTTGACGAAGAAAATGATGCATATTCATTCGAAATCGTTAAAGACGGTGAAGTAGTTGACTTTACAGCAATTGCTGAAAACGACGTTCTCAGCATAGCTGGTGGTTTAACAAACACAAATGAACTTAAATACGGTACTGTTATCATCAATACACAGTCTGTATCAGGTAAAATCGACGGTCTTGACACAGAAAACAAAATCGTTTATATCGATGGCGTTGCATATCCGTACAACGACGAAGTTTCTCTCACACTCGGTGACGAAGCTGACTTCTACATCAACGCTCGTGGAATCATCTGCGGACTTGATGAAACATCTAAAGTTGGTAACCTCAAATACGGTTTCGTTACAGTAGCTATGGAATCTACAGGTCTCACAGCTGACACAATGGAACTCAGAATGATGGATACAGAAGGAACATGGAACACATACGTTCTTGATAAAGACTTCGACCTCGACGGTGTTGCAGGCACAGTTGATGTTTTCAAAGATCTTGGTGACAACTCTGTAAACAGTGCTAAATACGTTTACAACACACTCGTTGCTTACGAACTCAACGCAGACGGCGAAATCGACAACCTTTATGTAACACCTGCTGCTGAATCAGATTTCGTATCTGACGGTAACACATCAAACTTAGATTACAATGCTGCAACAGAAATGTACAATGGTAACGTTCTTACAGATGCTACAGTAATCTTTACAGTACCTGAAACTGTTTCTACAACAGTAGCTGTTGATGAAGATCTTGTTGCAATCGCTACAAAAGACGTTCTCGTTGACAGAGCTAACTACAAAATGACAGCATTCAACTCAACAGACGACGGCGAAGCTACTATCCTCCTTGGATACGGCATCACAGGTAGAATTGACTGGGCTGCTAACTTCATGGTAATCACAGGCAAAGCTACAAGAACAAATGCTGACGGTGTTGTTGGTGTTCAGCTTACAGGTCTTGTAAATGGCGAAGAAGTAACACTCTTCTCTTCTACAGAATCAGGCGGAGCAAAAGTTTACAACACAACAGTACCTGCTTCAGGTGATTATGCTGGCAAAATCCTTGAAGGTTCTGACCAGGGTTATGCAAGCGTACTCGCTAAAGGTGATGTAATCCTCTATAGCGTAAACGGTGCTGGCGAAGCTGCTAAAATCGTTAGAGTTCAGGCTGCTTCCGCAATGAAATCTGCTCTCTACCCGATGGCAGGTGATCCGGCGACATTACAGGATCCGGCATTCGATGCAGCAGCTGTTAAAGTTGGTGAAAAAGATGTAGCTGGTACAACATACACATACTACCTTGGTTATGTTGCTACACTCAAAGGTACAAGACTTACAATTCAGGATAGAATTGCAGCAACAGCAGAAGATTCTAAAGTTCTTACACTCAAAGCTGATTCTATCGTAACAGAAGTTGACCTTGCTCATGCTACAGGCGTTAAAGTTCTTGCTGGTGACCTCGGAAGCTTCACAGCTGACAGTGCTATCACAGCTGAAGAAGGCGTTGCAAAAGATGGTGACATCGCTCTCATCAAAACAGTTAACGGCGTAGTAGTAGTTGAAGCAGTTGTATTCAAAGGCAGAGACTAATAATTAGCCTAACGCTATAAATAAAAGGACGCGAATTTCGCGTCCTTTTTTTATGCCCATTACCGTAGGGACCGCCACAACGCGAACGGTCCGAATGAGGAATGTTTGCATTGCGGCATTCCCTACATCCTGCGGTGTTGCAAATTCCTTTCTGTCATCCTGAGGAGCGAATGCGACGAAGGATCTCTTTTGTGAGATTCTTCGCTAACGCTCAGAATGACAGACGGAAATTTTAATATTATCATCGTAGGGAACGGATTTATACGCTCCGGCAAGGCGGAATGCATAAATGCATTCCCTACAGAAGATGTATCACAAAATTTATTGTAGGGAACGGATTTATCCGTTCCGCAAAAAGCCTCCCCTGTGTAAAGGGAGGTGGGGTTGCGTAGCAAACCCGGTGGGATTGTAAGTGTTAAGATTAGGGTAATGGGTAAAAATAAATTTTGTAAAAACAATCCCTCAGTCTCACTGCGTTCGACAGCTCCCTTTGCACAAGGGAGCCCTTTTTTAATCATATATACTTTTTTATATGCCCAAGTGCCGCTTTTTCAAGACGTGATACCTGAGCCTGAGAAATTCCTATTTCGTTTGCAACCTCGGTTTGCGTGCGTCCGTTAAAAAATCGCAGGGTCAGAATATGCTTTTCGCGTGCGGACAGCTTGTCCATTGCGTGGCGCAGGGCAATTTCTTCAATCCATGCTTCGTCTGTATTTTTTGTATCTTTAACCTGGTCCATAACATATCCGCCGTCGCCGCCCTCGTGATATACCGGTTCGTACAACGAAATCGGGTCGGCAATGGCATCAAGTGCAAACACAATTTCTGTGCCGGGAATCCCCATTTTTTTTGAGATTTCTTCAATGGTAGGCTCGCGCCCGTGTTCGGTTGTAAGCGCTTCTTTTGCCTGCAGCACCTTGTATGCCGTATCCCTTATTGACCTGCTTACCCTTATAGGATTATTATCTCGCAAGTATCTTCGTATTTCGCCAATAATCATTGGCACGGCATAGGTGGAAAACTGAACATTTTGCGTAATATCAAAATTATCAATGGCTTTAATAAGCCCCACACACCCTACCTGAAACAAATCATCGGCATTTTCGCCCCTGCCGGCAAACCGTTTCATAACGCTGAGGACAAGTCTTAAATTGCCCTCTACAAATTTTTCTCGGGCAAGCTCATCACCCTGTTTTATCTTTTCAAAAAGCTCCGCCTTTTCCTGCCTTGTAAGGATTGGTAGCTTGGAGGTATTTACACCGCAAATTTCCACCTTATTTATCATAAAAGCACCCTCCGGCAATATAATTTAAAACTATTATTGCCCGCAGGGTGCTTTTTTAATCTGTAAATATTATTTTTTGAATGTTTTTTTTAGTTTTGCATACGCTTTCAAAATATACGGTCTTGCCTTGAACGAATGACACCATACTTTAGTATAAAACTTATATTTAGGGTCGCTTACTTTAATTGTTTCGCCTTTACGTACAATAGAGGTTACAACGGCAATTACCTGGTTATATCTTATAGGATATTCAATCACAAACTGGGCATCGCCGCAAAGATAAAGCTCGCCGTTCTTAATTTTCACTATTCTGTGGAGCACATAATTTTCGTCATCACGCTGATACAAAATTATATCGCCAGTTTTAAGTGTGTGAACTTTTTCAAGAATTACGCTGTCGCGCCCTTCTATAAGAAGCGGAAACATACTGCCACCCGTAACTTTAAACGAAAACTTGCCGCCGCCCGATATAACCTCTTTTATAAGAGGCACAATTTCCGACATACTTACCTTGTTCATTGTGCCACCTCGTTATCTGATATATTTCAGGCTTATTGAATCAAAAACATCGCCGTTTGTGGTATCAACAACATATCTTGCCTGCGGGTCCTTGTTTGAGGAAGACAGCATGCTCATTGCATCGCCACCGATAAAAACATAGCAGGGACGCACCTTTCCGTCATATGTAACTTCAATAAGGTGTCCTTCGAAATCGGGAAGTATCATTGTGCCGGCACCAAGATGTTTTGTTGCTGCTCTCTGACAAATATCCATTGCTTCTTGAAACGAAATTTTTTGTTCGGGTACTGCCGGAACAAAAGTTGATTTCGGTGAGGTTTCAGGTGTGGGAGTCGGTTCCTGCGACTGTGCCGGTGCGGTAGATGCAGGTGTGGGTGCGGGCGGTATTTCTGCTGGGCTGTTATTTGCAAAATACTGCATTACAAAATAAAATATTGCAAATGCCGCAAGCACCGAGGCCGCAATTATTGCGGTTTTCAAAAGTTTTGGATTTTTTTCTTCTTCAGTTAAATTCATATCTTTTTCTTCCATTATTCTTCCTCCTTAACGTCGATATATCGGCAATCGGTTTTAACAAAATTTCCGTCGCCGCAGGTTATTTCCGTCAGTGACTTTATGAATTTATCATCGCCGCCCTGCGGGATACATACGGTAAAAATAACATTTTCAAAATAATCGGTTTTATCAATAATTATATTTTCCGTTTCAAGAAAATGGCGGATTTTACCCGAAAGAGTATAATCGGCTGTAATTTCGTAAATATTGCAAAGCTTTCGTGTTACGGGCACGGCAAGGGTAATCCCCTCGGATGCCGATTTGCCATATGCGTGCACAAGCCCGCCCGTGCCGAGAAGCGTACCGCCAAAATATCTTGTAACAACAACCGCAACATCGGTAAGCCCACGTTTGCGGATAGCGTCCAGCACGGGCATTCCTGCCGTACCCGACGGCTCGCCATCGTCCGTAAAGCGTTGCAGGTTGTTTTCCTGCAGTACATATGCATATACGTTATGTGTTGCATCGGAAAACTCCTTTTTTATTTCGGCAACAAACTCAAGTGCTTCCGCTTCGGTGGTGACAGGTCGTACAGTTGCAATAAAAACGGATTTTTTCTCCGTAAATTTTGTGCGGACCTCTTTTTCCACTGTTTTATATTCAGATTTCATATTGTTCATATTTATACACCGCTTTTTGCTCTACATCTGCAGTAATTTTAACGCCGTTTTCGGCATATTCTTCGTTTATGATAATGCCGTCCTCGCGAAGCTGTGCACTAAGTCCCGCCTGCGTATATGGAATAAGCAGGTTCATACGGCGTTTCGTTACGGGCAGATGCGTACAAATCATACGCAACAGCTCGTCCATATTTGTGCCGTTTTTGGCGGAAATATACACGTTGTTACCGCAGGTTTTAGTATCTGCATCCACGCGGTCGCATTTATTAAATACGTTTAAAACGGGAATATCGCTGCATCCAAGCTCGGTAAGCAGGTTTTCGCTTACTTTAAGATGTTCAAGATATTCTTCGTTTGAATAATCCACCACGTTGAGGATAAGTGATGCATACCGCGTTTCTTCAAGTGTTGATTTAAACGCATTTACAAGATGATGGGGAAGTTTGCGGATAAATCCAACCGTATCAATAAGGATAACCTCACGTCCGTCGGGTAGGGTAAGTGCGCGTGCCGTCGGGTCAAGTGTTGCAAAAAGCTTATCCTCTGCAAGCACGCCTGCGTTGGTTAAATAGTTGAGAAGAGTGGATTTTCCCGCGTTGGTATATCCCACAAGTGCCACTGTCTGAAATCCGTCTTTTTTGCGGCGCTCGCGCATATAGCTGCGCCTTTTTTCAACCTCTTTCAGCTGGCCTTGAATTTTTGAAATATGGCTTCTTATATGACGTCTGTCGGTTTCAAGCTTGGTTTCCCCCGGACCTCTTGTGCCGATTCCGGCACCAAGTCGGGACAGACTTTTACCAATCCCCATAAGGCGGGGAAGAATATATTTAAGCTGGGCAAGTTCAACCTGAAGTTTGCCTTCTGCCGACTGTGCGCGTGCGGCAAAAATATCAAGAATAAGCGTGGTGCGGTCGGTAACCCTTACGCCTGTCAAATCCTCAATATTATTTCTTTGCGATGCGGAAAGCTCGTCATCAAATATAATCAGGTTTGCTTCTAGGTTTTTGCAAAGCTCGGTTAATTCTTCAATTTTACCTTTGCCGAGATATGTTGCTACATCAGGTGCGTCTTTAGGCTGAAGCACTTTTGCCGCAACCTCGGCGCCTGCTGATTTGGCAAGCTCGGCAAGCTCTTCAATTGTAGAATCGTCGCTATATGTGACGTCTCTTCTATCTGAAACAATACCTGCCAAAACTGCAATTTCTTTTATTTCGTCCAAGGCGAATCTCCTTAAAGTATATTTAGTTTATTTTACCACTTACGCGCCCGAATGTCAAACATTAGAACGTGTGATAATAATGCAAAAAACGATAGTTTTAAAAATATATAAATTATGCACAAAACCACGGTAAAAATATGTGCAAAATATCTATATTAATATTTTGCAAAAAGTGATAAAATTATATGTATATAACATATTAAAATGGGATTTCTGTCCGATTTTGAAAAGAGGAAAAAATGTTTGTTGATTTAGCGAAAATTTATGTTGAAGCAGGCAGTGGCGGAAACGGCGCAGTTTCGTTCCACCGCGAGAAATATGTTGCCGCCGGCGGACCCGACGGCGGGGACGGCGGTAACGGCGGAAACGTTGTATTCAAAGCCGATAAACAGCTTGCTACACTTATGGATTTCAGATATAAAAAGAAATATAAAGCTGAGCCCGGTGAAAACGGCAAAAGTGCCAACCGCAAAGGACGTAACGGCGAAAACATTGTAATCAAAGTTCCGTGCGGTACAATCCTGCGTGATGTGGCATCAGGCAAAATTATTGCCGACCTTACAGACGATGGCGACGAGTTTATTGCCGCAAAAGGCGGTAGCGGCGGATTTGGTAACGCAAGGTTTGCAACACCTACACGTCAGATTCCGCGATTTGCAAAACCGGGACTTAAAGGTCAGGCACTTGAACTTCAGCTGGAACTTAAACTTCTTGCGGACGTAGGTCTTTTAGGGTTCCCCAATGTAGGTAAGTCCACAATACTTTCGATGGTAAGCGATGCAACGCCTAAAATTGCCAACTATCACTTTACAACACTTCAGCCAAATCTCGGTGTTGTTAAAATGGGCGAGGGCGAAAGCTTCGTGATTGCCGATATTCCGGGGCTCATTGAAGGGGCGCACGAGGGTGTCGGTCTTGGACATGCGTTCCTGCGCCACGTTGAAAGAACAAGAATTTTGATACACGTTGTTGACGTTTCGGGCATTGAAGGCAGAAATCCTGTAGAAGATTTTGATGCAATAAATGCCGAGCTTACGAATTATAAAATATCCCTTGCGGACAGACTTCAGGTAGTTGCCGCAAACAAAACCGATATTGCCAGCCCCGAGCAGGTTGAGGAGTTCAGGGCAGAAATGGAAAGCCGCGGATATACCGTGTTTGAAATTTCGGCGGCAACAAATAAGGGACTCAAAGAGCTTATAAACAGCGTATATACAATGCTTAAAGATATACCCGTACCCGAAATTCACGAAATTGAAGTTCTTACAGATGAAGCGGCGGAAGAATTGCCGTTTGAAGTAAGAAAAGAAAACGAAAAGTATGTGGTTGAGGGCGGATATATTGAATATCTTATTGATTCAACCAACTTTGATGATGATGAATCGCTTAAATTCTTCCAGGACGCGCTGAAACGCAAAGGTATTGTTGCAGCGCTTGAAGAAGCGGGAATTGAAGAGGGGGATACAGTTAAAATGTACGACCTCGAATTTGAATTTGTGTTTTAGGAGGATGTCCTTTTGCTTACAAGTAAACAGCGAGCAAAGCTTCGTTCAATGGCAAATACCATTGAACCGGTGGCGCAGATTGGTAAAAACTCTATTAATGAAAATCTTATAAAACAGCTTGATGATGCACTTGAAGCGCGGGAGCTTGTTAAAGTAACCGTGCTTGAAACCGCGCTTATGACAACCAGGGAAGCTTGCGGTATTTGTGCCGAAGAGCTTGGTGCAGAGCCGGTGCAGTGTATCGGGTTTAAATTTGTAATTTACAGACCTGCAAAGGAAAAGAAAAAACGTAAAATTGTTATATAATCGGTGATTTTATGAAAACAGGTATTTTTGGCGGCAGTTTTGACCCTCCGCATACGGCGCATATACAGATTGCACTTATGGCAAAAGAAAAATTCTGCCTTGACAGAATCATTATGATTCCTACGGGACAGCCTCCGCATAAAGAAACGGCAGGCGCACTTCATCACAGGTATAATATGTGTAAAATGCTCGCCGATAAGTATGGATTTGAAATTTCCGATTATGAAATAAACAAAAAAACCTATTGCTACAGCTTTGAAACGCTGGAATATTTCAAAACCATCTATCCCGAAGACGATATTTATTTTATCATCGGCGGCGACAGTATGAAAAATTTCAGCAAATGGAAAAATCCGAAAAGGATTCTTGAGCTTTGCAGTCTTGTTGTGGCATCCCGTGATGACGGGACGACGGAAGCGGCAAGAGAAGCAGAAAAAGAATACAATACAAAAATTTACCTTCTTGAAAATGAAAATATTGATGTTTCATCCACCCAAATCAGGAATATCATAAACGGTGATGGAGATGCTAAAGGCATAGAGCCTGAAATTTTAAACTACATTACCGAAAATAATTTGTACAGGTGATAAAATGGATTTTGAGCAGGCAAAAATTAAAATGCAAAAACTAGTTACTCCCGAAAGATACGTTCACTCTCTCGGCGTAATGGAATTTGCGGGTGAGCTTGCCGAAATTTACGGACTGGATGCAACAAAAATGCGTTTTGCGGGACTTATTCACGACTGTGCAAAATCACTTCCTGACGAAGAGTGCCTTGAGCTTATGTCAAGATTCGGCGGTGCTGATGCAACTGTAATGTCCTCAAGGGGACTCTGGCACGGACCTGCCGGTGCTGAATATGCAAAAGAGCATTTCGGCATAGACGATGAAATTTATGATGCAATTTTTTACCATACAATCGGTAAAGAGAATATGAGCCTTTTTACCCAGATAATTTACCTTGCAGATGTAATAGAACCAAACAGAGATGCCGAGTTTGACTGGGCAAAAAATGCAAGGGTGATTTCCTGCCACGATATTGACGGGGCAACTCTTGTAGCACTTAATAACACAATAGCACACGTTATTGAACGAAATATGGTTATGCATACGGAATCGATAAAGCTTCGTAACCGTATCTTGTTAAACAGGAGAAAATAAGATGGATTCAAACGAGTTTGATAAAACAATGGAAACTCCGGCGGTAAAACCCGCCGATGACGATATAACGCTTGATAAAACACTGGTGCCGATGTCTAAATCGGAGTTTAAGGAAACTTCTTTTCCGAAAGAGGAAAAAGAAGAACTGCCTAAGCGGGAACCAAACGACTTTGAAATTCCCGAATGGTCAGTTAAAAGACCGGAACCTGTCAAACAGAAAAAACCCAAAGCGGAACCTGTTTTTGAAGAGGATTTTCCTGACGACGAAAAAACAGGTCCCAGAATGTGGGTGCCGGTGCTTATAAGCTGCGTGGCAATGATAGTTATGTGCATTTCGCTTATTACCACATATGTAATTCCGGTTTTCTACCAAAACGGATTTGTAAGCGGAATGGCAAAAATTGTATCACCTATTATTGGTGTAAACCTGCCGCCTGATGATGCAAACGTACTGCTGCTCGGTGTGGATAAGGACGGATACAGAACCGATACAATTATGATTGCGCATTATGACGATGAGGCAAAAACAGTAACTGTAATGCAAATCCCGCGTGACACATATGTTGGCGGTAACGGCAGAAACGACAAGAAAATAAACTCAGCATATTTTGCCGGTATTGACCAGCTTAAAAAAGAAATAAAACTTGCATACGGAATAGACATTCATAAATATGTAACTGTTGACCTTGAAGGATTCAGACAAATTGTTGACCTTCTTGGCGGGGTTGAGGTTTATGTTCCGATATATATGGATTATGATGACCCCGAACAGAACCTGCACATTCACATAAAAGCGGGAACACAGGTGCTTAACGGAAAACAGGCGGAGGGCTTTGTAAGATACCGCAAAAGCAACGACGGCGTGGATTACCCAAGAGAAAAATCCCAGAAAGCGTTTTTAACTGCAATGTTTAAAAAGGTTGCAACTCCGGAAGGAATTGCAAAAGCTCCGGAAATGCTTGAAATTGCAAGTGAATATATAAAAACAGATTTAACATTCTCTCAGATTCTCGGATACGCCTCGGCGGTTCTTGAACTTCCGGAAGGAAATGTATCGTTTATGGATGCACCGGGCGGGTCAAGGCTTATTTCCGCAGGATATTATTTCTTTGTAGATAAACAAGAAGCAGTAAACGTGGCAAAACAGTATTTCGGCGCAGCCGAAAACCTGTATCTTGCAGCTGATAATGTTCCGGCATATGTTCCGGACCCCGTAATAGAGGAAGAACCGGAAAACACACCGGCGCCGACCAAAAAGCCTACAAAAACAACAAAGCCTACGGCAACCCCAAAGCCGACGGCTAAACCAACAGCAAAACCGACATCTAAACCTACGGCAACGCCGAAACCTACCCAGGCACCAAAACACACACCACTTCCAAGATAAAAGTGAGGTATATAAATGCTGACATCAAAAGAAAAAGCAATAGAAATTGCGAAAATACTTGACAGTAAAAAGGGCGAGGACATCGAGGTTCTTGAAATAAAGGATTTAACTCCAATGTGCGATTATTTCATAATCTGCACAGGTGGGTCAAGCCTTCACATAAAAGCCCTTTGCGATAATGTTGAAGAGCAAATGAAACAGCAGGGGATTTTGCCCGTGCACAATGAAGGATACAATAGCGCGGCGTGGCTGCTTATGGATTACGGCGACGTTGTTGTTCATATATTTGATCACGAATCGGCTTCGTTCTACAATCTTGAAAGACTCTGGGCGGATGCACCGAAACTCGATATACAATTCTAAAATAAAGCTGGAGGAATAAAAAATGAGCTATAATTATACCGACATTGAACAAAAATGGCAAAAGAAATGGGACGAGAAAAATACGTTCGCGGCGTCTGACGATAAGTCAAAACCCAAGTATTATCTTCTTGTTGAGTTTCCGTATCCGTCAGGACAGGGACTTCACGTAGGTCACCCCAGAAGCTATACAGCACTTGATATAGTTGCACGTAAAAAAAGAATGGACGGATATAACGTTCTTTATCCTATGGGATGGGACGCATTCGGTCTGCCTACAGAAAACTTTGCAATAAAGAACAAAATTCATCCGAAGGTTGTAACAGAAAACAACATTGCAAACTTCAAACGTCAGCTCAAAAGTCTCGGCTTTTCATTTGACTGGACAAGAGAAATAAACACAACCGACCCGAACTACTATAAATGGACGCAGTGGATTTTCCTTAAACTGTTTGAAAAAGGACTTGCATATAAACAGGAAATGCCTATCAACTGGTGTACAAGCTGCAAAGTAGGTCTTGCAAACGAAGAGGTTGTCGGCGGCGTTTGTGAACGTTGCGGCGGAGAAGTTATTCAGAAAAATAAAAGCCAGTGGATGCTGAAAATCACTGAGTATGCACAGAAGCTTATTGACGACCTTGACCAGACAGATTATATCGATAAAGTTAAAGCACAGCAGAAAAACTGGATTGGCAGATCCGAAGGTGCTGAGGTTGATTTCAAAATCGACGGCGATGACAATATAATCACAGTATACACAACAAGATGCGATACGCTTTTCGGTGCAACATATGTTGTTCTTTCTCCTGAACATGATTTAATCGGCAAGATTAAAGATAAAATCGAAAACTATGACGAAGTAAAAGCATATATGGCTGAAGCTGCTAAAAAGACAGAGTTTGAACGTACAGAGCTTGCAAAAGAAAAAACGGGTGTAAAGCTTGCCGGAATTATGGCAGTAAACCCTGTTAATAATACAAAAATTCCGGTATTCATTTCCGATTATGTACTCACTACATACGGAACAGGTGCAATTATGGCGGTTCCCGCACACGACACACGTGACCACGAGTTTGCGAGCAAATTCGGTCTTCCGATTATTGAAGTTGTTGCAGGCGGGGAAGACGTTCAGAAAGAGGCTTACACAGATACCTATACAGGTACAATGGTGAATTCCGGATTTATTACAGGAAAAAGTGTTGATGAAGCAATTTCCTCAATGATAGACTTCCTTGAAAAAGAAGGTATCGGCAAAAGAAAAGTCAACTACAAGCTTCGTGACTGGGTATTCTCAAGACAGAGATACTGGGGCGAACCTATTCCGCTTGTATGGTGCGAACATTGCGGTTGGGTGCCGGTAAATGAAAGTGAACTTCCGCTTACACTTCCTGAAGTTGAAAATTACGAGCCTACAGATAACGGCGAATCTCCGCTTGCTAAAATAGACGAATGGGTTAACACAACCTGTCCGAAATGCGGTGCCGACGCAAAACGTGAAACCGATACAATGCCGCAGTGGGCAGGCTCATCATGGTATTTCCTCAGATATATGGACCCGCATAACGACAAAGAGTTTGTATCAAAAGAAAACGTAGAATACTGGGCTCCGGTTGACTGGTACAACGGCGGTATGGAACATACTACACTCCATCTTCTGTATTCACGTTTCTGGCACAAATTCCTGTTTGATATTGGCGTTGTTCCTACAGCTGAACCGTATAAAAAACGTACATCACACGGTATGATTCTGGGTGAAAACGGCGAAAAAATGTCTAAATCAAGAGGCAACGTTGTAAACCCCGATGATATAGTGAACGAATTTGGTGCAGATACTTTCAGAACATACGAAATGTTTATCGGTGCGTTTGACCAGGCGACACCGTGGTCAACACAGGGAGTAAAAGGATGCTACAGATTCCTCGAACGTGTATGGGCACTTCAGCACCTCCTTGTAGACGAAGAAGGATATTCAAAAGAGCTTGAAAGTGCAATGCATAAAGCAATCAAAAAAGTCGGCGAAGACATTGAACGTATGAAATTCAATACAGCCATTGCAACACTTATGGCACTTGTTAATGATTTTAACCGCATTGGAAGAATCACAAAAGGTGAGTTCAAAACATTCCTCCAACTTCTTAATCCTACAGCTCCTCATATTACTGAAGAGCTTTGGGCAATGCACGATTTCGGCGGCGAAATTGCATACAGACCGTGGCCTGAATATGACGAGTCAAAAACTGCTTCCGACGAAATTGAAATTGTTCTTCAGATTGGCGGCAGAGTTAAAGATAAAATGACGATTCCTGCGGGTCTTGACAGGGTAGCAATGGAAGAATTCGTTAAAGCATCCGGCAAACTCGAAGAAATTGCAGAGGGCAAAGAAATTGTGAAAATAATCTGCGTTCCGGGTAAACTGGTTAACCTTGTTATAAAAGGATAAAATGGATATAAAAGCAAAGAATTTACTGATAGCTGTTTTGGTTGTTACAGTAGTTGCCGTAGCATTAAGTTTTATAAGAACTCCAGTAATAAAAGAAACCAAAACCATTAATCTTCCGAAAATTTGTGTTCATATAAAAGGGGCTGTTCGTAGCCCCGGTATGTACGAGCTTGATGCAGCGTCCCGCGTCAATGATGCAATTGTTATTGCGGGAGGTGCACTTGACAGCGCAAACATAAATGCAGTAAATCTTGCCCGATTTCTTGAAGACGGAGAAGAGATAATAATTCCTATAATTACTTCCGAGGCTGACAGCGATAATGAAAGCCTTAAAGTAAATATAAACACAGCGGATATAGAAAAACTGTGTGAGCTTGATGGTATAGGGGAAATTACTGCACGGCAGATTATTGAATACAGAAGTATTCGTGGAGGGTTTTTGGTAAAAGAAGAAATAATGAATGTTTCCGGAATTGGCGAAACATTGTTTGAAAGAATAAAAGATAAAATTTGTGTAAATTAATCATAAAGCAGGAGGAATATGAATGAATGGTAAACTCAAAAGTAACATTATTAACTGGTTTGGATTTATCGATGTTGTGTTAGTACTTCTTTATATGCTATTTATATTTTTGGTAGGAACAAGACCGCAGTATGTGCCGGGGTTTCTTATCAGCTCGGTTTCAACAAGAAACTTCTTTATAAGCAGCACACACACAATAGGAACAGTTTTTGCAGTAATATATTTTCTGCAGTATCTTGATGCAAAACTTCACGACACAAAGCTTGCGGCAATAGGTATTATAAATTCAATAGTTTATATACTTGCCCTTGTTCTTGTATGGTATTGTTACATAATTAAGGTAACAGACCCGCTTATGTTTGTTGTGTGCGTAGACGGTGTGCTTATGTCAATACTGCTTTGGGTGCTGACATATGCAAAATATACAACAATGGATGGCGGGGCACAAAAAACCGGTGAAGCAATTCTTAAACTGCTTGCGTTTGCAAGTATAACATGCTTTATAGTAGGAATATTCACTTATTACGGAATAACAGGTAGGATTTTAAACTCTATGTTTAATGCGGTGCTTCCTACAAATTCGGCTGATGCACTGAGTATATTCTTATATATAGTTGCGGCAATTTTACAATGTGTTTTGTTTGTAATGATGTCTGTTATGGATAGAAAACGTGCACGTTATATAGAAATGCTGAAGGACCGCTACAGAAAAACAAAACGCTTATAAACGGTTTGGATTAAAAAGTTTGTTAAATAAGTTTAATAAAACAAGATGATTAGTATTATAATAAAGTAGGAATCCGCTTTTGCGGATTCCTTTTTGTTGTTTGCTTTTTGCGCTACGGGCACTCTTCAGCACTCGGCTTAACAAGTTCAAGTACGTCGTCAAATATATATTCCGAATTAAGCTCTTCAAAATATTTTTTTGAACCTTTGCCGTTAACACCTGTCAGCACAGCGGCAAAATCGGTGTTTATTGCCTTTGCGGCAAGAATATCTGCACCTGCATCGCCCACGATAAGTACCTTTTGAAGATATTTTTCGTCATAATCACCAGATACAATTTTTTCGTCGGGATAATCAAGTCCGTATGCCGCTTTCAAAAACGAATACGGATTAGGTTTTGCAAGAAAAAGTCCTGTTTTTTCTGCCGCCGCCATTACGTGGTCGTGCGTTACAATAGAGTTTTTATCAAAATATTTTAAAAGTCCGCATTTTTTCATAGGAAGCCAAAACTCAAAATCAGGTCTGCCCGTACCTACAGATACGGCAATACCTTTCTTTTTAAGTGTTTTCAAAAATGCTTTTGTTTTTTTGATTCCGTGCATAGGCACTTCATTTGCCATAAAACTGTGTTTGCCCTTTTTGGCAGGCGCTTTGCCGTAACACTTCTTGAAATATTTATCTCCGTAATACCATTCGTTGAAAACAGTCTGCAAATTCACCCAGAACGGCGAAAGTCTTGTGCAGTCCATATCACCAAAGCGGCGGGAATAAAGCTCTGCCGCGTGGTCATAAATTTCAGGCGCATTAAGATTTAAGTTTCTGTAATGCTCCTGCACAAGTTTAAAATCTTCCGTATCAAGACCTACCGCACCCGAAAGTGTCAGGTATGCAAGGTCCCAGTTACTGTTAACACCGAAATTTTTGAACATTGCAATTGTGGTATCATTGCAAAGAATATTTTTTCTTATTTCCGCAACGTTTTCATACATCCATTTTGTATCAAGGTCGCGTGTGCCATAATAGCGCTTATCGTAAAGCAGCTCATAAACGGCCAAAGCGGCGCAATTCCAATAGCCGTTTTCGCTGGTAATTACGCCGTCCATATCAAAAATTATTTTTTCGTATTTGTCAATTAGCCCCATAATTAATCCTTTTTAATTTCAAATTCAATTTTGCCTGCAACACCTGCTGTCATGCCTTTTCGGCTTTCAACCGGAGAGAGTGCTTTGCCGAGTGCAAATCCGAGTGCGCGATAAATAGCTTCCCATATGTGGTGACCGTTAATACCTTTCTGAACATCAATCTGAAGTGTCATATTCGCACCTGTTGCAAGTCCTTCAAGGAAAGTGCGCAAATCTTCGCTCAGCATTCCTTCGGTGGCAGCGGGAATTTCCACGCTGCTATCAATATCCCAATATGTACGGTCTTCAAATGAAAGCGCACAAAACGCTCTTGCTTCGTCGATGATGCCTATTGCATCTCCAAAACCGTATGCACCGTCAGCTATACACTGCTGTTTATATTCATAAATAGCTTTACCAAGAGTTATGCCAAGGTCCTCACATACAAGGTGAGAAAGCTCAAATTTATCAAGTTTAACTTTAGTTTCAATATTGATACCGCTTCTCCATACGATATGTTCAATCATATGGCTTAAGAACGGCAGGGGAGTATCAATTTTCTTTCTGTAATCGGGGGCAACGGGGCCGCCGCTTAAAATTACTTCAATTTCAGATTCAGTTGTTTTTCTTGTCACTTTAATCATAAGTAACCCTCCCAAAAACTTTAAATAGCTAAATTTTGCACAGCTGTGCAAAGCTAAATTATTCCGCTTTGCTTCATAGCTAAATTGTTTTTTGAAACAGCTAAATTAAATTCGCCATTAGCTGACCGCAAGGTCAATTTAGATACGAAGTAATTTAGCGTGCACCAGCACATTTAGCTCGCCATTAGGCGAATTTAGCTGAATTCATCTCAGATGAATTCATTATATCACAATATTTTCATAAAATCAATAAGAAAGCGGAATATATTGGGACAGGTGTTAATAAAATATTAGAGACAAACCATTACAAAAGAGGGGGGCCAGTATGACAAAAATCAAAATGAACATAGAACCGGTGCTTCGGTGTCTGCCAAAAAGTATTTCGGCGGCAGCCGCAAAATACGAGGCTACGGAAATCCGCCTTCTTGCAGGCCGGCCCGCAATGCTGTACACGGGTGCGGACGGATTTTTTATTACTTCGTCGGGCGATATAACCACTTCCGAAGACAGTGGAATAGAAATGACAAAAACCGGCGTTGGCGAGGTTTTCCGCCTTGCGTGCGATAATAGCGTATATTCGTTTGAAGATGAAATTAAAAACGGATATATCACAATTGAGGGCGGGCACCGTATTGGCATATGCGGAAGTGCGGTTATGAAAAACGGCGAGGTTACATATATAAAAAACATATCGTCACTTAATATACGAATTGCGCGTCAGGTAATAGGATGTGCCAAAGATATTTTTCCTGCTGTGTTTGATAAATATGTCCGTAACACACTTATCGTATCTCCGCCCGGATGCGGAAAAACAACTGTTCTTCGTGACCTTGCAAGGATACTCGGATACAAATATAAGGTTGGTATTGCGGATGAACGCAGTGAAATTGCTGCCGTATACCGCGGTACACCGCAAAACGATGTTGGACTTCGCACGGTGGTTATGGATGCCTGCCCGAAAGAATACGGGATAAATATGATACTTCGCACAATGGGTGTTGACATCATCATAACCGACGAAATTGGTAGCGGTCCCGACAGCATGGCAATAAGAAATGCATTTAATGCGGGGGTAAAAATCATTGCAAGTGCGCACGGATATTCAAAAGCAGATGTTCTGGCCCGTCCGGCTATAAAAGAGCTTATGGGGACGGTCGGATTTGAACGAGTGGTTATACTTAGCCAACGGAACGGCGCGGGCACCATTGAGGAGGTGAGCGAATGCCGGTGAAAATAGTGGGGATGGTTGCAATTATAGCATCGTGCACTATGCTGGGGTTTGAGCTTTCCTCTCATCTTATAAAAAGAGTACATATTCTTGAGACGTGGCAACAGGTGCTTTGGCGGATGTCGGGACTTGTCCGATATACAAAAACCCCACTTTATGAAATATACGAAATTTTTGCTTTGGAAAAAGGTGAGGTAGGGGCATTTTTTTCATCTCTTTTAAAATGCGGCGGCGAAAATACCTTAACAAGCTGGAAAAAGAATATGGGCGAAATGAAATGGCTTTCCAAATCCGATGTGGAAATACTGATAAATTTGGCAAAAGGACTTGGAAAAGGTGATACCGACACGCAGGTTAAGGATATTGAGTTTGCTAATGCCGGCATTAAATCTGCATTAAATCAGGCAAAAGAAATTTCCTCAAGAGATGCAAAAATGTACCGTTCCATAAGCTTTTTTGCAGGTGTAACCGTTGCAATTCTGCTTGTTTAAGGAGAGAATATGGACGTAAATCTTATATTTCAGATTGCGGCAATAGGAATTACGGTTTCGGCAATCAACCAGCTTTTAAGACATTCGGGACGCGAGGAGCAGGCAATGCTGACAACAATTGCAGGACTTGTTGTGGTATTGCTTATGGTGCTCAGCGAGGTAAAAAACCTCTTTGACACCATAAAAACGTTGTTTGGATTATAGGTGCGTGATATGAATATACTGTCAGTAGTTTGCATAGGAGTTGCGGCATCCTTGCTGGTGCTTGTGTTGAAAGACCGCCCCGAAACAGGCGTTGTTATAGCCATAGCGGCAGGGGTCATCATTATCGGCTCATCGCTTGGGATAATATCGGAAATTTTTGATGCAGTAAACAGTATTTCTGAACTTGCTGGAATTGAGGGCGGATATATCAAAACCGTGCTTAAAGCAAGCGGAATTGCGCTTGCCGTAACGGTATGCAGTGCAATATGCAGAGATGCAGGACAAACGGCAATTGCCAGAGTGGTGGAAATAGCCGGACGTGCGGCAATAATAGGCGTGGCACTTCCTGTAATAAACGCACTTTTTTCCGAAATTGTGCGGGTAATAAAGTAAGGAGTAACAAATGAAAAAATACCTGATTGTATTATGCTTTTTGCTCGTGTTTTCTGTTGTTGCATATGCGGAGGAGTATGACGAAAAAAGCATAATAACAGAGCAACTTGAAACTTCGGGTGTATATGGAATAGAAACCGAAACCGATGAAATTGCACCGGAATTTAATTTCGGAACCGAAGCGGCAGAAATTGCCACAGGCGGCGGAAGTGATTTTATTGATATACTGAAAAATGTGGTAAATATGCTGTTTTCGGAACTTAAAACGGGTATTTCCGCATCGGCAAAAATAATTCTTATTGCACTATGCTTTGGGGTGCTTTCAAATTTTGCGCCGGAAGAAGAGCGGATTATGAACACCGCATTTTATGTAAGCTACAGCGTGATATTCATAATGATAATCGGTAGCTTTACAAATGCGGTTGCAATTGCAGAAGATGCAATGCTCAGCATGAATATATTTGTGCGCGCAGCGGTGCCGGTACTTGGAGGTCTTGTTATGGCATCGGGCGGTGCAACGAAGGCGGGGGTAATCAGCTGGGGCGTGATAGGTGCATCCTCGGCAATGTCGGTACTTTCGGGAATTGTGCTTCCGGCAGCGGTTTTTGCGGCAATGCTTGGAGGGGTTAATAATCTTTCGGGGCGATTCAGTCTTGGCAGGCTTTCGGCGGCAATCAAAAAAGCGGTAATGTGGTCGCTTGGGATTGTAATGACCGTGTTTGCCGCTGTGCTTGCGGGCAAAGGATTTGCGGCGGTAAACTTAGATGCCGCTCTCAAACGTACAATCAAATATGCGGCATCAAATTTTGTTCCAATTGTGGGCGGCGTTTTATCGGAAACGCTTGAAAGCGTGCTTGCATGCACAAAGCTTGTAAAAACTGCGGCGGGCAGTGCTGGAATAATTGCGGTTTTGTACATATGTCTTGCACCGGTAATAAAACTTGTTTCGGTGCTCATAATATATAAAATAACATCGCTTGTAATAACGCCCATGTGCGACAGGCGTATAAGCGGTGTGGTGGATGAAATGTCGTCTGCGCTTACAATAATAATTGCGCTCGTGCTTGCATCGGGACTTATGTTTATTGTATGTACGGGTATGATAGCGGCTATGTAACAATTTTTATCATCCTGAGGAGCCGTAGGCGACGAAGGAACTGTAACGGAGGGGAAATGGACGGAATAAAAATATGGATACGGTCACTTACGGGATTTGTTTTTGTCTGCGCTGTAATTGAAGCGCTTGTCCCCGAAGTTCAGGTAAAAAGGACACTTCGTATGTTGCTGGGGGTAATTATGTCAATTCTCATAATAGGACCGCTTATGAATTTTAATCTCGCGTCTACGGACATATTTGAAGACGGCGGTGAATATATAAATTATGATGATAACGCCCGTGAAATTACGGAGCTTACGGAAAAACAAACAAGGGAGCTTTATGAAAATTCTGTATCGCAGACGGTGGAAAAAATAATCGGCGAGAAAACGGAAACGGAGATTATATTTTCAGAGGGAAAAATTGAAAAAATTATAATACATAAAAATGTTCCCGAAAGACGCGCCGATATTGCGGCGGCACTTGGTGTGTTTCCTTCTAAAGTACAAATGATGGAGTGATGGTATGGACATAAAAAGCTTACTTAAAAACAAGCGGACGGCAAATATAATCATAGTTTTTTTAATAGGAATATGCGCTCTTGTTATAGGAGGTGGTATGTTTTCAGGTCAGGAAAAAGAAGAGGCAAGAGAAGTAAGTATAACGGACAAGGCGGATGACATAGAAACGCGGCTTGAAAAAATCCTTTCAACTGTAAAAGGTGCGGGAAAGGTGGCGGTTTTTGTAAGTCTGGAGGACTACGGCGCATCCGAATATGCCAAAGATACAAAACAAACCCTGCGCGAGGGCGCAAGCGAAAACGAGCAGGAAACCGTAATGGCAGGAAAAACAGGGGGCCTATCTCCTGTTACGGTAAAAATGAGCGCACCCAAAATAAAAGGTGTAATAGTAAGCGCAAAAGGCGCAGGTAGCGAAACGGTCCGCCAAAGGCTTAAATCTGCGGTGGAAACATCTCTCGGTGTACCGTCACACCGGGTAGAGGTTGTAGAAATGAAATAAATTTATGGAGGAACAAAAATGATGATTCTTAAAAGAAAACGTATTGTCCTTAGTATTATTGCAATTATGGTACTTGTGGCAGGATATATAAACTGGGTGTATACAGGGCCGGTAGAAGAAGCGCCCGTAAGCGCACCGGTATCATCGGATACAGAGGTTTCTGTGCCGGAAGATGAAATACTTAAAAAAGCACGCGAAGCGCGTGACAGCGCAAGGGACAAGAGCCGCGAAATGCTGCAGGATGCAATCAATAATCCGGCAACACCCGATGACGGCAAAGTTGCCGCAGGTAATGCAATCAATGAAATTGCATCGTCAATTGAAAAAGAAGGTATATGTGAGGGCGCACTTATAGCAAAAGGAATGAGCGATGCGGTTGTGTTTATCTCTGACGGAAAAGTAAGCGTGTCCGTAAAATCCGTCAACGAACTGACAAGCGAGGAAATTGTTAAAATTAAAGACGTAATTATAGGAAATACCGGCATCACCGCCGATAATATAAAAATTAGCTCAATAGAATAAATAAACGGCTGAAGCGATTGCTTCAGCCGTTTTCTATATTACAAATCCGCCGTTGGGGCTTATTACCTGACCGGTTATAAAATCCGCTTTATCGGATGCAAGGAACAGCAGCACGTTTGCAATATCCTCGGGAGTGCCGAGTCTGCCAAGCGGCGTTTCTTCGGAAAGGGCGGCAAGGGCACACTCATCAAAGCTTGCCAACATATCGGTTTTTATAACTCCGGGGGCAACGCAGTTTACGCAAATTCCCGATGGGGCAAGCTCTTTTGCAAGGGCTTTTGTAAATCCTATCACCGCCGCTTTTGCCGCGGAATAATGCACCTCACAGGAAGCACCCGCAATCCCCCAAATGGAAGAAATATTTATTATTTTACCACATTTTTTATCTATCATATCATCAAGAGTGCATTTGCAGCAGTTAAACATTCCCTTGACGTTTATGTCAAACATATTGTCCCAGTCTTCTTCCGTTATATCGGAAAACACCTTTTGCTGCGCAATACCTGCGTTGTTTATAAGTACATCTATTGTGCCGAATGTCTTTTTTGCACCCTGCACCGCGGCGGAAATCTCTGCCATATTGGAAACGTCGGCTTTAAAAACGGCGGCATTTCCGCCCAAAGCAGTAATCTCCGCCAGAACTTCGTTTGCTGCGGCCAAATTTTTATTATAACATATTGCAACGCCAAAATCATTTTTTGCAAAACAAAGGGCAGCGGCTCTGCCGATTCCCCTTGATGCACCCGTAATAAAAACAGTTTTTTTCATATGAGTTCACCTCATATTCATTTTACACCAAAAATACAATTTATGCAATATTTTATGGACAAAACGCAAAATTTGAGGTATAATAATACGGAAGAAAGGTGATAAAATGCTTAATTTAAAACGATTGTCGGTGGGTCCGCTTTCCGCAAACTGCTATATTTTGTGGGACGATGTTGATAAAAACGCAATCATAATTGACCCCGGCGATGATAAGGAAAAAATTATAAGATGTATAGACCGCGAAGGGCTTGATGTGAAATATATCATTCTTACACACGCGCATTACGACCATCTTAATGCCGTGGCGGATATACGAAAATATACAGGTGCAAAGGTGGCAATTCACCGTCTTGATGCCGCAGGACTTACGGATAAAACCGTCAGTCTTGCCGTATATACAGGCTATGGCGAGGTGCAGGGCGAAGCCGATATTCTTCTTGAAGACGGCGACAAGCTTTTTGCCGGAAGCATTGAAGCAAAAATAATTCACACACCGGGCCACAGCGTGGGCGGAATTTGCGTGCTTGTGAATAATATACTCTTTTCAGGAGATACGCTGTTCAAACAAAGTATCGGCAGAAGCGATTTTCCGGGCGGAAACCTGCATGAGCTTATTTTGTCAATAAGAACAAAACTGTATATCCTGCCGGACGATACACACGTATATCCGGGACATGGACTTTCAACCACAATTGCTGCTGAAAAACAGTCAAATCCATATACAAATTAAAAAAAGCCTCCCCACGGGAGGCTTTTTATATACTTGTTTTTGTGCGGTTAAGCGCTTTTTTATAGCACCCAATATTATTTAAATGTTAATGTCACCACATCGCTCGCGCCATCGGCAAGTCGTACACCTACCGGCAGCTGCAGTTTCACCTGAAATTCGTCATCGCCGGATGGTACGGAAAACAGCCTGAGTGAATCCGTAGTAACCGATGTTACGGCATTTACCGCATCAGCATTGCCGTAAATTGCAATGGTTTGCGGGGAAACATTCAGTTTCAGCCCTTTTGCAAAACCGCCGTCATCAGAAACAATCGGATATACGGGAACGGTTTTTGTGCGTTCGGCTTCAATATCAACATTTATAACAGAAGCTTCAATTGATGCACCGATAATGTTGAGAACAGCGCCGTTTTCGTTATACAGAATAGGTGAAACGTCAATTTTGCCGGAGGAAGTTACCTGCGACAGGTCAATTGTTGCACCTACATACGAAATTTCTTCAAGCATAAGTGACGGCACAGTAACGGTTGTTACGGAAATGTCCGGTGTGGCAGTTTTTATTGCAACACCCTCCGGAAGAGTGCCGATTGTATGAACTTTAACGGGAATAAGAGAAGAAACATATCTGTCAATATGAACTTCTATAGCAGTTGGGTTAAGTGCCTGAATGGTTACACTGTCCGGTTTTGAAATAACCGGTGTTATGCTGTATTTACCCGGAGTCATAATGTTATCCAGGTCAAGCTTTGCATAAAATTTGCCGTCTGTACCTGTTACAAGACTGCGGTTTCCTGTTGCTGTAAATGAAACAGTTTCGTGTGATTTTGAAACTATTGTAAGGCCTTCGTTAAGCTGCATTTGCGAAAGGCCGCAAATTACTTCAACATTGTCAATGCGTGCAGTTCGTTCCGGGTCCTGCGTAATTATAACGTAAGACCACAGCGCAAAGGCAATAACAAGAGAAAGTATGCGCAAAAATGTTTTATTATTTAACCATTTTTTGACCATTTTCTTGCCACCTTCTTTATAATGGATTTGCCATCCGGATTTTCCTCGTCAGACGGAAGAAGTAACTTTTCAAGCCATTTTGCAAGGCTGTCCGGAGTTAAGTTGCGTGTTAAATCTCCGCCAAGAGCAAGAGATATTTTACCTGTTTCTTCAGAAACAACAATTGCAACACAATCTGCAGTTTCGCTTATACCGATTGCTGCACGGTGTCTTGTGCCGAGCTGTTTGTTAAGCGAATCGTCATTTGTAAGCGGCAGATAACAGCTTGCCGCCGCAATTCGGCCTTTTTTAAGAATTACCGCTCCGTCGTGAAGAGGGGAGTTCGGGAAAAATATGTTTTCAAGCATTTGCGGAGAAACCTCGGCATCAAGGGATGTGCCTGTATGAATAATTTCACCGAGCTTGGTTTCGCGTTCAATAACAATAAGTGCACCGGTTTTTGAAAGAGAAAGACTTCCGGCAGCTTCCTTAATTGCGTTAATCATATCAAACACGTTGTAATCGGCAGGCATATCGGGTTTAAAAATGTTACTGAAGCTGCTTCTGCCCATTTTGTCAAGCGCACGGCGAAGCTCCGGCTGAAAAACAATAACAAGAGCAAGCACACCGACCTGCATAGCATTCAGAAGAATATAGTTAACAGTATTAAGTTGTAACCAACCGCTCAGCTGGGTAAGTATAATCAGCAGAACAATACCTTTGAGAAGCTGTCCTGCCCTTGTTTCGCGTGCAAACTGAATAAGCTTGTAAACGACATAAGCCACAACAAGAATGTCAATTATGTCCATCCAGCCTATACTTGCAATACGCGAAAGAGATTGAGTCAGTCTTTCGGCCATTAATACCACTCCAAATTTATAAGTTCACATAATGTATATTTATATAAATATTTTATAATAAAATTAATATTTAGTCAATATAAAATTGCAATATTTTTTACATATTTTAATGTAAAAAAGGACATAATACAACCGCAAGTAAGAATTTTGAAAGGCGGATGAAAAAATGAGCGGAAAAATGTTTATATCCGGCCTTGTTACAGGCGCGGTAATCGGTGCGGCAGCAGGAATGATTGCCGACCCGCTTAAAGATAAACAAAAGAAAAAACTTGCACGAGGAACTGACGGCGTTTTTAAAACAATCGGCTGTGCAATCGATAGTATGATGAAATAAGAACCTCACCCGACTTTAAGCAATCAAAGATTGCTGTCGGGTCCCGAGAACCTTGATTTTTTGAAAAATGAAAAAAAGTCGCGGATTTTCCGCGACTTTTTCATTTATGAACAATTATAACCTTTCCCACCTTTTTCCTTACATAAAAATTCCTTGCGGGGAGAATAATATTTTTGCAATTTAAACCAAAAGGAGATTTTATATATGAAAGCTACAGGAATTGTAAGAAGAATTGACGACCTTGGTCGTGTTGTTATTCCTAAAGAAATAAGACGCACACTCCGCATCCGTGAGGGAGACCCGCTTGAAATATTTACCGACAGAGAGGGCGAGGTCATTTTCAAAAAATACTCTCCCATAGGCGAGCTTTCCGAATTTGCATCTGTTTATGCGGAAACTCTTTCAAAAACAAGCGGATTTCCAGTGTGCATTACAGATAAAGATTCCATAATTGCCGTTTCGGGTGCGCCGAAAAAAGAGCTTTCCGAAAAACGCATAAGTGGCGAGCTTGAACGTATTATGGACGAAAAAACAATGTTTGTTATGAAACCCGATTCATCCGAAAAAGCGGCTCTTGTTGAGGGTGTAAGTAAATATCAGGCAGGCGTTGTTGCGCCTATTATTTCCGAGGGCGATATAATAGGTACGGTTGTTATGGTAAATACCGACGGCACAGGTAAAATGGGTGAGGTAGAAGCAAAGCTTACTCAATCTGCGGCGAACTTTCTCGGCAGACATATGGAGTCCTGACAAAGTTTTTACAAAAAAAGGAATTCTGTTTACGGATTCCTTTTTTGTTTAAGAATAAAGAAATTTAAAAAAATTTCAAAAAACTATTTACAAATGGTAAATATTGTGTTATAATACCGATGTTACTCTTTGCTCAGTATAAGGGTTCACCGTCCTATACTTAGCTTATGAGTGTATTAAAATATGGAGGTGTTACTATGATACGTAAGGACGTAAAACAGGCTGTTATAGCTGAATACAAACTTCACGATACTGATACAGGATCCCCTGAAGTTCAGGTAGCTATACTCACAACCAGAATCAACGAGCTCAACGAGCACCTTAAGGTTCATAAGAAGGATAACCATTCCAGACGTGGTCTTCTTAAAATGGTTGGTCAGCGTCGCGGACTTTTGAATTACCTTGCAAAAGTTGATATTGAAAGATACCGTGCCGTTGTTGCAAAACTCGGTCTGAGAAAGTAATACAAAAAGGGGCGGTGCATAGCATCGCCCTTTAAAATTTTAAGCAGGGTACTGGTAAATTAGCAGCTTAGATATGGCGCTAAGCGTGTATTTGGCGATATATCTAAGTGCTAAATGCCGGCCCTAGAAAAGGAGAAAAACTATGTTTAAAACTTTTGAAACCACTTTATCCGGCAGAAAAGTTGTTGTTGAAACAGGTAAAATGGCAGGGCTTGCAAACGGCAGTGCCCTTGTAAGATTTGGCGATACAGTTGTTCTTGCAACTGCAACAGCTTCAGCTAAACCTCGTGAAGGGGTTGATTTCTTCCCACTTAGCGTTGACTACGAAGAAAAACTTTATTCCGTAGGTAAAATTCCGGGAAGCTTCCAGAAACGTGAAGGTAAACCCAGCGAAAAGGCAATTCTTGCATCAAGATGTATTGACCGCCCGCTTCGTCCGCTTTTTCCGAAAGATTTAAGAAACGACGTTTCTATTGTAACAACAGTAATGTCTGTTGATCAGGACAACTCTCCTGAAATTGCGGCTATGCTCGGCGCGGCTATCGCAATCCAGATTTCCGATATTCCATTTAACGGCCCTGTTGCAAGCGTAGCAGTTGGTCTTGTAGACGGCGAAATCATCATCAACCCGAATCAGCAGCAGCGCGAAAAATCTGCACTTACACTTACGGTAGCTGCAAGCGAAGAAAAAATCGTTATGATTGAAGCAGGTGCTAAAGAAGTTCCCGATGCTGTAATGCTTGAAGCAATCCTTAAAGCTCACGAAGTTATTAAAGAGCTTTGTAAATTCATTATCGAAATCGGTAACGAAATCGGTAAACCGAAATTTGAATATGCTTCCTGCGAGGTTGATGCAGAGCTTTATAACGATATTAAAGATTTTGCAATCGAAAAAGTACGTGCCGCTATGGATACCAACGACAAAACAGTTCGTGACGCACGTATGCAGGTTGTTGAAGATGAAATTGCAGCCGAATTCGGCGAAAAATATGAAGGCAGAGAAGGCGAAATTGCAGAAGCAATTTACAAACTTCAGAAATACGTTGTTCGCCGTTGGTTACTTGATGACGGCAAACGTGTTGACGGCAGAGGAATTAACGAAATAAGGCCGCTTGCGGCAGAAGTTGGGCTCCTCCCGAGAACACATGGTAGTGGTATGTTCACAAGAGGACAAACACAGGTTCTTACAATTGCAACACTTGGTGCAATTGGCGATGCGCAGAAACTCGACGGTATTGATACTGACGAATCAAAAAGATATATCCATCACTATAACTTCCCGTCATACAGCGTTGGCGAAACAAAACCGTCAAGAGGTCCGGGAAGACGTGAAATCGGCCACGGTGCTCTTGCAGAAAAAGCTCTTGAACCGGTTATTCCTTCTGAAGAAGAATTCCCGTACGCAATCCGCCTTGTATCCGAAGTTTTAAGTTCAAACGGTTCAACATCACAGGGTGCTATCTGCGGCTCAACACTTGCTCTTATGGATGCCGGTGTTCCGATTAAAGAACCTGTTGCCGGTATTTCCGTTGGTCTTATCACAGAAGCAGACAGATGGATGACAATGCTTGATATTCAGGGAGTTGAAGACTTCTTCGGCGATATGGACTTTAAAGTTGCAGGTACTAAAAACGGTATCACAGCAATTCAGGTTGATATCAAAATCGACGGTCTTACACCTGAAATCATTGCAGAAGCATTTGATAAAACAAGAAAAGCAAGATTCTACATTCTTGATGAAATTATGCTTAAAGCAATTCCGGAAGTAAGAGAAGAACTTTCTCCGTATGCACCGAAAATGATTTCATTCACAATTGACCCTGAAAAAATCCGTGACGTAATCGGTTCAGGCGGAAAAACAATCCAGAAAATCATTGCTGATACAGGCGTTAAAATTGATATTGAAGATGATGGCAGAGTATTCATCGCCGCTGTTGATTCAGCTTCCGGAGATAAAGCTAAACAGATTATCGAAGGTATCGTAAAAGAACCGCAGCCGGGCGAAATTTACGAAGGTACTGTTGTAAGAACAACAACATTCGGGGCGTTTGTTGAAATTCTTCCGGGTAAAGACGGTCTTGTACACATTTCAAAGCTTGACAGCAAACGTGTTGAAAAAGTTGAAGATGTTGTACTCATCGGTGATGTAATTAAGGTTAAGGTTCTCGAAATTGATAAAATGGGCAGAATCAACCTTGCAAGAATTCTTCCTGAAAAAGAAGAAATCTAATAAATAAAAACTAAATATATTTATCAGGGGTGCTTGCATAGCAGGCTGAGAGGACTTTTGGTCTAACCCTTTAAACCTGATACGGATAATGCCGGCGTAGGAAGAATATTTAAGTATTTAAATTGCAGGCATTATCGCCTGCAATTTTTTTATGGGATGTGGTAATATGAACACAAGAAAAATAACAACGGGAGCGCTTATGGTTGCGGTAGCGACGGTACTTTCAATGATTCCGCTTGTCCGTCTGCCGCAGGAGGGCACGGTAACCCTTGCATCAATGGCGCCCATAATACTGTTTTCGTTTTCGGCGAATTTAAAATATGCGCTTATAACATCATTTGTATATTCACTTATACAAATGATGCTGGGCGGAATCGCACCGCCGGCGGAAACCTTTTTGTCATATATAGCGGTAATTTTGCTTGACTATGTTATTGCATTTACGGTACTTGGATTTGCCGGTAGCATAAAACGAAAGTTTAAAAATAAGTACATAGGCGCAGGAATAAGCAGCTTTGCAGTAACCTTTGCAAGATTCATATGCCATTTGCTGTCCGGAATGCTTATCTGGAGCGTATATGCACCGGAAGGACAGTCGGCATTTATGTATTCACTTATATATAACGGTTCATATATGTCTATTGAAATTGTAATTACAGTGGTTGTTTCCATTTTCCTTGTAAATCAGCTTGATAAATCCCTGAATATGTGATATACTATAGGTATATTTCAATTTGAGGTGTTTTTATGAAAGTAACGGATAAAATAGTTTATATAGGCGTAAATGACAGGGAAATCGACCTTTTTGAAGGGCAATACGTTGTTCCTAACGGAATGTCATATAATTCTTATGTAATATGCGACGAAAAGATTGCCGTTTGTGATACGGTGGATAAAAATTTTGGTGAAAAGTGGCTCGAAAATATTGAAAATACACTGCAGGGAAGAGAACCTGATTTTCTTATAGTACATCATATGGAACCCGACCATTCCGCTAACATTGACAGGTTTATGGAAAAATATAAATCTGCAGTAATTGTGGCAACGGCAAAAGCTTTTGTAATGATGCAGCAGTTTTTCGGTACGGATTATGCTGAAAGACAAATTGTTGTAGCCGAGGGGGATACACTTTCACTTGGTGAAAGTGAACTTACATTTGTAACAGCGCCGATGGTACATTGGCCGGAGGTTATGCTAAGCTACGAAAAAACGTCAAAAACGCTGTTTTCGGCGGATGCTTTCGGTAAATTCGGCGCAAAAGATGCCGAAGAAGAATGGGATTGCGAAGCAAGAAGATACTATATTGGTATTGTAGGAAAATACGGTGCGCAGGTACAGGCTCTTCTCAAAAAAGCGGCAGGTCTTGATATAGAAAGAATTTGCCCGCTTCACGGACCGGTGCTTTCGGACAACCTTTCGCACTATATAAATCTTTATAATACATGGTCATCATACGAGCCGGAAACAAAAGGTGTGTTTATTGCATATACATCGGTTTACGGAAATACAAAACAGGCGGCATTAATGCTTGCATCGGAAATTGAAGCACTCGGCGAAAAAGTTTCTGTATGTGACCTTGCGCGCGAGGACTGGGCGGAGGCTGTTGAAGATGCATTCCGATATGACAGAATTGTCCTTGCAACCACAACATATAACGGCGGAATTTTCCCGTTTATGCACGAATTTATAAACCACCTTACAGAACGCAATTTCCAAAGCAGAACGGTGGCAATTATAGAAAACGGCTCATGGGCACTTATGGCGGAAAAAACCATAAAGGGAATGCTCGAAAAATCAAAAAATATAACATATACTGAAGCGGGAGTGCATATAAAATCGGCACTGCGGGACGAAAATATTGATGAAATAAAAGCATTAGCAAAAGAATTATGTAGATAAAAAAACGGTGCAGTGCACCGTTTTTTACATTTTTCGTATTATTTCTTCCTGCTCGCGCATCAGGCGTTTGTCATCCTCTTCCATATGGTCATATCCCAGAAGATGAAGAGTTGAGTGTATTACAAGATACGAAAGCTCCGTTTCAAACGAATGCCCGAATTCTTCTGCCTGCTCGGTTATTTTATCAACAGATACAACAATATCACCTAAAATTACGCTGCCCGGTTCAAGAGCAAGAGCTTTTTCATCAAAGATTGCAGGCTCTTCAAATTCATACATCGGGAACGAAAGCACGTCTGTCGGTGCGTTGATATTACGGAATTCGTTGTTGATACTCTGTATCTCATCGTTATTTGTAATAGTAACCGACACCTCAACATCAAAATCCAGTCCGTGATGGATAAGTGTGTTTTCAACGGCTTTTCGTATAATATTTTCGGTATCTTTGTTTTCAGTTGCCTCTGTATAATCAATAATTAAATCAACCATAGATGTCTCCTACTTTTTGAAAATATATCTTTTTTTAGCTTCGTTTTTCACTACGTCTTTACGAAATTCATATTTTTCATATGCTTTAATAATTTTCTGCACAAGAGGATGACGCACAACGTCTTTTTCGGAGAAGTTGCAGATGGCAATTCCTTCAATATCCTTTAATATCTTAAGTGCTTCTTTAAGACCGGAGGTCTGACGTCCCGGCAGGTCAATCTGCGTAATATCACCGGTTACAATGGCTTTTGACCCAAATCCGATACGTGTTAAAAACATTTTCATCTGCTGGGGAGTGGTGTTCTGTGCTTCGTCAAGGATTATAAACGCATCGTCAAGTGTACGTCCGCGCATATATGCAAGCGGAGCAATTTCAATAAGTCCGCGCTCCACGTTGCGCTGATAGTTTTCATACCCCATTGTATCGTAAAGTCCGTCATATAATGGGCGAAGATACGGGTCGATTTTAGTCTGTAAATCACCCGGCAAAAATCCAAGTTTTTCGCCTGCTTCAACTGCAGGGCGGGTAAGGATAATACGGCTTACCTCTTTGTTGCGGAACGCTTTTACCGCCATTGCCACCGCAAGATAGGTTTTACCTGTTCCGGCGGGACCGATACCGAGTGTGATTGTGTTTTTTGCAATAGCTTTAATATATTTTTCCTGACCGAGCGTTTTGGGTTTTACGGGTTTGCCTTTCGAGCTTATACAAATAGTATCCTCGGCTATATTTATAACCTGCTGTTCTTGACCGTTTTCCGCCATTGACAGCACATAACGAATGTTTTGCTCATTCAGGGTTTCGCCTTTTCGGATAAGGGAAAGAAGTATGCCGATAACCTTTTCGGCAGTTTCGCAAGACTTTTCTTCGCCCTCAATTTTAAGAACGGTTTCGCGGTTTATAATACGAACGGAAAGTTCTTTTTCAATTATTTTGATATTTTCGTCATATCCGCCAAAAAGTCCTATTATTTCACCAATGCTTCCGGTTTCAATCAGTTTCTCTGCCAATGTTTATTTCCTCCTCAATAGGCTCTGCCAACGCAATCTGTCTGCTGCAGACGGCATTAAGCGTAACACTTATTGTTTTATCATCAAGTTTTTGTATATCAAATCTCTTTTCCAATATCATACCATTTTTAAGCGAATTTTGCAATAGGGTTTCCAAATATTGCTGTGCCTCCTGCTCAATCTGTTCCTGAGGACACACTACTGTTTCGGTTAGGGTTTCCATATACTCGGTTTTTATGAGCGATATGGGGAAATACACACTTCCTATATGAAATGTGCTTTCGGTGTCTTCGGTTTCATAAGCGGCAAAGCTTTTGCCGATTAGAGGTGTACTTATAGGGAGATTACCGAATTTAAGGGTATATCTGACCGAGTTGTTGCCTGTTCGATTTGTTTCGCTTGTTATAAGAGAAAAGGTTTCCGACAGACTCTCTTCGGTGGTTGCCCATATTTCCGCATCGGCATGTACATAGCGCACACCCATTGCAACGCTGTCCATAATACCGCCCACAAGAAGCTGTCCTTCTGAAACATACATATCCTCTGTAACAACGTGCCGTCCCTCCTTAACAAGCATAGAGGTAATAAGTCCGCTGTGGCTTGCCACTATATTACAAGGGTTTGTTGGCAGAATTTCGGGCACGCTTACCTTTTCGCGAACTTCAAGATATAAACTGTTACCCCGCACGTGCGGCCACGCCCATACTAGACGAGGGTTTAGATTAAGCAACCTTGCCTGAACTTTATTCGGGTCAATCTGCCTTAAGGGGGTGCCTTTTTCAACTCCCGCAAGTTCAAGCTGGGAAAGAAGCTCTTCGCTCGGGATAGAAGTGGAGGTATCAACATCAATATACCATATATGTGAAAAAAGCCAGAACGATGCAAGGACAAATACAGCAAATCCAATTAAAAGCCCAATTCTTTTCCGTAGCCGGAGTGATAAAAACGGCAGCCCTTTTTTTGAAATAATATGTATTTTTGTGCCGGTTTTACGGCAAATATTTTTAAGAAGGAAAAATCCTTTAACACTTACGCAGGCAGTAAGTGTACTTAAGCCGCGGGATTTTACGTTCCAGATATTTATATTTTCGCAGGTGCACATATTTATAAACCGTTCAAGGTGCTCGCCCGTGGCTTTAACGCTAACATACCCACGGGAGAAATTCAGTATATCCAGAATAGCCATTTAACTTTCCTTTCTAATGAGTGTATTCAAGTGCGGCAATAACTCCGCGAAGAGATATATATTCGCAGGCGATTTCCGTTATTTCAAGGTCGACGCCGGTAATCCTTATTATATATTTCGGTGCATTTAGAAGAACAAGGGTATCAGAATACTTTATAATTCCGCGGTATCCCTCAACAAGTATACTATCTTTGCCCGTAATTGTTACTGTTGTTGTAAGCCCGGCGGCTGTCTTTGGAAGTGATAAAGCATCAAAAACTTTTTCATAAGCAGATGCGGCTTCCTGCTTTCTTTTTTTGTTTCGCAAAACAAACTTCACCTCCCGCAAGTAATTTTATGCGAACATGCGAAATTTTATGAAAAAGCGGTGCGTATACATAGTTACGGAGGTGAAACAATGAAAATATTTATAGTTGCCGCATTTGCGGTGGGAATTCTCATAAATCCGGTGGGGGCGGTTATGTCGGCAAAAGATGCGCTTGTTTCCTGCGTAAATTCGGTAATACCGTCACTTTTTCCGTTTTTTGTGTGCAGCAGAATGCTTATAGAAATGGGTGCAGCAGACAAACTTGGAAGACTGCTTTCTCCGGTAATGAAACCGCTTTTTGGCGTTGGCGGTGACGGCGCACTTGCGTTTGTGCTTGGGATATTAAGCGGATATCCTGTTGGCGCGTCGGCAGCAACAGACCTTGTAAAAAACGGCGGCGTAACCAAATCGGAAGCGGAAAAACTGCTTGGATATTGCAATAATTCAGGTCCTCTTTTTATACTTGGTACGCTAGGGGCAGGACTGCTCGGAAATGTAGCACTTGGATGGATTTTGTATGCGTCGCACATAATGTCGGCACTTACAATAGCATTTCTTATGCGCACTGTTCCGTGTGAAATATCCACTGCAAAAAGAAATAATTTATCCTTGCCCGATAAACATTTCGGGGAAATAATGGCGGATGCCGTAGGCGGCGGTGCGCAGTCGGTGTTTGCTGTGTGCGGATTCGTGATTATATTTGCCATTCTTGCAGACAGCCTTGAGTCTTTCGGTATTTTTCGCCTTTTTTCGTTTGTCGGAATGGATTATAACGTTTGCAAGGTATTTGTTTTAGGTTTTCTTGAACCTGTTGGCGGATGTGTGTTTGCGGCAAAGATGTTTTTAAATTCTCCTGTCGTGCGGGGCATAGTGCTTTCGATGGTTCTCGGCTGGTCGGGAATTTCCGTACATCTGCAGGTACTTGGAATAATAAAAAAAGAGGGGCTTTCTGCAAAATACTATTTTCTTGGCAAATCGGGAATGGCGGTGGTTTCACCGATTTATACATATATTATTTTGAAATTATTTCCTGAATTTGCAACAACAAGTGTTTTTTCACCATCAAATATGGCATCTGCCGCACCTTTCCCATATATATCATGGTTTATTTGCGCCACCGTAATTTTTGTGCTTGTAGCGCAGCTTATTCCTGTAAAAAAGTATTGAATAAGGCGAGGGACTGTGATATAATTAACTTAATCTATGCAAAGGAAAGGCAGAACCGATATGCAAATTTTTAACCTTACTCTTAAACAAATGTTGATGATGTTCGTACTTATTTTAGTTGGATTTATATTAAGAAAGAAAACGGATATTTCAGAAAATGCGGGGACTACAATGGCAAAGCTGGAAACTTTTGTTTTTACGCCGGCGCTTTTGCTGTTTACGCAAATGACAAAATGTACGGTTGAAACCTTTAAAGAAAATGCATCGCTTATACTATACGGATTTGTAATTGTTATGGGAGCTATTGCTCTTGCATATCCATTATCAAGATGTTTTGTCAGAAAAAAGGAAAATTCGCCTGAAAATGAATATAAGAGGAATATTTACAAATATGCACTTACCTTTGGAAACTATGGGTTTATGGGCAATTTTATAATTCTTGGTGTATGGGGAAATGAGTTTTTTTATAAATATTCATTGTTTACCTTGATGGTAGGGCTTTTGTGCAATAGCTGGGGATTATATGTGCTGGTACCGAAAGAGGAAAATGCAAGTCTTAAAGAAAACTTAAAAAAAGGACTTTTGACTCCGCCGACAATTGCTTTGTTCGTTGGTGTGCTGTTCGGCCTTCTTAATTTAACACAATTTGTGCCGCAGTTTATAATTTCTGCATTTGACAGTGCAGGAAACTGTCAGGGACCCGTTGCAATGCTTCTTGCGGGTTTTGTAATTGGTGGATATAACTTCAAAGACCTTATATCAAACAAGAAGGTTTATGCAGTTACATTCCTGAGACTGATTGTTATTCCCGCAGTTATAATGCTTATTCTGAAGCTTTGCGGAGCAAGCGACGAGTTAATGACACTTGCACTTATTACATTTGCCACACCGCTTGGACTTAATACAATTGTTTTTCCGGCGGCATACGGCGGTGATACAAAAACAGGTGCGGCTATGGCAATGGTATCACATACATTGTCTGTTATTACAATCCCTGTTATGTATTTGATATTTATTGTGCTTATATAAAGGGTGATTATTATTAAAACATTAGTTGAGCTTTTTGATACGTGCCAGATTGAAAATGTAATTGCGGCACTTCGGTTTAAACCTGAAAAGATTGTATTTGTCGGGTTTAAGAAAATAATGACAAGAAAGAAAACCGAGGATTTGAAACGGTTTTTTGAAACAAGAAAACTTAATATTAAGCTGGAATATAAGATTGTTTCAAGATATGATTATGAAGAAATAGTTGCGGGTATTAACGAAATAATAGATGAAAATGAAGACACCGCCTTTGACCTTACGGGCGGGAAAGAGCTTGTGCTTGTTGCAATGGGCGAAATTGCGACAACGCGGGGTGTGCCGATGTTTCAGTTTGATGTGCGTTCGGGCGAAATGATACGCGTAAAAAACTGCGAAAATATTCCCGAAACGGAAAAAACGCACATGACCATAGAAGAAAATGTTGCGCTTTCCGGTGGGAGCGTTGTGGAGGATATTGAACATTTCAAATGGAATCTTACGGAGGATTTCAAAAAAGATGCCAGGACAATGTGGGATATCTGCAGAAAAAACTGCCGTGCATGGAACAGAAATTCGGGTATTATAAAAATGATTGAAGCCGCAAACGAATCGGGAAGTGAACTTCTGGTAAGAACGCCTGTATCAAAAGTGCGAGATTTGCCGGATGAAAATATAATGGACGAGCTTGCAGAGGCGGGTATTATAAAAGGATACGATAAAAGCGGTAAGGAAATAGTTTTTGAATACAAAAATGAACAGGTGCGCCGCATTATTGCAAAAGCGGGGAACATTCTTGAATTTTATGTGTATATGACAGCAAAACATATTCAGAAAGAAGAACCGCAATATTACGACGATATTGATACGGGCGTTTTTGTTGACTGGGACGGCGAGTTCACAGGCAAAAGCGATACCCGCAACGAAATTGACATTTTTATTATGCGTGATTTAGTGCCGGTTTTCGTATCGTGTAAAAATGGGGAGGTTCATAAAGAGGCGCTTTATGAGCTTAATACTGTTGCAGAAAAATTTGGCGGCGAATATGCCAAAAAAGTACTTGTTTGCACATATATAAGCTATGCGGGCGACAGCCGCAACTATATTCTTCAGCGTGCACGTGACATGAAAATTGAGGTTATTGAAGATGTGGACAAGCTTGGCGACGAGGAGTTTTTGCAGACGATAAAACAAAGGATAAGATAATATGCAAAAGTTTAATGATAATTCAAAGGTTTGTTTTCTTGGCGATAGCATAACCTCGGCAGGAATATGGATTGCAAAAATATTTGAATATTATAAAAACAGCGGTATCGGGGCAAGGTTTTACAACCTTGGTATTGCAGGAAATACGGCGGTACTTGCACTTGATTATCTTGATAAAGAACCGTTTTTAAAGGATGCAACCGACGTTGTGATTATGTTTGGTATGAACGATATTAAGAGACAACGGTATCTTGATGAAATAAAGGAAAAAGTAAAACCGTCGGCGGTGGAAGCGTCAAAAAATGCACTTGAAAATCTTGTTCAGAAACTGTCGGGGAAGAACATAATTTTATGTTCATCTACTCCGCATGCGGAAGATGCACAGATAAACGCTGCACTTTGCGAAATAGGAACTAAGATGAAGGATTTGGCAAAAAATATAGGTGTATCCTACATAGATTTTCACAAGCTTTTTTCTCTTGCGGGTGAAAATATGAAGCTTATTGAGGAAGATAATCTTCACCCTAATCTTGTGGGGAATAGCGTGCTTGCCAACGTGTTTTTAAGCCTGCAGGGGTTTGATGTTTATACAGGTACAGATACTGCAAAATGGGAAGAAGAAACCCACCGCGAAATGTGCGAAGAAAATGTGAAAAGATTTAAAGCAGAAGCGGCACTTCGCAGCATTGAATTTGTAAAACGTATTGTACTTCCGTCCCGCAAAGGCGAGGAAAACGAATATCTTGACGAGTATTATAAAAACTGTGATGCGTTTTTCCGTAAACAGATAAGTGTGTACAAACGAAGTAAAAATAATGAGAATGAGCTTTTTGGAACACTTGAAAAATATACTGAAAGGCTTGCGTCAATGGTGAAATAAATATTTATAAGCACTTACGTCAGAACTTATGACGGTCTGTTTGTTTAAAAAACAATGGAAATACAAAAGATGTAAAGGCTTGCGTTTTTTGTAAGTCTTTTTTGTATTTACTTAACCTCCCATACATAAAATGTAGGGGGAGGTTATTTTTATGAGAAATTTAAAACAGGGGGATATGGGCCCCGATGTAATGTTGCTACAGTCTACACTTAAAAAAATCGGATTTTTTGACGGTGAAATAACAGGTGATTACGGAGAGGATACCACACTTGCTGTCCAGAATTTTCAGCGCGCAAACGGTATTCGAATTACAGGCGATTTTGATGTCGCAACTTATAACCAATTGGAAAAATATATTCTGGGATATGCACTTTATACCGTAAACGAAGAGGACACGGCGGATACAATTGCCGAAAAATTCGGCACAACCGTAAAAAATATTGAAGCCGCAAATCCGAATACGGACATTTATTCTCTTGCGGTGGGGCAGGAGCTTACAGTGCCCTACGGCACGCAGGTTGTATATACCGATATTGATTATACATATGAAGTGCTTGAGCTTAATATCCGTGGGCTTAAAGAAAGGTATCCGTTTCTTGAGGTGGGCGTTGCGGGCTACAGCCTTTTGGGAAGAAATCTGTATTTTATAAAAATCGGTGGTGGCAAAAACGAGGTGTTTTACAATGCGGCACATCATTCGCTTGAATGGATTACAACACCCGTGCTTATGAAATTCATTGAAGATTTTGCCGAGGCTTTCGTAAACAATCAGGATTTAAGCTGGGGATACGACCCCGAACGCATATGGAAATCAAGCACAATCTACATAATGCCAATGGTAAATCCCGACGGAGTTGAGCTTGTTTTGAACGGACTTCAAAGAGATAATCCGTATTATAACGATTTGATTAAGTGGAACGGCGGAAGTAACGATTTCTCGAAAAACTGGCAGGCGAACAGCCGCGGCGTGGATTTAAACCATAACTATAACGCCGGATGGGAAGCTTATAAAGAAAGGGAAACGGAGTTTGGGATTACAGGTCCCGGACCTACAAGATATGCGGGTCCCTCGCCCGAATCCGAGCCGGAAACAAAAACGGTTGCCGACTTTACCCGTAACAGAAATTTCCGTCTTGTTCTTGCATATCACTCACAAGGTGAGGTTATATATTGGAATTTTATGAATCTAAACCCGCCAGACGGGGAATACATCGGGCGTGCGCTTGCATCAGCAAGCGGATATTCTCTTGAGATGGCATCGGGTCCTGCGGCATATTCGGGATATGACGACTGGTTTACAAAAGAGTTTAATAAACCCGGATATACAATAGAGGTGGGGCGCGGCAAAAACCCTTTGCCAATAAGTCAGTTTGATGAAATTTATTCCGATAATCTTGAAATGCTGCTTCTTGCGGCAATAATATAACGCTCTTTCGGCGGTTGTTCCTGTGAATAACCGCCGTTTTGCAGGCATTTTTCTTTTATACATGGTTGAAATGTGGGGAATTTTGTGATATACTAAAACAAGTATAACTTTTTTAAAAGGACAAGCTTATAAAATAATTGACACGCATGCACATATATAGAATGCCTTGCATGCTGAAAAGAGGAATAAATGTGATAGAGAAAATAGCAAAATTAAAGAAAGAAAAAAATGCAGTAATATTAGCACATTTTTATCAACCGAACGAAATTCAGGCTATAGCTGATTTTGTTGGCGATTCACTTGATTTAAGCAGAAAAGCTGCTGACTGTGATGCGGATATAATAATCTTTTGCGGTGTTCATTTTATGGCGGGCAGCGCAAAAATTCTTTCGCCCGATAAAACTGTTATGATACCGGAAATGAATGCAGGCTGTCCTATGGCGGATATGGTAACTGCAGAAGATATAAAACGTCTTAGAAAAGAACATCCCGATGCGGCGGTTGTGGCATATATTAATTCAAGTGTAGAGGTTAAAGCCGAATGTGATATTTGCTGTACATCCTCAAATGCAATAAAAATTGTAAATTCATTGCCGAATGACGAAATTATTTTTGTTCCCGACAAAAATCTTGGCAGTTATGCTCAGCAGTTTACCGATAAAAAAGTAAATCTTTTTAGCGGCTACTGTCCTGTTCATAACAGAATTACGGTAGCAGACATTGAAAAAGCAAGAGCAGCACATCCGGGAGTGGAAATTCTTGTTCATCCGGAATGTCCGGAGGATGTGGTAGCGGCAGCGGATTTTGTCGGCAGTACTGCGCAGATTATTGATTATTCAAGTAACTCGGATAAAAAAGAATTTGTGATCGGTACGGAGTACGGTGTTCTTTATCCGCTTGAAAAGAAAAACCCCGACAAGAAGTTCTATATGCTTGCGGAAAACTTCACTTGTGCAAATATGAAAAAAACCACTCTGGAAGACGTTCTTGAATGTCTTGAAACGGGAAAAAACGAAATTGAAATAGATGAAGAAATAAGAAGAAAGGCATCAGCCAGCCTTTTAAGAATGCTTGAAGTAAAATAGGAAGTGGTAATGTGAGAGAATATGCTTTTGGCGGCAGTCTTGACGAGCTTGATGTTATAAACTATGATGTAATTATTGCAGGAATGGGTGTTGCAGGGCTTTATGCCGCACTTAATCTTGATTCCAAGCTTTCCTGTGCGCTTATTAATAAATTGGGCGAGGAAAGTTGTAATTCGGTTTATGCACAGGGCGGTGTTGCGGCAGTAACCCAGGAAACAGATACGTGGCAGTCCCATTTTGAAGACACACTTACGGCGGGAGCAGGTATGTGTAACGAGCAGGCGGTAGAGGTGCTTGTTAAAGAAGGACCGTCCGATATTGCAAAGCTTATGGAGCTTGGTGTTCCGTGTGACAGAGATGAAAACGGAAATCTTTCCATAACAACAGAGGGTGCGCATAAATGCAAACGAATACTGCATTGCGGCGGTGATGCAACGGGACTCCATATAACCGAGACATTGCTTTCTAGGGTGAAAGAACATGAAAACACCACAATTTATAATAATACAATGATTATTGATATTCTGACAAACGAAGAAGGCAAAGTAAGCGGCGTTATTGCCAAAATCGGCAAAAAATACGTTGTTCTTCGTTCGTCATATGTTGTAATTGCATCGGGCGGTATTGGTAGGGTGTACAGAAACAGCACCAACGCAAGCAGTGCAACGGGTGACGGAATTGCTGCGGCATATCGTGCAGGTGCAGAACTTTCCAACATGGAATTTGTACAGTTTCATCCGACAGCACTTATCCACCCTGATAAAAATATGCGTCATTTTCTTATATCGGAAGCACTTCGAGGAGAAGGGGCAATCCTTCGCAACCGTAAGAGTGAGCCGATTATGGAAGGCGTTCATCCCATGAAAGACCTTGCACCGAGAGATGTTGTGGCAAGGGCTATCGTAAGTGAAATGAGAAAACACGACGTACCGAACGTTTATCTTGATATAACGGCAAAACCGAGAGATTTTCTTAAAAAAAGATTCCCGAGTATATATAAAGAATGTATGAGCCGGGGAATTGACATTGCGGTTAACTGGATTCCCGTTGTACCTGTTCAGCATTATTTCATGGGCGGAATAAAGACGGATGTTAATGCAAAAACAAATATTGAAGGTCTTTATGCCTGCGGCGAATCAGCATGTACGGGTGTGCATGGTGCCAACCGCCTTGCAAGCAACTCTCTTCTTGAATGTCTTGTATACGGACGACGTGCGGCAGAAGCTATAAACGAAAGCTTTGCAAGCGGCAAACGTAAAAATGAACTGCTTTGCGACAATACAAAGCATAGTGTGGATATTGATTTTGAAACCTGCCGTTCAACAATATGCTATACAATGACTAAAAAGGGCGGTATCATAAGAACCGAAACAGAAATGGCAGAAGCTATAGAGCTTGTCGGTGATGCTGAAAACATGCTGAAAACCGCCAGCCTTTCGGAAGTTGAAGAATATGAAACACTCAATATTGCACAGGTGGGACTTGAAATTCTTCGTGGGGCACGCGCCCGCAAAAAATCTGTTGGCGCACATTACAGAAGCGACAGTATATAAAGGCTTAGGGGGTTCTATACCCTCGGCTTAAGGAGGATAATTATGACAGACCTTTTTATTATTGATGATATTATAAAAACAGCACTTCGTGAGGATGTGGGAACGGGGGATATAACAACAAATTCCACCATTCCGGCGGATAAGACAATAAGCGGAAAGTTTATTGCAAAAGAATGCGGCGTTGTTTGCGGACTTCCTGTTGTCGAACGTGTTTTTGCTATTGTGGATAGCGAAATAAAGCTTTCCTGCAACGTAGCCGACGGCGACTATGTGGAAAAAGGAACAATAATTGCCGAAGTGTCAGGTCCTGCACGTTCTATTCTTACCAGCGAAAGGGTTTCGCTTAATTTTCTGCAGCTTATGTCGGGAATTGCAACCCGCACAAACGCTTGCGTAAAACAGGTAGAGGGCACAAAAGCAATGATAACCGATACAAGAAAAACCACGCCCGGACTTCGAGTGCTTGAAAAATATGCCGTAAAGGCAGGCGGCGGACATAACCATCGTTATAACCTTGCCGACGGCGTGCTTCTAAAAGATAATCATATTGCGGCGGCAGGCGGTATCACAGCGGCTGTAGCCGCGGCAAGAGGTAATATTCCTCATACTCTTAAAATTGAAGTCGAAGTTGAAAATATGCAGATGATTGAAGAAGCTGTTGCCTGCGGTGTGGATATTATTATGCTTGATAATATGAGTGTGGAAGAAATGAAAAAAGCAGTTGATTTTATTGACGGACGTGCACTTGTTGAAGCATCGGGCAATATGGGCGACCGTGACCTTAGGGAAGTTGCAAAAACCGGTGTTGATATAATTTCAATCGGTGCACTTACACATACTATTAAAGCTATGGATATAAGTTTAAGATTTAAAGTTTGATAAACAAAAATAAAAGGAGTAGCAATTGCTACTCCTTTTTTGTGTTTATTAATATGCAAGCATTCTTGACATAATAACTGCTGCTTCGGCTCTTGTTGTATTGCCGAGCGGATTTATTGTAAGGTCAGGATTGCCGGTAATAGTTCTTGAAGCAACCATTGCCGCAACATCGGACAGTGCATAATCGGAGATAAGTCCGATGTCGGAGAAGCTTGCCAGTACAGATGCAGCATCGGCGCTTGCAATTCTATTGAGTGAGCGAAGTCCTCTTGCACATATTACCATAAGGTCTTGTCTTGAAATGGGAGCATTCGGCTCAAATATATTGTTACCGGTACCTTTAAGGATTCCAAGGGCTTTGCCTATGGCAATTTCCTTTGCGTAAGGAGAGCTTGCATCAACATCGGCAAATTGGTCGGTTACATCGGCGCTAAGACCGAGTGTTCTTATAAGATATCCGGCAAAGTCGCCTCTTGTAATGGCCTTGCCCGGTGAGTAAATGCCTGTACCTTCATTGTTTGCAATACCCATTGACGTAATTTTTTCAATTGCATCAGCCGCCCATTCAAAACCGGCAAGGTCGGAGTACATAGGCTCATCAAGAAGTGATAAATCAACCGAGTCATCAAGTGCTATTTTGTACATACCGATTTCGAGCGGTTTTAATGTAAGGCTGAAAGTAGAATCAGCAGAAGTTACTGTTTCGGCAGTCGGACCGTTAACAAGCTGTGCTTCAAATCCGTTTATTTCAATGAGTCCGTTTGCGCTTTTGAGATTAAAGTTTACAGGTGTATCTGTGCCGTCATTTTTATGTTCTTTAACAAGAACATAAAGATTTCCTTCGTCCACCCAGCTTCTCATCCAGTAATCATTACCAAGATATTCATTGAATACCTGTGAATTTTTATTTACGAAATGGTCGTACACCTGGTGCAGTTCGCCACTTTCGTTCATTTTGGTAAGCGTATCCATAAGGAGAGGGGTTTTGTTGTGATTTGTATAGAAACCAAGTCCTTCGGCACCTGCCCACACCATTGTGTATAAATTCATACGGTATTCGATTGCGCCTGCATCCCACGGCAAATACCAGTCGGAGGCGTAACCGAGTGCCCATACATCTTTTTCATTAAAAACAGCATCAACCGTTCTTTTTGTTATGTTGTATGGGTGATATGTCTGTGTTGCCTCAAGAGGATAGGGGTCAACCGCTGCAATATCAACATATTGCAATGACTGTTCAAGGGATGTTGGCAGTCCTGCACATTCAAGTGTGTATACAGGATGGTGGGGGTCAATATCTCTTATAACCTTATAGCCTTCTTCAAGATATTCAAGAACTTCGGTATATGTTCCCGTACCCACCTGTTTACACGGTTCATCTATCATCATCCACGCAAGAAGTGCGGGATGGTCTTTAAATTCCTCAACAAGACGTTTTGTTGTAGGAATCTGGAACGGATGACCTGCCGGACGTCCATAAAGCTGATAAAGCACTTTAAGACCTTTTTCGTGTGCTGCGTCCAGATTTTTCCTTATTTCAGGAATGTTGTTAACAACAGAATACCTTACATCATCGGGACGTACAACGGTAATACCTGCTTTAACATAATCATCGTAGTATTGTACATATGAACCGTAAAGCATCATTACGTCAAGCGGTTTTCCGTCAACAATAAATCTGCCGTTTTCATCAAGCATTGTAGGTCTGTCATAACGGTAAATGCGTTTTGGTGCGCTTTCTTCAATAATGGTGCCATCAGCAGTTTTGTATACGGCAGAAATTGTGTATTTCTTCGTTTTTTCCGCAAGCGTCATTATGTCAAATTCGGCTTTTGCAGAAGCGCTGGCAGGAACAGTCTGTGATGCTATAACTGTTTCGCCGTCTTTTATAACAAAATCAACGGTGCTGCCGTTTGCTATAGGATGATTTATATAATCAATGTCGGCAAAAGCTTCGAGCTTGCCGTCTTCTGTATAATAGAAAACATCCTTTGTATAGAAGTTCATAACAGAAGAAGAACCTGTCGGACCGAACGAAATATCATCATAATAAAGTGTTCCTGTTCCGGTCATACGGATATAGAAAATAATAGTATTTGTGTTTTCGGGAAGAGTAAACACAAGTTTAACTTCCTGCCACACACCATCTTCTACCAGAAGTGTACCTGTTTCACCGGAACCTGTATATGTAGCGGCAGAAGTCTCGCTGCTGCTGTAGGTTTCAACTTTCAGCATTGCTCCTTGGAGAGCTGCCATACCTTTTGGTTTTACCCATGCGGAAAGCATATACTCAGAACCGGCAACAAGGTCCCCTGTAAGCTGCTGCATAATATATGGCAGACGTACACTTGGATCGTCGGTTGTAATTTTACCGCTGTATTTACCGGTGCGCGCTTCTTCGTCGGTAATGTGGGTAATGGAACTCCACTCTTTTTTGAAGCCTTGGTAATGAACGGGATTTCCGTCAGCATCAAGCTCTTCAAAGGATGGATTCAAAACAGTATTTGCACTTCCGGGTGCAAACTGTGTATTTTCAAATTGCTCCTGCTCAAGCTTAACAAGCTCCTGTGAGTGTTCCCATGAACGTATGCCAAGCTCATTTTGTGCCTTTATAGCTTCGTAATCTTCTTTTGTAACTTTGCCCACGAAAGAAACATCGTCAAAATATATTTCCCCGCCGCAGTCAAGATAAAGATGAATAAATGCACAGCCTGCATTTTTGGGAGCTACTCCTTCAAAACTGCAAAGGGTCCATTGTTCTTTTTCGCCCGGGAAACACTTGAAAACTGAGTTGCCGGTGCGGGTTAAACCATCGGCTTCATAAAACTCAATTTCCATGCTGCCGCCCACGTTATCAGAAAAAGTAAGAAGCTCTTTTATATAAAGATAAGCGGAAAATTTATATTTTTCTCCGGGAATAACACCAAAAATACTCTGGTAAATAGCCATTTTGCTTCCGTTAGATGCCGCAAGCTTTATCGAGCGGTCGCCACCGTGTGTAAGAGTGGTGGATACGCGGTTGGTACCCTCATCTGAACCTGCCCAACCGTGGAAGGTTGAACCCAGAAGTTCCAAATTACCGTTGTATGTAAGGTCGCCCGTAACATATTCTGTTGCCGCCAAAGCAGTAAATGTACCGAAAAGCGAACACAGCACGGTAATTGCAAGTATCACAGATAGAAGTTTTTTTAAGTTCATTGTAATTCCTCCTTGGATAAAAGTTTTTTAATCATTATAATTATACCACAAAGTTGAAATTTTGGAAATAGAAAGAATACACAAAAGATTTGTATTTATTTATGCATAATGGTACAAGGAAGTGCAAATTTGTGGGGAAAATAACCGCCCACATGATTTAAACAAAAAAGCAGAACGCTTTTTCGTTCTGCTTTTTAGAATTCTTGTGTTTATCAGCAAGCATATCTTATGCTTACCTTGTTGCGTTACCGCGTGGATTAATATCCTACTTTTTCCCAGCATTCAAATGGTGCTGCAAGTTCTTCGCTGATATAAACCTGAGTTTTCTTTGTCTGGAGCATAGAGCTCGGGAGATACGGTGTTACAGGACCGTGTGTGCAAAGACGGCTTGTCATTCTCTGCCATGATGAGAATGTGCCGCAGGTTGCAAGTGCATGAACTTCAATTCTTTCTTTTGCACGCATTACATCGAGAGGACCTATAGTTGCTGCGCACGGCGGAACATTAGCGATATCACCGGACTGACCGAATGTACCGTTGAGAGAGTTCTGCATAATTGTCATCGGATGGAGTTTAACAATCTGTGCAGGCTGATTGAGCCATTCTTCAATATCCCCGCTACCGATGAATTCAGGAATAGGATCAACGAATGCCATGTGTCCTGCCCAACCGGGAGATGTGGATGCAATGTCAGCACCTGTTCCTTCAGTAATATCGTCGATTATTTTGGAATAATCTTTAATGTTTGCATTTGTCGGGAAGTGAACATTTTCCATAGGCATACGAAGTTTTTCATCAATCTGGTAGTAGAGATACTTAATCATAGAATGTGCAAAACCTGCTTCGTATGTAATAGGAGCGATGTTGCCTGCTTCATCTGCCCATTCGTCTTCTGCTACAAGGTGAACCTTGCGGCAATCGATACCGAAATAGTTGATAAGCTGTGCAAGCGGAATGTAAGTATCCGGTTCAGGGTTACCAAGAATCATTGTAAAGCTCTTACCTGCTTCTGATGCCGCTCTGAGGCGTTCAAAAAGTGTTGCAATGAGAACGGGATGGGGATTCATCATAACTTTTACGTTAAATTCGGGATGCCACCAGTCCTCTCTTTTTTCGAGGTCTTTGCCGCTGAGGCTGCGAACATAATCGCAAACCTTTTTGTCCTTGAAAGGAACAAATTCATGAGGCTGAAAATCAAATTTTGTTGCCGGATCGGTAATAAAATTGTTCATTGTTTTTTCTCCTTTATTTTTATTTTTGTTTTTAATTTATTTGCTCGCCACCGAGGATGACGTGCTTTACGTTAAACTCATAGTCGACCATTACAAGGTCGGCGCGGTTGCCCTTTGCAATTTCTCCTCTGTCACAAAGTGAAAGAAGTCTTGCGGGGTTGGTGGATGCATACTTAAATACATCGCAAACAGAACCGCCGGTATGTATCATCATATTATGACATGCAATGTCAAGCGTGAGCTTGCTTCCTGCAATATCTCCGCCCCAGTCAAAGTTGATGTCAAATGCCTCTTCAAGACCGGGAAGCGGTGGACCGTCTGCAACAAAGGAGTCTGCAATAAGAATAATCTTATCCTGACCCTTAATCTTTTTTACAAGACGTATCATATAAGGATGAACGTGAACACCCATTGAATCGCAGATAAGCTCTGCATAAATGTCGTTATTGTAATTTACTGTTTCGTCAACACATACTCCGCGTACTTCGGGATAGTTTTCAAGTGTTCCTGTTGCGTTTGTGTGATGTGTTCCAAGCTTAAGACCGTATGGCATAAGTGCCTCAATCTGCTCAGGAGTTGCCTCGGAATGTGCAACAGAGAAAACAATTTCGGGGATTTCCTTCTTAACATATTTTACAAAGTCAAGGATACCCTCTCTCTCAGGAGCTACGCACCATACCTTTGCAAATCCCTTTGCTGCCTCGACAACCTCTGCGTAATCCTTTTCAACAATTGCATCCTTCCACACATTCTTTTCTTTATCGCAACCAAAATCGGGGTTTAAGTAAGGACCTTCCATATAAACACCGATAATATTCTGGCATTTTCCTTCTGCAATTGCACTACGGTATTTTTTTATCGCGTCAAGATGCTCCTGCTTGTTCATGCTGTAGAAAAGAGCAGGAAGAACTGATGTTACACCGTGCCTTAAAAGTGTGTCAGAGCATTTTACGGGGTCGTCGTGAAAATATGTATCACCGTCAGCGTGAGTATGTATGTCAATAAGACCGGGACCAACAAACAGTCCCTGTGCGTCCAAAATCTCTGCACCGTCGGGGATAGTAAGTTTCTTGCCAAAATCAACAATTTTGCCGTTTTCGGTTAAAATAGTAGCATTGGGGATATAATGGTCTTTCATTACAAGAGTGCAGTTTGTTATAGCAAGCATATTTATTTCCTCAAGCTTTCCAGAAGAGCCTTGCCTTCTTTTATAATAAATTCTGCAACACCAGCTTTAAATCGGGAGCTTCTTGCTTCGTAGCCGCCTTCGTCGTAGGAATCCTGCATGGGGAAATATCCTTCATATCCGTTGGATGCACAGCACGGAAGTATCATATCAAAGCCTTCGGTGTCTTTAAGTGCAAGACCGATACCTGTAAACGGTTCGCCGGGGATGCCGACAATGGCAACAGGACCGATTGCAATTCCTGTAAGCGTCATATCAAGTGTGTCAGGACCGTTTTCAAGAAATACCATGCGCGCAGCTTCTGCAACAACAGTGGTAAGCATCATTCCTTCGTACGGAATTTCATCGTCCTTTCCTGCGTTATGCAGGTCGTTTATACGGTGAGCTTCGGGAATGTCTTTCGGGTCGGGTCTGTTTGATGGTATGTACATAGGTTTCTGTACATTTACAAGCGAGTCAACATCAACATAATTTACTTTATCGTACGCCTGAAGAACACCGCCCGTTACAACACGTGCAATATATTCAGCATGGGCATATCCTCTTGACACATCGTCAAAATCCATAAACATTCCGTTTAAATCACCCGGTTTCGGATGAACATTAACGTGGTTCACATCGCCCTGTGCACCGTTGAAGAAAATACATTTTGTATTATCAAGAACTTTTTCCACAGTAGTACGTAAAAGTCCCGGCCAGTCGGCAGAAACTTTGCTTCCACCCACAACGTCAGGATGGTTTGCGAAGTTAACAAAAACAATGGTGTCTGCGCCTTCACGGTCAAAACGAATAACATTTACACTGTCATCAACCACTCCAATGGGTTTAACAATATCGGGGTTGTTAACACCGGGGTTTGTTTTTGTGCTTCCGTCTTTCATAAGATAACGGCGGCCAAAAGCAATGTTCGGTGCCACGCCTTTTCCGTATCCCATTTTTGCGTCCTTGAGGTCAGCAATTGCATAGCTGGATGCATCTGCAAAACGGGTTTTTACAAGTTCAGTATATGCTTTTATAATTTCGTTATCGGAAAATGGGTCAATATCCGGTGCGGTATGTGTATGTGTTGCCGAAATCATAATATTTTCGGCGCTCACACCTGTACGCTCGGTTATAATCTCTTTGAATACTGCAATTTTTGCCTGAGTTAGTCCGCAGTTGTCCACGTTTATTAAAAGTATTGTGTTATCGCCCGATTGCAACGCAAGTACGTTCATATAAAGGCTGTCAAGAATGCCTTCAACAAAACGCTCTTTATAATACCCATTTATGGGAACGCCCATAGGAGGGTCAATGTTCATACGGCAGAAACCGACTTTTAAATTATTCATATTTTAAAACCTCCATTCCTATTTTAATAGTATCATTTAAAAAAAACTATGTCAATACGAAAACCACGAAAATTTTTCGTTTGACATATTAATAACAGTATGTTATAATAAACAAAAATTTTAAAATACTACGAAAATTTTCGAAAGGGAAAATAATGAATTTATCTAAGCTTGCAAAGATTTGCGGAGTATCTGTATCAACGGTTTCAAAGGTTTTTTCCGAAAGCAGTGAAATAAGCGAAAAAACGCGGCAGCACGTTATTGCCACAGCAAAAGAATACGGATGCTTTGAAAAGTATTTTAAACCCAAATATAAAAAGAAACTTATTGCGGTAATATGTCCCGAAGTTCTTGGAATTCACTATTCGGAAATGCTTACATATATGGAAGAAATAATCTCCGCTGCAGGGGATACAATGCTTGTTTCCGTGGGTAACTTCTCAAAAGAAAAACAGGACGAACTACTTGAATACTATGTAAATTTTGCCCATGCGGACGGAATAATAGTTATTGAACCGACTAAGAAAATTCATATAAAAACCGATACCCCTATTGTGCAGATTGGTATGAACAACGAATCCTCACAGGTGCATTGTGTGGATGTAAATATACGTCCTGCAATGAAAAAAGCTTTTTTAAAACTGATATCTTTGGGACATAAAAAAATAGGGTTTATAGGCGAGAAAAACACCGATGTGGAATATTTGTATTTTGAACAGGCTTTTAAGGGTACGCCATTGCTTCCTGACGAAAAGTATATTTCGGTAAATGATAAACGTTTTTATGATTGCGGATATTACGGAATGGATGAGCTTATTAAAAAAGGGAATGTGCCAACGGCCGTTTTTGCGGCATACAGCCACATTGCTGTAGGAATTTTAAAACGTCTTAAAGAAAAAAAGGTAAAAATTCCCGATGATATTTCCATTATATGTATGGATGATATTGTAAGTCAGCCATACAGCGATGTGGAGTTGGCGTGCATAAAAATGCATCTTGATATGATGTCGTCGGAAGCGGTAAACTTGCTTTACAGAATGATGGAAAACAAGTACGAAATGATAAAACAGGTTATTACCGTAACACGCCAGTTTGAACAGGGAAAATCAATAGGAGAAGCAAAAAAATCCTGACGCATAGCGTCAGGATTTTTTAAATTTGCATAATTTATTTCATAACAGGAATATTCGTTTTATTTCGCAGCTTTGTTTATTAAATCCGTCATATCCTGCGGTAGACTTGTTTCAAACGCCATTTCCGTTTTTGTAAGCGGATGTATGAACGTTATTTTTCTGCAGTGCAGCCGCACACTTTCATCTTTTTGAATAGCGCCGTACAAATCATCGCCGTATATCGGTGTGCCGATATGTGAAAGATGTACGCGAAGCTGATGTGTTCTGCCCGTACGCGGAAAAAGCTGCACAAGAGAAAATGCGCCCGAAGAGGAGATGGTTTCATAATCGGTAATTGCGCTTTTTCCGTCAGGGGACACGCACCGTAAAATCACACTTTCATAAAGCCTTTTTATTGGAGCATCAATTTGTCCGCACGGCGGATTTGGTACGCCGCACACAACGGCGGCATATTCTTTTGCAATCTTTCCTTGTTTCATATCTTCGCCAAGGATGGCAGCGGAAACAGGATTTTTTGCAATAAGCACCACGCCCGATGTATCTCTGTCAAGACGGGTTATAGCACGGAACGTAAAATTCTTCCCTTTATAATAATGCATAAGCCCGTTTGCAAGCGTATCCTCATAATGATTTTGCGACGGATGGGTCGGCATATTACGGGGTTTGTTTATTGCAATAATATCCTCGTCCTCGTAAATTATATCAAACGGAATGGTGCTTTCAGGAATATCGGAGCGTCGGTCGGAAACGGTAATGACAAGCTCGTCGCCCTCGCATACCTGTTTATCCACAAAAACCCGCTGCCCGCACAGCATAATTCCGTTCTCTTCTTTTTTAAGCTGAGTAATAATGGAAGAGGATAAACAAAGGTAGTTTTGTAATACATATTTAACTGTTTTCCCGTGCATCAACGGGTCAATTTTAAGGCTGATAATTCTATCCATATTTTCACCGTTTTTATAATATCATATAGTAAAATAATTGTCAATTAAACCTTGACAATTATGGCGGATGTAGTATAATTTTCAGTAAGGGACGGAAACAGATAATTTTAAAAGGCTGATATGAATATGATGAAAATAAACTATAAAATATTAATGGATAAAGAAATTGAATATATAAAAATGCTTGATAAAAAGCCAAAACTTCTTCTTCATGCGTGTTGTGCACCGTGTTCAAGTGCAGTGTTGGAAAATTTGGCTTCAGTTTTTGACATTACGGTGTTTTTCTATAATCCGAACATAACACCGAAGGAGGAATTTGCGTTCCGGCTTGAAGAGCTGAAGCGCCTTGTTCCCGAAATGGACATTGAAGCAGATGTTGTTTCGCCTCCTTATGATAATGATGAATTTGAATCGGTTATAAAAGGAATGGAAACTCTTCCTGAAGGGGGACAGCGTTGCAAAGTGTGCTATCGTCTGCGGATTGAAAAATCGGTGTGCTTTGCAAAGGAAAACGGCTTTGATTATGTAACAACCACGCTTTCCATAAGTCCGTATAAAAATGCCGCTTGGCTTAACGAAATCGGGCAGGAAATGAGTGAAAAATATGGCATAAAATATCTGGTTTCGGATTTCAAAAAAGGCGACGGATACAAGCGCTCGTGCGCACTATCTGAAAAATATAGTCTGTACCGCCAGAACTACTGCGGATGCATGTATTCAAAAGGAGTGGAAAAAACATGAAAAAAGAAAATAATATTTTAGTTGCATTTATTTTAAACCTTGTTTTTTCGGTTTTTGAATTTTTTGGCGGTATTGTTACCGGCAGTGTTGCAATTATGTCCGATGCACTGCACGATGCGGGCGATGCCGCAAGCATAGGAATTTCCTATTTTCTTGAAAAAAAGAGCAAAAAAGGACCGGACGAAACATTTACCTACGGATATCAGAGGTATTCTGTTATCGGAAGTGTTATAACAACGCTTGTATTGCTTTTCGGGTCGGTAGCGGTTATCTATAATGCAATAAGAAGGATTATTGTTCCTGCGCAAATCAATTACGACGGTATGATAATTTTTGCGCTTGTGGGCGCATTGGTGAATTTTATTGCCGCATATGTAACCCGCCACGGCAATTCGCTTAATCAACGTGCGGTTAATCTTCATATGCTTGAAGATGTGCTCGGTTGGGTGGTTGTTCTTATAGGCGCAGTAATAATGCGTTTTACGGACATTTCTGTAATTGATCCGGTTATGTCAGTTGCGGTAGCGGTATTCATACTTATTAATGCACTTAAAAATTTAAAAGAGGCACTTGACCTTTTCCTTGAAAAAACGCCTGAGGGCATTGATATTCATGAAATAGAAGAGCATATATTGTCAATCAGCGGTGTAATTGGAGTACATCATATTCATGTGTGGAGTATGGATGGACATAACAATTATGCCACAATGCACGTTGTAACGGGCGGAGATGCCCACGAGATAAAAGATAAAATAAGAGATGAACTTAAGCACTTGGGTATTGGGCACGCAACACTTGAACTTGAGCGGGAAAATGAGCATTGCCACGAGGAAAACTGCAGTGTCACCATAAATTCTCACGCACACCATCACCACCATCATCATCACCACTAAACCCAAAGCCGCCTTGCGCGGCTTCTAATTTGATATCTATTTAGAAAAAAACCTAAATAGATATTGACAAAGATGAAAAATGATGATATAATCTATTTAGAAATATTTCTAAATAGTAAAAAGGGAGGTAGCAAAATGGGGATAAACGAAACATTAAAAGCAATCTCTGACCCTGTGCGCCGCGATATTCTGCAGATGCTTAAAAGCGGCAGAAAATCTGCAGGAGAAATTGCCGAGCATTTCAATTTAACGGGGGCTACGGTTTCGTATCATCTTACAAAGCTTAAAAGTGCTGATTTAATTGCCGAGGAAAAATATAAAAACTTTATTTATTATGAGCTTAACGCCTCGGTGTTTGAAGAGGTGCTTGCATGGATATACGGGTTAGGAGGTAAAAAAGAATGAAATTTATGAAATGGAAATCACTTATTATAACAATTCTTGTAACACTTTTGCCGATTCTTCTTGGGGTGGCACTGTGGAATCAGCTACCTGCAGAAATAGCGGTGCATTTTGATATAAACGGAAATCCCGATAATTTTGCATCAAAAGGATTTGCGGTTTTCGGACTGCCGCTTTTAATGGCACTTTTGCAGATTATCTGCTGTGCAATCAATGATGTTAAAGCGTATCAGCATGGTCCGCGCGTAAAATTTGAGCGTATTACAAAATGGATTATTCCATGTATGAGTATTGTACTTCAAAGTGCAATATTTGCATTTGCACTTGGTAAAAATGTGGATATGAGAAGTGTTGCACTTCTTGTTGTGGGGGCTGTAATGATTGCAATTGGCAACTACCTGCCCAAATTTGATTATATTAAAAACTATAATCTTGATACCGAAAAAGCAAGAAAAATAAACAGATTTGTAGGAATTGAAACGGTTATAATGGGTGTGCTTTCAATAGTAAGCATATTCCTGCCGCCGATATTCTCATTATACTGGATTATTCTTTTGATACCATATGCGGCAGTAGCCGTTGTTTACGGAATTGTTGTGGGACGAAAATAAATAAAAGCCGATGCAAACGCATCGGCTTTTTTATTTAAAAACTATCGTAAAACACAACCTCGTCAATCGGGCGGGTTTTAAAATGTAAATCCATTGGCTCGGCGTTTTCGGAGGGATATCCCATAACAAGAAGAGCCTCGGGAATTAAATTTTCGGGAATATTAAATTCCTCTCTCATTTTAAATGGGTTAAAATGCATTACCCAGCAGCTGCCCACGCCAATATTATGCGCCGCAAGCATCATATGGGTTGTAACGATGGCGGCATCGACAGGTGCGCATAGTGCGCCATCGTAGCGGCGCACCCAGCTTTCATCTTTATTATAGCAAATAAGCATGGCTGTAGGTGCGTTGAAATGGCAGGTAGTGCATTTTTTTAATTTTTCCATAGCTGCGTCGGTGTTCAGCACAAGAATTCTCTGCGGCTGATTGTTGCACCCCGTCGGTGCAATATGCCCCGCAAACAATATTTTATCAATAACCTCTTTTTCAAGGTGTCTGTCTTCAAAATTTCGTACCGAATATCTTTCGGCAATAAGTTTTTCAAATTCCATATTATACCTCTTTTCTTATAATGATTATACAACAAAAATTTTGCAAATGCAAGCAAGTTGAAAAGAAAAAATGTTTATGATATACTTGTAACGGGAGATGCGAATAATGGAAAAAAGAGTAGTATTTGAAAATAAAACAATTACATATACGCTTGCACTTAAAAAGGTCAAAAACATCAATATGCGGATAAAACCGGACGGCAAGGTGTATGTGTCTGCAAACAGATGGGCTTCGGAAAAGGTTATTAATGAGTTTGTACTTTCAAAAGCAAAGTATATTTTAAAAGCACAGGAAATGTATGCAAATCGTGAGAAAAAACAGTATTTTTCTGAAGACGAAATCAAAATATTTATTCTTTCATTTTGTGAAAAAGCATATCCGTATTTTGCAGGAAAATGCATAAAATATCCTGAAATCAAGTTTCGGAAAATGACATCACGCTGGGGCAGCTGTAATCCGTCAAAAAGGATTTTGACATTTAACACAAATCTTATGTATGCTCCGCCGGAATGTGTGGAGTATGTTGTGTGGCACGAGTTTACACATTTCGTTCAAGCAAATCATTCGAAAGATTTTTATACAGAACTTGAAAAAGTATGCCCCGATTGGAAATTATGCAAAAAAAAGCTGAAAAAAGTAAGTAATTGACATAAATAGTATTTTCCTGCGAATATAATAAACCGAAAATTATATTCGGGAGGAAAGTCATGAAAAAATCATTAAATCTGTGGCAAATAGCTGGATTTATTTTTACAGGAGTAGCAGGTGTGCTGCTCCATTTTCTTTTTGATTGGACGAGAGGCAGCATTTTGGTTGCTCCGTTTTCAGCAGTAAACGAGTCCATATGGGAACATATGAAACTGCTGTTTTTCCCTATGTTTTTGTTTGCAATTATTGAAAACAGATACTTTAAAGAAGATTTCTGGTGCACAAAACTTATTGGGATAGTGACAGGAACAGTGCTTGTGCCAATACTGTATTACCTTATTAACGGCATATTCGGACCTGTGCTCGACTGGGTAAACATTGCAATATTTTTCGTGTCGGTAGCTATAGCATATGTACTTGAAACCAAACTTTTCGAAACCAGTATAAAATGTACATATACGTGTGCGGCGCTGACAATATTGTGCCTGATTGCACTTATCTTTGCAGTTTTAACCTTTGTACCACTACGCATTCCATTATTCAGTGATCCCGTTACGGGAGGGTACGGAATATGAGGGTGGGATTCGAACCCACGTGCCCGTTAAGGAAAACGCATTTCGAGTTATTTGCATTTAAGTCCTTTGATGTTACTCTATGTGTAAGTATGAGTAATTCAGGCAGTGCTGAAAGCCTTGATTTTACTGGGTTTTACGGCTTTTGGAACTTGAAAACCATACGGCTTGGCGGTTTTTTGAAAAATTGAAATTTGATAAGCATTTGGGAGAACGGAGAGAACTCGGAGAGAACAAAAGCATTATACATAGCAAATACACCTTATATTGACCTAAATTCCTTAAAAGAAGGTGTAATTTTGTGTATTCCTACGCTAAAATAGTTGAAAATTCAAAAAAATACCCCGAATTTGTTAGAAAAGATGAATTTTGTGAAATGTGTGGTATATGTCCACGAACAGCAGCGAAAGCGTTGAAATCCGGCGCTGTAGCATATACAAAAAGATATGCACGGGCACAAGGATCACATAGAGAATACTTGGTACATTATTATGACATCGCAGTCAAAGACATTTTAAGATATGCCAAGGATAAATGTTCTATTTCTGAATGTCAGGAATCGGATTTGGAAAAAATAAAGCTCTTCTATATACGAGAGTTTGAAAATTTACCTGATATGTTGCAGTCAACTGAAGTAGGTAAAGTATTAGGATACGGAAAAGAAGCTATCCGCAGATGGATTATTAGCGGATTGCTTATTGGAGTAAGACGTAAAGAGAAATTTTACGTTGCAAAGGAAGATTTGATTTTGTTTCTTCTATCTGACCACTATAGAAATATAGTGCGGAAATCAGATATTCAT
>JAFTSG010000010.1 GCA_017467445.1 Clostridia bacterium | reverse complement strand
GTGAGCAGTTATCAGCATTTGTGCAAGTCAATGTCAGGGCAAATCAGAGCAATACCAGACCAATAAAAATGATTATTGTGAAAATGGCAAATTATAAATCAGTTTGCCCCTAAAATGATAAATTGGTGTGCCTTTTGACATTTTAAGGCTCTGCTTTTTGCAGAGCCTTTTTTATTGCAATATGTAAGATTTATGTATTCTTGTCGTCTTTATGTATGAAGGGGTCCCTTAAGCGAAAGGAGGAAATAAAAATGAATGATAAGAAAATTGTGCAGATGCTTTTTGACAGAAATCCGGATGCACTTGAGAGATTATCTGAAAAATATAACAGCTACTGCAATACTATTGCCAAAAACATACTTGGTAATAGCGAGGACGCGGATGAATGTATTAATGATGCATATCACAGTGTATGGAATTCTATTCCTCCTAATAAACCCGAAAATCTTGCGGCTTACATAGGTAAAATTGTAAGAAATCTATCCTTTGATAAATACAAGCATCTTACTGCAGAAAAACGTGGAGGCGGAACCATAAATCTGGTTCTCGATGAGCTTGCCGACATTGTTTCCGGAAACGAAAGTATTGAACAGGAAATTGACAGAAAAGAGCTTGCCGTGGATATAAACGCATTTTTAAATTCTATCTCAAAAGAAAAACGCAGTATTTTTGTTTACCGCTATATGTACGCTTATCCGGTAAAAGAAATTGCAAAGCTGTTTGGTAAATCCGAAGGAAATATTTCCGTTTTATTAAACCGCACAAGAAAGGGTTTAAAAGAATATTTAACCGAAAGGGGCTATGATTTATGACGAAAAATGAGCTTTTTGAAATTTTAGGTGAAATTGATAATACAGATGTAAAACAATCAAATTCTTTCAAATGGGTTAAATGGGCATCTATTGCGGCATGTTTGGTTCTTGTAGCAACATTAAGTATCCCTATTATAAATAATACGTCATCTCCCGAACATATCATGTATGTTGGTTTTCCTGATACTCAAAACAAAGAGCTTTCACAAGAGGTAATACATTTACCTAATCAACCTTACAGAGAAGGAAAAATATTTGCCGATATACCTGCTGATGTTAGTGGCACCCCACTTGCCGATGCTGTAAATCCGTATAATTTATCAAGCGAAGCGTCAGCTGTTTTTGGTGGCTCTTATCTGGATGAAAGTGGCAACTTTATTGTTGTTCTTACCGAAGACACGCCCGAAAACCGCTCTCTTATTTGCCGCGAGCTTAATCGAAACGAAACTACGGTTACGTTTAAATCCGGCAAGTATACTCTTCTTTATCTTACAGAACTGCAAAGTAAAATCAGTAGCGGCATGGTAAATAATGAGCTTAAAGGCGTTGTTTCTTCCGCTGTAATGGAAACCGACAACAACATTCGTGTTTCCGTACAGCTTGACAATGAGGAAACTATAGAAAAACTTCATGCACTTGATACAACCGGAAATGCTATTGATATAAAGGAAATATGCATTTGTTCTTATCCACGGGCAGAAGTTTTACCTGCCGAATGAAATGGGTCTTGTAATATCAGGAAACATATGATATAATACCTTTTATGAGGTGATTATATGTATAATTCAAAGCTTATTACGGGAAAGCTGCTTCGGTGGCAGAACTATTTAAATAAACATACTCTTCCCGGGTGGGATGATCTTCCCTCTCTCGGACTTTATATGGATCAGGTAATCACGCTTATTTCGCAGTATCTTTCGTTTTTACCTGCAAATACAGAGGATCAGGTAATTACTGCAAGCGCAATCAATAACTATGTAAGAATGAAGATTATGCCTGCTCCGGAAAAGAAAAAGTATTACCGCATCCATATTGCATATCTTATAATGATTTGCTCATTAAAACAGAGCCTTTCAATATCGGATATTCAGCGTATTATTCCCGCTGTACTTAACGAGGCAGAAGTGAAAGATGCATATAATGATTTTGTAAGCAAATACACAGGGTCTATGCAACTTTTTGTTGACCTTGTTGAACAGCAGACAAAATCTATTTTTGACGAGTCGGGTGATATTGATCAGAATGTCAACAGCTTTGTATTACTAACTGCAGTTGTTGCAAACTTTTCAAAAATACTTACAACCAAAATGCTTGACTTACAGGACCGCCCATTTTCCGAAGAGGCAGTTGCCGAAAAAGAATAAAATTATAGCCTCCCTTTACATAAGGGAGGCTTTTTTATTGCCTACTTATTTCAAGAAATATTCCAGGAACATACCCCAGTCTTTCATACTGAAAAAGTGAAATCCTGCGCGCATATGATAGCCGATATTTCCCTCGTGGAACTTATCGCCCGGCTGTGGAGGTCTGTCCTCGCACACAAATCCGGGGATGCCATATGCATCATACATTTCGCTTGCAGCACAACAGGAAAGATGTTCGGATTTAGGGTCTGCCCAGGCATCATCCTGTGAGCTTGCAACATACACTTTACGCGGTGCTATTGCCGCAAGAAGGAAGTTCTGGTCAAACGGCATTTCTTCTTCCTTTTCACTGTATGTGGCATATTTTTTACAGAACCACTGGTCTGAATGCCCAGTTATATTATGCGTTCTTTCTCCAGTATTTCCTCTTGCAATTGCAGCTCCTGCACAACCGGAGCTGTTTGAAAATACATATTTGAATCGTTCGTCAAATGCGCCTGCAACAAGTGCAGTTTTGCCAAGTCTTGAATGTCCTGCAACGGCAATTTTTTCGGTATTTATATTTTCATTTGCAAGCACATAATCAAGAATTCTTGATTCCGCATATGCCCACATTGCTATTTTTCCGGTATCGGAATCGGCTTGTCTTTCGCCGATAATCGCAGCCATACCATCCGAAAAATCGGCATTATCACTTGTTACATCATTATAACAAACAGCCGCAAGAGCAACACCTTTGCTTACCAGAAACTCTACCGGAATAAATTCACGGAAAGGTCCTGACCCAAAATATGAAAGTACAACAAGTGGCGGATTTTCCACCCCTTTCGGGAAAATTATGTTGGTTGGAAATGTAAAGCTTTTGCCGTTTATTGCAAAAGTTATGTCAATTGTTTTCCATATTCCAAATCCCGCTGCAGCGGATTTATCATTTAAATATGTAACCTCACCCTTGACATAATCAGGTGCAGGCGGCATATATCCATATACTTCTTTCTGAAGAATGTCGAGAATTTCCGCATGTCTTTCTTGTGCGTTTTCTTTTGTTACAATTGTACCGTCCGCAAATTTCAAAACGTCCGGAATATTTCGTTTGCTAATTTCATTTTTTATATAGCTCATTTTCATCACCCACTTATATATAACACATAAAATAGTTGTTGTCAAGCAAAAACTTTTGTACTTGGGGCGAAGAGCCGATAATTCTTCTATTGATTTCTTTATGTTTTTAATATATAATGTATTTTTATAATAGCAAACTAAAATATTAACTTTTTCATAATGTATATACAGCTAATGATAAAAAGTATCATGCACGGCGGTGATGCTGAGATTGATGAACCAACTCCGCCGGTTGTTATTAAAACAGGAGGTAACCAATGAAAAAACTATATTCTTTTCTTTTGATATTTGTTCTGATACTAAGTCTTTGTGGCTGCAATTACGTAGCCTTACGTAATGAAGTTTCCATTCCCGAAGGGTCAAGCTTTTCAGTGCATTATATTGACGTTGGACAGGCAGATTCGGCACTTGTTTTATGTGATGATAAAGCTATGCTGATTGACGGTGGCAATGTCTCTGACAGCAGTCTTTTAGTTTCCTATCTTAAAAAAATGGATATTGACTATCTTGATTATGTAATTTGTACCCATGCCCACGAAGACCACGTTGGCGGTCTGTCTGGAGCACTGTCCTATGCTGATGCGGGACTCGTTTTTGCACCGGAAAGTGAATCGGACAGTAAGGCATATACAAATTTTAAGAAAAAAGTAGCCGCACAGGGGCTTGAAATTGAACATCCTATAGATGGCGATGAGTTCTCTTTTGGCAGCAGCACCGTTCAGATTTTAGGTCCTATATATGAGGACGAGGATGACCTTAACAATACATCAATTGTGCTTAAAATTACATACGGTGAAACATCGTTTTTATTTACTGGAGATGCCGAACGTGACGAGGAACACGATATTATTGACGAGGGATATGACCTTTCGTCAACGGTGCTGAAAGTGGGACACCACGGTTCAGAAACCTCATCATCATACCGTTTTCTTCGCGAGGTTATGCCTAAATATGCCATTATTTCCGCCGGCAAGGATAATTCCTACGGACATCCGCATGACGAGCCGCTCAGTCGTCTTAGAGATGTGGGAGCGGAAATTTACCGCACGGATGAGTGTGGAGATATAATTGCCGAAAGCGATGGAATAACAGTTAAAATACATACAGAAAAAGGCGCCTGACGCGTTGAGTATTCCCTCAGGAACTATTAGCCCAAAACCATTATTTTGGCGCATAGCTGTGTCAAAACCGCTTGAAATCCATCAGGGAATCTACGCAGTTTTTCCTTTCTTCGCCCTCAAAAGAATGGTTTTTGTGTGCAAGGCAGTTTTGGAATACAGATTTTAGAATTATGCAAAAATTAAAAGCACCGCAATACTGACGTATTACGGTGCTTTTTGATACAGTATAAACTAAAAAGATGTTTTCAAAACTGATTTCTCCCTGAGAATACCCGCCGAACTATTCTTTACTCAATTCAGCTGTATTAACAAGCCATTTATCTCCTGTTTTTGAAACTGTAACATTAATTTCTTCTGTTTTTGTTTCAAAAGTTATATTATCAAGTGCATTAATAATTTTATCCAAAAGAACATCAAAGGTAGCATTTATAATTTCATCTTGCGAGGATGAGAGTGTAACTTTCCCGCTTGAAAGAAGTTCTCCCATAAGTTTCATTAATCCATCCTGGGTGGTGTATTCCTCCATTGCTTTCTTTAATTGTTCTTCTGCTGCAGTTGAATCATTCGGTGTAGTAAGATTAATTGTATATACAAAACCGGACGACTCTTTTTCCTCGGCAATAATTTCATACGAACATACTTCTTTTGCTTTTTCAATTGCTTTATCTACAATAGGTACAAACTTTTCTTTATACTGTGCCATTTCCGGATTTTGCTGTATTGCCGTGTCAATAGCCAGTCCGGAAATATCCCCCAATTCCAAACTGTCAATCACTGCCTGATCATCAACATATTTGGTTGCTTCATTCATATCTAGATTCACAACTGCATCCATAAATGCGGTTACCGTTGTTTTTGCTTCCTGTGCATCCTTGGCATTGTTTCCACATCCTGCAAATGAAAGTGCAAGACATAATGCAAGTATCAGACAAAAAGTTTTACTAATTATGTTTTTCATTTTGTATCCCCTTTCATAACCTTTTCTTTATTATATCACTTTCCCTGATTTGCGTCAAGGTTTGGAAAACAAAAAAACTGCTCCGTTTTGGAGCAGTTTTTTGTTTTATTCTTCTTCAAATGCGCTTTTGTCCAGACCGCAAACAGGACAAACCCAATCTTCGGGAACATCTTCCCAAGCCGTTCCCGGTGCCACGCCATTATCCGGGTCACCTACCGCAGGGTCATAAACATATCCGCAAGGACATACAAATTTTGCCATTTTTCATTCCTCCTAAATTATAACACTAAAGATGGTGCTGTGTACACTCTTGTTGCATATTCGCTATCCAGAGAATAAAGTCCTTTTGAATCATTGCCAAAAAGTTCCATTTTTTTGATCATATCATCAGCACTTTTTTCTTCTTCAAGCTGTTCTTTTACAAACCAGTCAAGGAACTGCATTGTTCTGAAATCCTTAACATCATATGCTGCTGCGTAGATATCATTGATAAGACCTGTTACATACTGTTCGTGTTCCAGACCGAATTTAAGCGGATCCATAAGAGATTTCATATCTTTATCAGGTTTTGCAACAGCTTCAAGAGTCACTTTCTCGCCGTTTTGCTGCAGATACTGAAGCATCAGCATTGCATGGTCACGTTCCTCTTGTGCCTGAATCATGTACCAGTTTGCAAAACCATCAAGTCCCTCTGCTTCGTAGTATATGGAAAAATCAAGATATAAATACGCTGAATAGAGTTCCTTTGTAATTTGTTCATTTAATAATTTTGAAACTTTTGCATCTAGCATGATGTCACCTCATTAATTATTTAAAATATCTTTTTAAAAGTCCTTCAAGTCCTCTGCCATGTCGAGCTTCGTCGCGCGCCATTTCGTGAACTGTATCATGGATTGCGTCAAGTCCGTTTTTCTTTGCGCAGGATGCAAGGTCGAATTTACCCTGTGTTGCGCCGTATTCGCAATCTACTCTCCATTTAAGGTTATCTTTTGTTGTAGCTTTCATGTTCGGTTCCAAATCTTCGCCGAGAAGTTCTGCAAATTTTGCAGCGTGTTCAGCTTCTTCATAAGCTGCTTTTTCCCAGTAAAGACCAACTTCCGGATAGCCTTCTCTGTGAGCTATTCTTGCCATGCAAAGATACATTCCTACTTCTGCACATTCGCCGTTGAAGTTTGCCATAAGCTGTTCAAAGATATATTTTTTATCTTCTTCAGAAATGTCGGGATTATTTTTTACGGTTTTGCCGTACACGCCATATTCGTGTTCAGCTGCAAGTGCTGCGCCTTCCTGCATTTCTTTGAACTTATCCTGCGGTACTTTACATACAGGACATTTTTCAGGAGCTGAATCTCCTTCGTGAACATAACCACATACTGAGCATACAAATTTTTTCATAACTTTTTCCTCCATAAAATATATTTTTAATTTATTTTTTTACAATTTCTGCACATACCCATAAACACAACATTATGATATTCTATTTCCGCACCGCTTTCCTTTGCGGCCGCCGTGTCCATTCCGGCATGATATTCTATTTCAATATCCGAAACAGATTTGCACCCCCTACAAAACATATGATAGTGCGGTTTATTATATCCGTCATAATGTTCCATTCCGTCGCCCGCGTCTATCTTAATGATAGCCCCCTCTTCAACAAGCTCAGCAAGATTACGGTATACGGTGCCGAGGCTGATGTTCGGAATTTCCTGTCTTACCATATCATAAACCATATTTGCGCTCGGGTGAGATTTGGTGCTTTGCAAGGCGTTTAAAATACATTCTCTTTGTTTGCTGTAACGTCTTTTTTGAATCATATCATCACCTTCCGCGAGTAGTAATAGTAATTGTTACTGTTTATAGTATAGCATATATTTTTTATTTGTCAATAGGTTTTTGAAAAAAATTTTTTAATCTTTTAAATTGTTTTGCCATCGGCAAAACATTACCACACCTCTTCACTATTCACTCTTACCTTTTACCTATAATAAAAGAGCGGCTTAAAAAGCCGCTCTTTTATTATAATGTAACGCCGTCTTTAAATATGGATATTTCTTTATATCCGTTTATTTCGTTATTCGTTTTCTTACCTGAAGCTACTTCAAGAACGTAGTTTACGAAATCTTCTGTTATATCCTTATCTTCAAGGATTGGACCTGCGTTATAGTCTATCCAGTTGGATTTGTTTTCTGCAAGGGCTGTATTTGTTGCAACCTTTACTGTAGGAACAGGTGCACCAACAGGAGTACCTCTACCTGTTGTGAAGAGGATAATCTGACATCCGCTTGCGGCAAGGTTTGTTACCGCTACGATGTCGTTACCCGGACCTGTAAGAAGGTTAAGACCCTGAACTTTTACGCTGTCACCGATTTCGATTACGTCTTTAACGTTAGCACTTCCGCCTTTCTGTACGCAACCGAGAGATTTATCTTCAAGAGTTGTAATACCGCCTTTTTTGTTACCCGGTGACGGGTTTTCATATACAACCTGATTATATCTCATAAAGTATTCTTTGAAATCATTGATAAGGCTTACAGTTTTATCAAACACTTCTTTGTTTACACATCTGTTCATAAGAATTGTTTCTGCGCCGAACATTTCAGGTACTTCTGTAAGAACTGTGCTGCCGCCCATTTCAATAATTCTGTCGGAAAATCTTCCTACGAGGGGGTTTGCTGTTATGCCGGAAAATCCGTCTGAACCGCCGCATTTAAGCCCTACTGTAAGTGCGGATACGGGGCATTTTTCGCGTTTGAAGGTTTTTGCATAAGCAACCAGTTCGTCAATAAGTTCAAGACCTACGGCTACCTCGTCATTAACTTCCTGTGCAACAAGGAATTTAACTCTCTTTTCATTAACTTCGCCGAGAACTTTTTTGAATTCGGGAATGTTATTGTTTTCGCATCCGAGACCGAGAACAAGCACGCCGCCTGCGTTAGGATGATTGATAAGACCTTTCAGGACTTTCTGTGTCGTTGCGTGGTCATCGCCAAGCTGTGAGCATCCGAACGGATGATTGAATGTGCAGATTTCCATATCAGGATATTTTGCTTTTGCTTTATCTACGATAAGCTGTGCGGTTTTATTGATACATCCAACTGTACCGATAATCCAGATTTCGTTACGTACTCCTACGCTGCCGTCTTCACGTTTGTAGCCGTCAAAATATGCAGTTTCTGCTTTCTTTTCTTCGGAAAGCTGAGGCTCGTATGTATATTCCAGAATACCGTCGAGGTTGGTTTTTGTGTTATGTGTATGAACGTGTTCGCCTTCTTTGATATCGCATGTTGCATAGCCGATGGGGTAACCGTATTTAATTACGTTCTCCCCTTTTTTGATGTCACGTTTTGCTATTTTATGACCGCTTAATTCCCCTTCGATACAAACAACTACGTTGTCTCTTTCGTGTATTGTAATTTTTTTCATTTTACTACCTCTTTCATTGCTTCTCTTACGCCGATTGTCATGATTTTTTCATAGTGTCCGTTTACAACATCATAAAGCATTGTCAAATCTTCGCCCCAGTAATCTGTGCGTTTTAAGATATCGGCAACAGATGCTGTTTTCATATATTCCACAATTTCCGCATCGTCGTTTGATTTATCTGTTCTGTAGAACGCGATAAGTGCCGCAAGTGAGAATGCAAGAGTGTTCGGAATTTCGTTTTTGAGTTTCATATATCCGAGAAGTGACGGAAGAACTCTTACTTTGAATTTTGACACCGAGTTGAGTGCTATGCTGAGAAGATAGTGTTTGATGTACGGGTTTGAAAATCTTTCAAGCACTGCGGATGCAAAATCCATAAGCTCTTCTTTTGGGAGTGTAAGTGTAGGGATTATTTCGTCATAAAGCCCCTGCATCATATAGCTTGAAACGAGCTTGTCGTCCATTGCTTCTTTAACTGTTTCAAGTCCTGCAAGATGTGCCGCAAGGACCATCATTGTATGTGCGCCGTTAAGAATTCTTACTTTTCTTGCTTTATATGGAGTTACGTCATCTGTCCAGATTACATTAAGACCGATTTTGTGGAACGGAAGTTCTTCGGAAAGCTTTTTATCCCCTTCAATTACCCAGAGGTGGAAAATTTCAGCTGTATCAAGAACTTCGTCTTTATATCCGAGCGCCTCTTCGATTTCTGCAACTTCGTCTCTCGGGTAGCCTGTTACGATACGGTCAACAAGTGTGTTTGTGAAATAGTTTTCTTCTTCAATCCATTTGATAAAGTCTGCGCCGAGGTTCCAACTTTCAGCATATTTGATTATGCATTTTTTAAGGTTGTCGCCGTTATAATCAATAAGCTCACAAGGAATGAGGATAAATCCGCCGAGTCTAAGGTCAAATCTTTTCTTGAGAAGAAGTGTGAGTTTACCAGGGTATGAAAGATTAGGTGCATTTGTCATATCTTCTTCTTTATATTCAATTCCGGCTTCTGTTGTGTTGGACACAATAAATCTATATGTAGGAACGGATGCAAGGTTTAAAAATCCTTCCCAATCGGAATAAGGATTGATACCTTTTGTGATACATTCAACTTTTGTTGTATCGTATACTTTTTCGCCGTTCTGAAGACCGCGAAGAATAAGAGTATAAAGTCCATCCTGCTCCATAATTTTGTCTACAAGACCCATTTCAAGCGGCTGCACAAGTGTTACACCTGCGTCAAAATCCATTTCCTTGTTGAGTTTGTCAAACATCCAGTCAACAAATCCTCTTAAAAAGTTTCCTTCGCCGAACTGAATTACTCTGTCAGTAAGACCGTGTGCTGTTTCGCGTTTTAATTTCATGATACATCCTCCTAAATTTTGCCTTTGAATTTTCTATATTTATTTGGGGATATGCCTTTTAGTTTTTTAAACACATCGCCGAAATAGTTACTTTCCCGAAATCCGCACAGGGCGGCAATTTCCGATATGGGAAGCTGGGTTTCAAGCAGCATTTCATCAGCTTTTTTAATCCTTATATTGGTAAGGTATTCGCTGAATTTAAGTCCCGTTTCCCGTTTGAATTTTTTTGAAAAATAGCTTTCGCTCATATAGACATAATTTGCAACATCCGCAAGCGTTATATCTTTATTGTAATTTTCATATATGTATTTTGCAGCTTTCTGGATTTTTTCTTCCGGAATTTCAATTTCCGGCGATGCCTTTTTATTATATCTGTTGATAAATACAAAAAGCTCTGACAGGTAGTTCTTTATAAGCAGGGTTGAATATCCGTCGGCACTGTATGTCTCGTTTTCTTCTTTCATTCGTTCAAAAAGCCCAAGTACATATTCTCTTCTTGATTCGGGAACGGAAATTTTTGTCACTTCAAAAACCTTTCCAATTGCATCTTTCCCCATTTCGCTGCAGATTGACTGAACAAACTCATCGGAAAAGTTTATTAAAAACCTTGTATGCGTATGTTTTTGCAAAGATGTGGTGCGGTGAATTGTTCCTTTTGGGATAAGTATCATATCATCCTTTTTAATGTCATAAATCGTATGGTTGACAAGATACCTTCTTGTGCCCGAAACAAGATAGTAAATTTCATATGCGTTATGATAGTGCGAATCCGCAACATACCGTTCATTTGCACGTTTTGCTTTGTTTATAAAGAAGTCTAAATTTTCCATGTATTATACTCCTTTTTACAAAATCACACTCATTATAACACATATTTTCAGGTTTGTATAGCAAAAAATCAGTATTTTGTTAAAAATAGACAATATATTATCTTGACTTTACAGAACTTTTGTTATAGTATTATTGTAGATAAAAATCTAAAAAACGCATAGGAGTTGTAGTTATGAAAAGATATGCACAGGTAGGCACCAGCTACAGAGGGTATATGATGTACGCTTCCAACCTTGTTAAAGAATTCGGCGATTGTGCTGAGCTTGTTGGACTTTGCGACCTTAACCCGAAACGTGCTGCTGTTTACAACAGCGAACTTGGTACAAATATTCCTATTTTTACCGATTTCGAAGAAATGATTAACACGGTTAAGCCTGATGTTGTTATTGTAACAACTATAGACCGTTGGCACCACGAGTACATAATTAAGGCTATGGAAATGGGTTGCGACGTTATTTCCGAAAAACCGCTTACAATTGATGCAGAAAAATACAAACTCATCGCTGAAGCAAAGGAAAGAACAGGTCGTGAACTTACAGTTACATTCAACCTTCGTTTTGCTCCGTTCCCATACAGAGTTAAAGAACTTATTTCCGAAGGCGTTATCGGTGATATCTTAAGCGTTAACTTTGAATGGATTCTTGACACTGTTCATGGTGCGGACTATTTCAGACGTTGGCACAGATATAAAGAAAATTCCGGCGGACTTCTTGTTCACAAATCAACTCACCATTTCGACCTTATGAACTGGTATCTTAACCAGGACCCGGTTGCAGTCAATGCATTTGGTGGAACAAAATTCTACGGAAAAAACGGTGAAAAACGTGGCGAACGTTGTCTTACATGTCAGTACAAAAAAGAATGTCCGTACTATTTTGATATAGACAGCGACGACTTTATGAAAAAACTTTATCATGATGTTGAAGATGTTGACGGTTACTACCGTGACCGCTGTATTTTTGCAGAAGACATCACAGCAGAAGACTCTATTGCACTCAACATTGAATATAACAAAGGAACTGTTGTATCATATTCTCTTACAACTCACACTCCGTATGAAGGATATAGAATGTGCTTCAACGGTACAAAAGGAAGAATGGTTGTTGAAAATTTCTGCCGTATGATTGATACAAATCATGCTGATGAAATGACCAAGAAAATTACAATTTACAATCGCCTTGGCGAAGAAATTGTTTACAACTACCCTATAAACGATACACGTCTTGGCGGACATGGTGGCGGTGATATCAGACTTCTTAATATGATTATCCGTGGCGGTGTTGAAGATCCGCTTGGACAGCAGGCTGGTCTACACGAAGGCGCAATGTCAATTATGATTGGTATTGCAGGTAATGTTTCTATGAAAGAAAATCGCAGAGTTACAATTGAAGAATTAATGAAATAATAATATATCAGGAGGATACATTTATGGAAATTCGTATTTGTGAAAATCCGGCGGCACTTGGTGCCTCTGCAGCGGAATATACTGCAAAAATTTTAAACGACGCTATTGCTAAAAAAGGTAATGCAAGAATTGTTTTATCAACCGGCGCATCCCAGTTTGATACAATTGCTAATCTTGTGAAACAGGATGTTGACTGGAGTAAGGTTGAGATGTTCCACCTTGACGAATATGTTGACCTTCCGGAAACACATGTTGCAAGCTTTAGAAAATACCTTAAAGAAAAATTTGTTGCTCATGTTCCTACACTTAAAGCTGCTCATTTTGTTGACGGCACACCTGAAGGAATTGCAGCTCTTACAAAAGAACTCAGAAGTGCTCCTATCGATGTAGGTCTTATCGGTATCGGCGAAAATGCTCACATTGCATTTAATGACCCACCGGCAGATTTCGATACAAAAGAAGCATACATTGTTGTTAATCTTAACGACACATGTAAACAGCAGCAGGTTGGCGAAGGTTGGTTTGCAACTGTTGACGATGTTCCGAAACAGGCTGTTTCAATGACAGTTCATCAGATTCTTCAGTGTGAAAAGATTGTTTCCTGCGTACCTTATAAAGTAAAAGCAAACGCAATTAAAGCTACACTTGAAAACGATGTAACAAACACAATTCCTGCAACAATAATGAAAGGTCACAAAGACTTTGTTCTTTATGTTGACAGAGATTCTGCATCACTTGTATTCTAATTAAAAACTACATAAAAAAAGACCGCCAAATGGCGGTCTTTTTCATTTTATACAGTTTTTAAAAATTCTTCGTTTTTTTCAATTGCCAGCATTACCGTTTCTTTTGCAGGCCCTCCAATAACGCTGCGGTATGAAACACAGCTTTCAAACGATATTGCTTCATACACATCGTTTTCAAACACATCGGAAAACTGTTTGAATTCTGCAAGTTCAAGCTGTTCAAGTGATTTTGAATGTTCAATTGAATAAAATACAAGTTTACCGATAATTTCGTGAGCGTTTCTGAACGGAACGCCTTTTTTAACAAGATAATCTGCCGCGTCGGTTGCGTTGGTAAATCCGCCGCCTGCGCCTTTTCTCATATTATCTTTATTTATTCTCATTGTAGCAATCATATCCGTAAATACCGGCAAGCACAGTTTGATTGTATCAATACTGTCAAAAATACCTTCCTTATCTTCCTGCATATCTTTGTTATATGCAAGCGGAATTCCTTTCATTACAGTTAAAATACCCATAAGGTTTCCAAATACTCTGCCGGCTTTACCTCTTATAAGTTCAGCAACATCGGGGTTTTTCTTCTGTGGCATAATGGAGCTGCCGGTTGAAAATCCGTCATCCATTTCAACAAACGAAAATTCGTCTGTATTCCAGAGAATAAGCTCTTCCGAAAATCTTGACAAATGCACCATTATTATCGACAGTGCCGCCGACAGTTCAATAACAAAATCCCTGTCGCTCACGCCGTCAAGACTGTTAAGGCACGGACCATCAAAACCAAGCTCGGTTGCAACAAAATCTCTGTCTATAGGATATGTACTTGTTGCAAGTGCGCCGCTTCCAAGAGGAAGAGAGTTCATACGTTTTTTCGCATCCGCAAGTCTGCCGATGTCACGTTTTATCATTTCAACATATGCCATAAAATGATGTGCCGCAGTAACAGGCTGTGCTTTTTGCAGATGTGTATACCCCGGCATTATTGTATCAAGATTGTTTTTTGCAAGTAATATAAGAGTTTCGGCAAGGTTTTTCAGCATTGACGTAATTTCGTCCACCTCATCCTTGAGGTACATACGGAGGTCAAGTGCCACCTGGTCGTTTCTGCTTCTTGCTGTATGCAAACGTTTGCCTGCATCCCCTATCCTTTCGGTAAGGATTTTTTCAATATTCATATGGATATCTTCAGCATCAATTTCAAAACCTACGTTGCCGTTTTCAATATCATCAAGAATTTCTTTAAGTGTTTTTACGATAAGTGCAGAGTCATCTTCAGGGATAATATTCTGTTTGCCGAGCATTTTTGCATGTGCAATACTGCCGGTTATATCCTGCTTATACATTCTGCTGTCAAAACGGATGGATGAATTGAAATCGTCAACCTTTTTGTCGGTTGCTTTCTGAAATCTGCCGCCCCACAATTTTGCCATAATATTTCCATAGCCTTTCTGCCCATAAACAAAAGTAAAATTATACACTACCTTACAGGGCAGATAAGGCGTGTAGTGGAAATATGCCCATGTGCGCTTTAGCGCACGGGCTTAAATCCCGCCGGAGGCTAAATGTGATTTATCACGTTTAACTCCGATATTAGTCAATGATTTCCATTTTTTCTATAACAACCGGTGTAATCGGTCTGTCATTGTAATCTGTTGCAGCGTTTGCAATTTCATCTACAGTATCCATTCCTTCTGTTACAACGCCAAATGCAGCGTAGTCACCGTCAAGGTGTGGTGCAGCTTCGTGTACGATAAAGAACTGGCTGCTTGCGGAATTGGGCATCTGTGAACGTGCCATTGAAATAACGCCGCGTTCATGGCTTAATGTATTCTGTGCAAAACCGTTTGATGCAAATTCACCTTTGATTGTTTTGTCGGAACCGCCAAATCCTGTTCCTTCCGGGTCGCCACCCTGAATCATAAATCCTTTTATAATACGATGGAATGTAAGTCCGTCATAAAAACCGTCTTTTACAAGAGAAACAAAATTTGCAACTGTTTCCGGAGCATACTCCGGATAGAGTTCAAGATAAATTTCTCCGCCATTATCCATTGTTATTTTAACATTTGTGTTTTCCATTGTAACATTCTCCTTAACTGTGTTTTCTGTAAGTTCAGGTGTGGGTGTGGGCACAGGTGTCTGACTCGATGTGAATGATGTGTTAACACCCGCAGAGCATGAGCAAAGCAAAAGCATTGCTATAGCTATACATAATACTTTTTTCATAATTTTTCTCCTAATCAAGTTCGCCAAGTGCATCAAACAGCCAGAATTCTGCAATATCGATTGCTTTGTAAAGATTTTCACGTTCTGCTTTTTTTACTGTAGCGTTTGTTCTGTTATCTTTAAGTTCAATAACTACGTTTGTTGCAATATCAATTTCACCGTTTTTTGCCTGGTCAGTAATGGTGAAATGAATCATGAAATCTTCTTGAAAGCTACCGAAATAAATCACATTTTCTCTGCGCTGCATCGGTTTTCCTTTATAAGTTAAAATCGTTTTTTCAGCCAATTTTTTATCCTCCTATTTGTTTAATATTCTTAATTTTACCACAAAACATTCAATTAGTAAAGTTATTTTTAACTATTTTTTCATAAAATTTTTAATTTTTTTTGTAAAAAATGCTTGCAAAATTAACAAATAAATGTTATTATATATTATATATGTATGAGTTTACAATGGGAGGATTTGTACAATGAGCAACCGAATTTTTCAGAATGTTATTTTTCAGTTAAAGGATCTGTACGGCAGACGTCTTGGTGTTATTGATACAACAGGTAGTGTTACCGCTTGTACATACGGAATTCTTGACGCAACTACAGTTGACCATATCTTAAAAAAGTATGCCGACCCTGCTGCATTTTATTCTTATAATGGCTTTACATACAAACCCGTAGGTAACAGAAATAAGCTTGATTTTATCACTTTTTGTGAAGGAGTTGACGAAACTGCACGTACCTGTTGCAGTGTTCTTGCTATTACCCTTTCCAACATCAAGGTATTTCATGATGAAAAATACGATAAAACAAACTTAATTAAAAATATCATTCTTGATAATATTCTCCCCGGCGATATTTTGATTAAAGCAAAAGAACTTCATCTTCCCGTTGACGTAAGTCGTGTTGTTTTCCTTATTCAGGCTGAAAACTCAACCAATTTTTCTATCTTTGATATTCTGCAGAACCTTTTCCCTGAAAAAGGCAAAAACTTTATTGTAAATATAGACGAGCGTTACCTTGCCCTCATTAAAGAGGTGCGTCCCGGTACAGAAGCCAAGGAATTTGAAAAAATTGCAAAATCCATTACGGATACCCTTTATACCGAAGCTCTTACAAAAGTTTATGTGGGTATAGGTTCAATCTGCAACAACATCAGAGACCTTGCACTCAGCTATAAAGAAGCACAGGTTGCTCTTGAAGTTGGTAAAGTTTTTGATACTGACAAACAGATTATCAGTTACGAAAACCTTGGTATAGGAAGACTTATTTATCAGCTTCCGACAACTCTTTGCGAACTTTTCTTATCTGAAGTGTTCAGAAAAGAATCCATTGAAGCACTTGACCAGGAAACAATTCTTACCATACAGAAATTCTTTAAACACAACCTCAATGTTTCCGAAACTGCAAGAGAACTTTTTGTTCATCGTAATACACTTGTATACCGTCTTGACAAAATTGAAAAAATCACGGGTCTTGACCTTCGTCAGTTTGACCAGGCGGTTACATTTAAAGTTGCTATGATGGTACAGAAATATCTGCAGTCCAATGCAAATAAATTCTAAAAAAGGGCTGACCTTAATATGATTATTTTTCAGAACGTAACCAAAACATACGCCGATAATAATGTGGTAGCTCTTCAGGACGCTACATTTCATATTCAGAAAGGCGAATTTGTTTTTATTGTCGGACCAAGCGGTGCCGGCAAATCAACTATAACTAAATTAATGACTTGTGAAGAACTCCCCGACTCCGGAAGTATCCGTGTCGGAGAGTTTAACATTTCTAAAATGGCTAAACAGCAAATCCCCTATCTTCGCAGAAGTATGGGTATTATTTTCCAGGATTTCCGCCTGCTTCCCAACAAAACCGTCTATGAAAACGTATCTTTTGCTATGGAAGTTATCGGCGCATCCAAAAAAGCTATCCGCCGAAGAGTACCTGATGTTTTAAGCATGGTTAACCTTACTTCAAAAGCAAGGTCGTACCCGCATCAGCTTTCAGGTGGTGAACAGCAGCGTGTAGGTATTGCAAGAGCACTTGCAAATACTCCGCATCTTATTATTGCGGACGAGCCTACCGGAAATCTTGACAACGAAACTGCATGGGAAATTATGTCTATCCTTGACCATATCAATAAACAGGGTACTACAGTTGTTATGGTTACCCATGCACAAAACATTGTTGACGATATGCAAAAACGTGTTATTTCAATAGAAGACGGGCTTGTTAAAAGCGACCAGCAAGGAGGCTACAGTTATGTTACAAGCATTTAAGTATTACATATCTCAGGCCTTTTCAAGCGTATTCCGCAACAAGCTTATGGTAATTATAAGTGTGTCTACTCTTATTTTCTGTATGCTTCTGCTTGGGCTTGCAATTGCTTTTGGTGTTAACCTTGGGTACATTTCAAATCAGCTTGAGTCGCAGTTTGAAATTCACGCATTTGTTGATTTATCATATACGGAAGAAGCCGCACGTGCACTTGAACCTTCGGTACAAGGTATCGTCGGTATAGCAGACGCAAAATTCTGTACAAAAGAAGAGGCACTTGCATCTCTTCAGGAAATGCTTGACCACAGCAACGCTCTTGCCGGTCTTGAAGAAGATAATCCGCTTCAGTTTTCGTATAAGATAACACTTAAAAACATCCGCGATGCAGGAAGTGTTGAAACAGCACTTGCTGCAATTCCCGGAATTGAATCTGTTTCTAACAGAACCGATATACTTGGCGGTATTTCCACATTTACTTCAATTGCAAGAAATATCAGCATTTTCGGTATGATAATATTTGCATTTATTGCCGTATTTATTATTTCCAACACCATCAAGCTTACACTTATGGCAAGAAAAAAAGAAATTGAAATAATGAAATCTGTTGGCGCAACAAACGCTTTTATAAGAAGCCCGTTTATTATTGAGGGCGGTATTGTTGGTCTTATAGGCGGTGTTATTTCGTTTATTCCCGCTTATTTCGGATACAGCAGCGTTGTTGCCTGGTGGCAGGGATGGGCAGGCTCTTTCGGAATGTTTGACCTTGCACCCGTAAGCCAGCTTTCAAGTATTTTCCTTTCTGTATTTATAATTGCAGGAATTGCAATTGGCGCACTTGGAAGTATGCTTTCGGTACGTAAATACCTTGAAATTTAAGGAGAACACAGGAATGAAAAAATTTATTGTTTTTATTACAACGCTGTCCTTGATTTTATCTTCTTTTACTGTTTTCGGTGCACCGAGTTTGTCCGAAAAGAAAAAAGAACTTGAGAAAAAAATTGAGCAATCCGAAAAGCAGTTTGATTCTGCAAAGGAAAAGAAACTGTATTACGATGCTCAGATAGACGACCTTCAGAAAAACATTGACGATTTTGACCTTATCATTAATTCTTTGCAGTCTGAAATAGATGTTCATAACGCAAGAATTGACGAAATAAACGCACAACTTGAGGTTAAAGAAGAAAGCTTTGGTCAGCGTCTTCGTGCACTTCAGCACCGTGGACCGATGAGCTATATGGACGTTCTTTTCGGTGCTACAAGTTTTTCTGATTTACTTATGAGAATAAGCCTTATTGATGATATTGTAAGTCACGACAAAGGTATTATAGACGAAATTTCTGCTCTTAAAAGTGAAGAGGTTGCAGCTAAAGATGCAATTGTGACTAAACAGGATGAGCAGAAAGAAGCACGCGGTCTTATTGTTTCCGAGCAAAACAGAATTTCCGCTCTTGCTTCAAAACAGCAGGCACTTATGAATGAAATTATGGCTGATAAAGCTGCTTATCAAAAAGAATATGAAAAAGCCGTTGCCGAAATGGAAGCAGAAACACGTTCCGCAGCATCTTCGGGAGCTTTTGGTTCCGGTGGAGCTTATACAGGTTCAGGTAGGATGCAGTGGCCTGTTCCTGCCGGCGGATATGTAAGCTGCCGTTTCGGTTACCGAACCGACCCATTCCCCAGTAATCATACCGGAATGGATATTGCAATAGGTATGGGAAATGCAATTGTTGCCGCTGAAAGCGGTAAGGTTACAAGAGTTGTACATTCCAATTACGGTTACGGAAAATACCTTATAATTGACCATGGTGACGGCAGTTCAACACTTTATGCGCACTGCAGTAAAATATACGTTACCGAAGGACAAAGAGTTGCCCGTGGTGAAACTGTTGCCGCAATAGGCAGTACCGGACTTTCAACAGGTCCTCACCTGCATTTTGAGGTAATTATTGGCGGTAAAAAGGTTAATCCGGAAGCATATTTATATTAACGGAGGATTAAATGTTTTCACACGAATTATGGACGTTTCTTATATCAATGGTACCGATAATTGAACTGCGTGGCGGTATTCCGTATGCACTTGCAAATGGGATTCACCCTGTTCTTGCATGGATTCTTGCGATATTCGGAAATTTCCTTCCACTACCGTTTATACTGTTATTTATACGTCCTATTTTTAAATGGATGAAAAAAATAAAGTGTTTCAACCGGATTGTTGATAAGCTTGAATCACGCGCATTTGATAAGTCCGACAAAATTCTTAAATACAGTTTCTGGGGACTTGCAATTTTTGTTGGTATTCCCCTTCCCGGAACGGGCGGATGGACAGGCGCACTTATTGCGGCGCTTCTTGATATGCGTTTAAAACGAGCAATTCCCTCTATTTTCCTTGGGTTAATTGTTGCGGCTACTGCCGTAACATCAGTATATTATTTGGTGGCATCAGGCGCAACATGGTTAAGCTGGATGCTTGGATAAAGCGAAAGCCTCCCTTCTGCAAAGGGAGGTGGATTTGCGAAGCAAATTCGGAGGGATTGTAGTTGTTATATTCTGAAATTTAGACAACATACAAAGTATAAAACAATCCCTCAGTCTCACTGCGTTCGACAGCTCCCTTTACACAAGGGAGCCTTTTTTGTCGAATTTTGACGTACGATTTTTTGTATAAATTTGTAAATTTATATTGTAAAATGTTTTTTCTTGTGATATAATAAAACTTGCCAAACAAACTAAATATTTTTAGTACATAAGCGGTGTGTATTTTTACTTTTTGGTAAAAATACAGATGCTCCGTTTAGCATACCCTTATGTGCTAAATTTAGTTTGTTTGGCAATGAACCGGAGCTATGTATTTTTCGTGCGTAGCTTCGGCTGCGCACTTTTTTATTGCGGGGGAATTAAAATGATTAAAAAGCTAGTACCCAGTCAGGGTTTTGGTAAATATGAAACCGGCGATTTCCGCCTTTCCGATATAAAAGAACGTTGCATGCGTGAATGCGTTGAAGAGCAGGTCTTACTTAAAAAAATAAAAAGCCGTATTGCGCACGAGCTTTATTTAGAATATTTTGATATATTCAACAATGCAAACAATATTGAAGATACCAAGGCAACCCGAATGGTTATTGAAATACAAAGGATATTACTTGACTAGAATTTAGAAATAACTGATGACCTTGATACATATAAGGTTGTTGAAAAAATAATGGATATTTATAATAAAAACAACATATTTATAGCAAAGGATTTTGCTTCCCAATACTGATGATTAGCAAAAAAGCCACAAGATTTTTCTTGCGGCTTTTTTGTATGTAATTATTGTTATTAGTTTTCTTCAAGTTCAGGAACAAGAGCTTCCTGTGCTTTTTCATCTGTTGTTTCGTTGTAAAGCGGGCTGACAGGAATATCTCCATAAATTCTTGTGATAGCTTCCGCGCAGATAGGTGCAACGGAAAGGCTTGTGAATTTATCAATCATTTTGCTTTTCTTAAGCGGTACTGTGTCAAGCATTACAACTTCTTTAATGCAGGATTCTTCAAGACGCTGAATAGCCGGACCAGAAAGAACACCGTGTGTACAAGCTGCAACTACATCAATTGCTCCTCTTTCCATAAGAGCACTTGCGCCTGCTGTAATTGTTCCTGCTGTATCAATCATATCATCAACCATGATACAATGTTTGCCTTTAACATCACCAATGATGCTCATAACTTCACATGAGTTCGGTTTCGGACGGCGTTTATCAACAATTGCAAAAGGAACTTTAAGTTTCTGTGCAAACTGTCTTGCTCTGCCAACACTACCGTGGTCAGGTGAAACAACACATACATTTTCAATATCATCTTTATATTTAGCTTTGAAGTAATTTGCAAGAAGCGGCACACCAAGGAGATGGTCAACCGGGATATTGAAAAATCCCTGAATCTGCGGAGCATGAAGGTCAATTGTGAGAACTCTGTCTGCACCGGCAGTTGTTATAATATCCGCAACAAGTTTTGCAGAAATCGGGTCACGTGCTTTGGCTTTTCTGTCCTGACGAGCATAACCAAAATACGGAATTACTGCTGTTATACGTGCAGCAGATGCTCTTTTGAATGCATCAATCATAATAAGAAGTTCCATTATGTTATCATTAACCGGGTCACAAGTTGACTGGATAATAAAAATTTCGGAACCACGAACAGATTCGTTTATATTAACATAAACTTCCCCGTCACTGAAAACCTTTACTTCTGAGTTGCCAAGCGGAACATGTAACTTCGCTGCTATGTCCTTTGCAAGTTTCTTGTGCGAATTACCTGCGAAAATTTTAATGTTTTTACCGTGGGTGGCCACCATTAGAAATCACTCCTATAAATTACTCTTATGTATTAATTATATATGCATTTAAAAAAAATGTCAATAAATAGTTAAAACTTTTTGTTTTTTACCCAGTTTTCTTTATTCACCTGATGGTTTCTTGCAACAGCAAGAGAATCTGCCGGGACGTTTTCCGTTATTGTAGAACCTGCCGCAGTATATGCTCTGTCGCCTACTTCAACCGGCGCTATAAGGTTTGTATTACAGCCTATAAACGCATTATCACCTATTGTGGTGCGGTATTTCTTTTTACTGTCATAATTAACGGTTACTGTGCCGCAACCGAAGTTTACGTTTTTACCAACATCGCTGTCACCAACATAAGTAAGATGTGAAATTTTTGTTCCGTCGCCAATATTTGAATTTTTAAGTTCTACAAAATCTCCCACTTTTACATTATCGGCAACCTTGCAATTCGGGCGAATATATGCAAACGGACCAATTTTTACATTTGAACCAATATTGCTTTCTTTTACAACCGAATTTTCAACGGTGCTGCCGCAGCCGATTACACTGCCAATAATTCTGCTTGACGGACCTATTTCACATTCCTGCCCAATTACTGTATTCCCTTCAAGAATTGTTCCCGGCAAGATTACACTGTCTTGTTCAATACTTACATTTGGTCCAATATATGTAGAATTCGGGTCAATAATTGTAACGCCGTTTTTCATATGCTTTTCGGCTATTCTTCTTCTCATTACACTTTCTGCATGTGCAAGCTGCATACGGTCGTTTATGCCCATAATTTCTTTATTATCAGCCATTTTATATGCACCTACAGTATAACCGTTTTTAAGAAGTATTTCAATTGTATCTGTAAGATAATACTCGCCTTGTGCGTTTTTTGTTGTAAGTTCGGAAAGTGCCGCACGAAGGAGTCCTGTATCAAAACAATACAGTCCGGAATTTATTTCCGTTATAAGCTTTTGAGCAGCGCTTGCATCTTTTTCTTCAACAATAGCTTTTACATCACCGGTTTCATTACGGATTATTCTGCCGTAGCCAAACGGATTTTCAACCTCTGCTGTTATTATTGTTGCCGCAAATCTATGTTCCGAATGATATTCAATGGCATTTTTAAGTGTTTCACTTGTTATAAGGGGCACGTCCCCAGAAAGAACAAGCACACATCCGCCATCATCAAGGTTTGGTATGGCGCACATTACCGCATGGCCTGTACCAAGCTGTTTTTCCTGAATTGCATATAACTTATCTTCTCCTAAACAGCCTACAACCTGTTCGGATTTATGACCGACTACCACAACCGTTTTTGAAACTCCTGCTTCTTCCCCCGCGTTATACACCCACTCGACAAGAGGAGCGCCGCAAACCTTATGTACAACTTTGGAATAAGCAGATTTCATTCTGGTTCCTGCACCTGCAGCTAAAATAATCGCTGATACGTTTGACATAATCAGTTTCCTCCATATTTTTTCTCTATACATATATTATTACATATTTTTCGTTCTTTTTCAAGTAAAATTTCGTTATATTTCATTTTATGTTAAATGTTTATAAAAGAACCCATTTTTTGTGCGTTGAAACTAATAATAATTACATGTTATACTTTTATGTATGGAGGTGAAAGTGTGAAACTTAAAATATTTACATTTGCTTTTTTTCTATTTCTTTTTTCCGCTGTATGCATTTCAGCAAACAACCTTTTTGATGTGCCCATTGATATTATGATTAACGGAGATTATATAAAAATGAATGATGAACCGTTTTTATATGATGGCACAACCTACGCCCCGATACGGGAAATTTCGGATTTGTTCGGTGCCGAAAACGTATCATGGGATGAAGAAAGCGAAACTGCAATAATTGAGTTTGAAGACAAAATAATTGAGATGACAATAAACGAAAAATTTGCCTACATAGACGGCGAAAAAGTACCGCTTTCGGCAAGCGTTATGCTGGTTAATTCAAGAACGTATATTCCCGTAAGGTTTATATCTGAACATCTTGGTGCCAAGGTTTTATGGGATGCGCCTTACTATACTGTCCAAATTGAAAAGGATGGCTGCACCATCCCCGAAGAAAAAATCCTTTTGCGAGGGTATGACAATGACCACGTATACTGGCTTGCAAAGATAATAAGCTGCGAAAGTCAGGGAGAGAGTCTTGACGGTATGATTGCTGTTGGGAATGTTGTTTTAAACCGTGTGGAAAGTCCCGATTTCCCCAATACGATTTATGGAGTTATTTTTGACGATGTGGGCGGCGTACAGTTTGAGCCTGTTATTAACGGAACTATTTATAATGAACCTACACAAAGGTCATATCTTGCCGCAAAAATGGCTCTCTGCGGCAAAAACACTGCAGGTGACAGCCTGTTTTTCTTAAATCCTGATAAATCTAAAAATTTCTGGATTACGGAAAACCGAGAGTTTTATACCGCTATCGGAAATCATCATTTTTATCTATAAGTACAGGAATCCCCTTTTATTTAAGGGGGGTCCTGTATAAATTTCAAAAAAAGTGACATAATAATTAAAAATTTGAAATTTTTTCAAAAAGAAATAAAAAAAGGCTTGACATCCCTGATTTTTTCTGCTATAATATCAAAGTCGGCTAAATTAAAGAGATGTTAAAGCGGTGTGCGGGTGTAGTTCAATGGTAGAATATCAGCCTTCCAAGCTGACTACGTGAGTTCGATTCTCATCACCCGCTCCAATAGGTGCCTGTAGCTCAGCTGGATAGAGCAATTGCCTTCTAAGCAATGGGTCAGGAGTTCGAATCTCTTCAGGCACGCCACATGTGGTGGGTATAGCTCAGCTGGTTAGAGCATCAGATTGTGGTTCTGAGGGTCGTGGGTTCGAATCCCACTACCCACCCCAACCTTTTTTCAAGATTGGGATGTAGCCAAGTGGTAAGGCACTAGACTTTGACTCTGGCATTCGTAGGTTCGAATCCTGCCATCCCAGCCAGTTTAAAAATATGGGAAACCTTAATATAAATACATATGGGCCATTAGCTCAGTTGGCAGAGCACTTGCCTTTTAAGCAAGCTGTCCGCAGTTCGAATCTGCGATGGCTCACCAAAATCCTCGTTCATAGGAACGAGGATTTTTTCATTTTTATTGCGAATAAATCTTGACAAATCTTTTACATAGATGTATAATTATTAAAGAATTTGAGTTTGGAGGTGCAGAAAAATGAATATTATGCATAACACAGTTTCTGTACTTTCTCCAGCATCTTTTGCTTTTATTAATGCAGTACGCTTTTTTGCGTATTGCTTTTTTGCGTTTTATTTTTATTACTTTATGAAAAACGCACGCAAAGGATGTACCATACAAAATTGTACGGTATAACGCATTATTAAGCGGTTTCCTTTGCGGAAGCCGCTTTTTTAATTAAGTGAGGGGTTTTTATGATTGCAGTTTTTGTTAATATGGCAACTGTGTTTTTAGGCAGTTTAATAGGCATTTTCTTTCGGAACAAAATCAAAAAAGAATATATTGATATACTCATCTGTGCACTTGCACTTATTACCGTTGTTATCGGTGTTTCAAGCGCCATTAAAACCGCCGATTTTCTTTGCCTGATAATTTGTCTTGTGATTGGCACACTTGTCGGAATGTTACTGAAACTAAACGAACGCCTTGACGGCGCAGGTGATTTTATTAAATCAAAAATGCCGAAAATGAAAAACGACAGGTTTACCGAAGGATTTGTTTCCGCCTGCATTCTGTTTTGTGTAGGGTCTATGACCATAATCGGCTCGTTTGAAGCCGGAATAAGCGGCAACTACGACATTATTTTTGCAAAAAGTGCGCTTGATTTTGTATCATCCATGATGTTTGGCGCATCTATGGGAATAGGCGTTACATTTTCCGTTGTCTTTATTCTGCTGTTCCAGGGTGGGCTGACACTTCTTGCAGGTGTTATCGCTCCGTTCCTCGGAAACAGCGTTATTGTGGAAATGTCCGCTGTCGGCGGCACCATTCTTATAGGAATGGGAATTAATATGCTTAATATTTCAGATAAGAAAATTACTGTAGCTAATATGTTTCCTGCAGTTTTTTTGCCGGTTATATATGTTCCGGCAAGTCAATTACTTACAAAACTGCTTAATTGAAAGGGGTTAATATAAATGAACGAGCTTGAAAAAAGAAGAATTGAAATAGACGCTATTGATAGCGAAATGGCGGCACTTTTTGAAAAAAGAATGAACATTTGCAAGGATATTGCAGAGTTCAAGAAAGAACACGGACTTCCCGTTGTGGACAGAACGCGCGAAGGCGCAATCCTTGCTAAAAATGCGGCATATGTAAATGACGAAACATACCGCGAATACTATATGCAGTTTATGAAAGATGTTATGAATATTTCCTGCGGCTATCAGTCACGCCTTATTGACGGAATGAAGGTTGCATATTCGGGCACAGAAGGCTCATTCGGATATATTGCCGCTAAAAAGCAGTTCCCCGAAGCAACGCTTACTTCTTTCCCTGATTTTGCCAGTGCTTACAATGCCGTTGAAAGCGGCGAATATGACTGTGCTGTTCTTCCCCTTGAGAACAGCTATGCAGGCGACGTTGGCGTTGTTATGGATTTAATGTTTTCGGGCAATCTATATGTAAACCACGTTATTGAACTTGATGTTGTGCATAACCTTGTTGCACTTCCCGGCAGCACGCTTTCCGATATTAAAACAGTTGTAAGTCATCCGCAGGCACTCGAACAGTGCGAGGATTATATAAAGAAAAACGGGTTTACTCCCCTTTCTTATTCAAACACGGCTTTTGCGGCGCAGTACGTTAAAGAGCAGAATGACAAATCAATTGCGGCTATTGCATCAGATGAATCCTCAGATGTGTTCGGGCTTGAAATCATTGAACGCGGTGTTAACGCATCACGCAGCAACACTACACGTTTTGCAGTATTTTCAAGAGCGCAGCACATTCCTGCTGCAGATAGCAGAAGCGAAAATGAGCATTTCATTCTTCTGTTCACAGCTAAAAACGAGGCAGGTTCTCTTGCACAGACACTTAATATCATAGGTGCACATAACTTCAATATGAGAAATCTGAAAAGCCGTCCTATGAAAAAGCTTTTATGGAACTATTATTTCTTTGTTGAAGCAGACGGTAACATCGGTTCATCAAGCGGTCAGGATATGCTCCGCGAGCTTGGCGCAGTATGTGCAAGACTTAAGCTTGTGGGAACATATAATTCCGATAAGATGATAAGCACCAGATAAGGAGATTACCGATATGATGAATATGACATTTAAACGAAAACTTCCTCTTCCGCAGGATATAATGAATATGTATCCTATGTCGGAAAAACTCAAGGCACAAAAAAAGGCTAACGACGAGGAAATTCACAATATTTTTACCGGCAAATCAGACAAGTTTCTTCTTGTTATAGGACCTTGTTCCGCCGACAGAGAGGATGCGGTGCTTGATTATATTTCAAGACTGCGTACGGTACAGGATAAGGTTAAGGACAAGCTTGTTATTGTGCCACGTATTTACACAAATAAACCACGTACAACAGGTATGGGATACAAGGGTATGCTTCATCAGAGCGACCCGCACGACAAACCCGATATGCTTAAAGGACTTATTGCAATCCGCAGACTTCACATAAAAACCTTGGAGAAAACTGGATTTTCCGGTGCGGATGAAATGCTTTATCCCGAAAACCACAGATACCTTGCAGACATTCTTTCTTATGTTGCTATTGGTGCAAGATCGGTTGAAAATCAGCAGCACCGACTTATCGCCAGCGGTCTTGATATTCCCGTCGGCATGAAAAACCCGACAAGTGGCGACCTGTCGGTTATGGCAAATGCAATTTTTGCCGCACAGAAAGGTCACACATTCAGCTACGGCGGCTGGGAGGTTGAAAGTAAGGGGAATCCCCTTGCGCACGCAATATTACGTGGGTCCGTAAATAAACACGGTCAATCCTTCCCTAACTATCATTACGAAGATTTAAGTACACTTTGCGATATTTATCAGAAAAGCGGACTTTTAAATCCTGCTGTTATTATTGATACCAACCATTCAAACTCAGGCAAAAAATGGGCAGAGCAGACAAGAATTTCAAAGGAAATTCTGCACAGTATGCGCCATTCAAATGCAATTAATAAGCTTGTTAAAGGTCTTATGATAGAGTCTTACATTGAAGACGGCGCTCAATCGGTTGATGACGGTGTTTACGGAAAATCTATCACCGACCCGTGTCTCGGCTGGAAAAAAACCGAAAAACTTATTTATGAAATCGCAGATTTGAGAGCATAAAAACAAGCGTGGATTTAATCCACGCTTGTTTTTATAATGCTAAAATTACCTGCCACACTGCAAGAAGAAGTCCAAGTACGGTAAGTATCGTAACAAGCAGGTTATTATGTTCGGAGTAGACAAGACTTAAATCACCTTCAAGAAGTTCAAGAAGATATTTCACCTGGTCAACAATCGGGGCAATATGCTGGCTTTCAAGAAGCATTGAGCTAAGCTGCCCTATTTCAGATATTTCTGTTTTTTCAACCTTTTCAAGCACCATTATAATTTTTCGTCTGAATTCTCTTGTTGTTCGTATTCTCTGATAATACGACACAAAGCTTTTCTTTGTATATTCACTTTGATATTCAAGCACGCTATTGATAAGCGCTTTAAGCATCATTACAAATTCAACCGAAAATAAAATACCGTGATTTACAGTAAGCGGGCAATCCCCCATAAAGAAATATGGGTTGCAGGAACCGTATGTTTTTGTTCCGTATTCTGTTTGGCGGTTGAGATAATCGTTATGTATGGGGGTGCCGATAAGATTGATGAACAGGAACGCTTGTCCAAAAGCATAGATATTCATAAATTCTCTACTGCTCCAAGTGTTCGAAAGTCTGTCTTTTGCAAGCTCGGCAGGAACGAATGCGTAGCCCTCGTCACCCGTTATAATCCCATACAGACGTTTTGATTCTTTTTCTTCTATTTCTTCAATTGTTTTATATTCGCCAAGTTTTGTTATTTCACACAGATAGCTGTGCTCGCAAAACTTTTCTTTTATTCCGATTTTTCTACAGATTATTTCCGCAAGCTCAAAACAGGAAAATTCACCATTTTCAAACTTATATTTACGTCCGTCACCCGACTGACGTATTGCTATAAGATTATCGGTGGTGGTGTCTTTAATTCCGTAATGGAAAGAAAGTGCCGTAATGTTTGATTCCGGGAAATATGCGAGCATAATACACCAGCCGGATAAACCTGCTTTTTCAATATCCGGAGTTAAGTGTGTAAGAAAAAATCTGTATACTTTATATGTTTGTCCTCCACCGTGCAAAAACTTTTCTACCGTCTGCATATCTTTAAGATACGGATGCGACATTTCGCCATCAACATCATAAAGAAAAGCTTCCGGAAATACTTTTTTTACTTTTGCGGCAAAATCTTCTCCCGAAGAAAAGCCATTTGCATCATAATAATATGCGTGCGTTATATTTGCATTTATTGAATCTATCATCAAACATTCTCCTTTGACATTATTCGATGATATTATACTTTATTTTTCATATAAAGTCAACTAACCGCCACTTTACACATCTTTTATTCTGCATTTTTTGTTTTGTATGAAGTATACAACTTTTGCAATAAGCTTATCAGGAAGAATGCGGCGCAGGAATACTGCAATTTTCATCAGTAGCCCAGGGATTATGATTTGTTTCCCTTTAAACATTTTCTTTATTGCATATTCTGCTACCTTGCGGCTTTCAAGCACAATAAAGTTTGCGCCTTTTTCCGTGCCATTACCGAAATTCACTTTAGCAACCTGTCCGAATTCCGTATGAACAGGCCCCGGACAAAGCACGCTTATTTTTACGTCCGATTTTGCCTGCCGGAGTTCTTCTGCAATTGCCTGAGAAATACGAAGAACGTATGATTTTGTTGCATAATATGCACCAAAAAGCGGACCGGGGAAAAATGCTGCAAGCGATGCCACATTAAGAATATGTCCGCTACCGCGTTTTTGAAATTCATTTGCAACAAGTTTAAGAAGTATATGTACTGCTTTAATGTTTGTATCTATCATTTTAAGCTCTAGCCCAAGGTCGGTTGTTGCCATATCACCAAACACACCAAATCCTGCATTATTTATAAATACATCAACTTCGGGTGCACGTTTTGCTATGTTTTTGCACGCTTCAATATCAGTTAAATCTGCATGGAGTATTTCAACATTTGTTTTAAGTTCTTCTTTTAATTCCTGCAGTTTTTCCACGCGGCGTGCAACCGCAATTATGTCATATCCTTTTTCCGAAAGTATGTGTGCCATATCCCAGCCAAGTCCGGAGCTGGCACCTGTTATAAGTGCTTTCATTACATTCCCTCCGCAAGATCAATTCTGTTTCTTGTTTCGCCTTTAAAAAAGGCATTCATATTATCAATCATTTCCCTGAAACAACGTTGTCTTGCCTCCAGCGCACCCCACGCCATATGAGGAGTAAGACAAACGTTATCAAGGTCTTTTATGCTGTAATACGGGCTACTGACAGAAAACGGTTCAGTTGAATATACATCGCTCCCGAATGCCGCAATTTTCCCTTCTTTTACTGCGCTACACACTGCCGCTTCATCAAGCACGCCGCCGCGTGCCGTATTTACAAGAATTGCCGATTTTTTCATTTTTGAGATGCGCGCTTTGTCTATCAGTCCGCGTGTGGCATCGGACAGCGGAATGTGCACGGTTATAATATCACTTTTTTCAATTAAAGTATCTATATCCGTACACTGCACACCGTCTATGGGAGTGCGTTTGAATGCTATAACATTGCATCCGAGGGCTTTTGCAATTTCACCCACTCGGGCACCTATTCCGCCGTAGCCTACTATTCCCCACGTTTTACCGAGAAGCTCATGGTATACGGGTGAAAGTATGTTTGCATTTCCCGCATCCGTATAGATGCCACTTTTGGTATAGCCAGTATATTCGGGCAGGTGGTTCACAAGATAAAGTACCATAGATACGGTAACCTGTGCTACGCTGTATACCGAATATCCAGGTACGTTGCACACAGCAATACCACGGGATTTGCAATAAGCTACGTCTATATTATCGTATCCTGTTGCGGCTTCACATATAACTTTAAGGTTATGAGCATTTTTAAGATTTGTTTCGTTAAGCTTTACTTTATTTACAAAAACAACATCCGCATCCCCTATATGCTCTTCCACTTCGTCTATATCAGTTTTGTCGTATATAACAACCTCACCGAATTTTTTTGCTTCCGAAAGGTCAAGGTCACTACCGAGAGTCAGCCTGTCAAGAACAGCTATTTTCATATTTAATTGCACCTCACGTTTATATTCACTGTATCTGCCGTATTTTTTGCCGTAATTTAAGCACTCTTGACGGCGATACCGAAAGTTCGTCTACTCCCATTTTAACAAATCTTTCAACAATATTCAAGTCCCCTGCAAGTTCTCCGCAAATTCCTACCCATTTTTTATGGCTATGCGCATTTTTAACTGTAGTTTCAATAAGTCTTAAAACCGCCTCGTGATTTGAAACAGAAAATTCTCCCAGTTTCGGATTTTGTCTGTCACACGCAAGTGTATACTGTGTCAAATCATTTGTGCCGATACTGAAAAAATCCACTTCCGGAGCAAGAATATCACTTATTATCGCCGCTGCCGGAGTTTCTATCATAATTCCGCATTCCACATTTTCGTTATAGGAAGTTCCCTCTGCTTTAAGCTGACGTTTTGCTTCGCCGCAGTACTGCAGTGCATTTTTTATTTCAAAGAGCGATGTTATCATAGGAAACATTATTGCCGCATTTCCATATACTGATGCGCGGTAAATTGCACGCAGCTGAGTTACAAATATTTCGGGACGCGTAAGACAAAGTCTGATTGCGCGCATACCGAGTGCAGGATTTTCTTCGGTATCAAGATTGAAATAGTCGGCTTTTTTATCAGCACCAATATCAAGTGTACGCACAATTACCTTTTTGCCATTCATTGTTTCAAACACTTTTTTATATGCAAGAAACTGTTCTTCTTCGGTAGGAAAACTGTCTTTACCGAGATACAGAAATTCGCTTCTAAAAAGTCCTATTCCCGACGCATCATTTTCAAGTACCTTCGGTAAATCCTGCGGTGTGCCGATATTGGCAAAAACCGAAACCTTTTGTCCGTTTTTTGTAATATCTTCTTTGCCGATTAATTCCCGAAGACGTAAGGTTTCTTTTTCTTTCTCTTCAATAAGCTGACGAGCTTTTAGGATTTCATCTTCATCCGGAGATAATATAAGCCGTCCCGAAATGCCGTCTACAATTACATCGGTTCCATTTTCTATTTCCGAAAGAAACTCCTCGCCCACACCTATCAAAGACGGCACGTTCATTGTTCGGGCTAAGATTGCCGCGTGAGAATTTTCCGACCCGTATGCCGTAACAAATCCACATATTTTATTTTTATCAAGCTCCATTGTTTGTGTTGGGGTTAAATCCTCTGCACAAATAACGCTGTTTTCGGGAAGCTCTATATCAGACAAGTTTTTGCCCGAAAGACAGTTTATAAGCCTGTCCGAAATATCTTTTATATCGGCTTCGCGTGACTGCATATAGCTATCCCCCGTAGCTATAAGCATATCACGGAATTTTTCGCAGGCGGTAGCTACTGCATATTCGGCATTGACTTTTTCTTTTTCTATGATTTGGGTAATTTCGTCGTTATAATCATCATCTTCCAGCATCATGGCGTGGATTTCAAAAATCTCGGCTTCTTCCTCGCCGACAGAGCGCATTGTTTTTTCATATAAAACCTCAAGCTGACTTATCGCCTTTAGTTTTGCCGATTCAAATCTTTCAAGTTCTTTTTCAGAAGATTCGGTTTTTATTTTTTTTGCCGCTGCATCTTTTGATTCCAAAACAAATACTTTTCCGATTGCAATCATCGGATTTACGCTTTTTCCTGAATGAATTTTCATTCCCAAGGCACCTCTTATTTACAAAATTTCCGAAAGTGTTTTTTCCATTTCAGCAGCCGCTTTATCCTCATCTTCTCCGCTTATTTTAACAATTATCCTATCACCTTGTTTTATTGCAAGACCCATAAGTGCAATCAGCTTTTTCGCGTTTGCACTTTTGTCGGCTTTTGTGATAACGATTTCGCTTTCAAATTCTTTTGCCGCCTTAACAACAAGACCTGCCGGACGTGCGTGCACGCCCAGCTCGTCTTTTATTACATATTCAAACTGCTTCATCTTGTCACCTCATTATTTCAATCAGCTTGTCTCCCGTTTTGACATTTCCTGAATCGATCACCTTTATTCCTTTATAATCCTCGTGGTTGCATACAACAATCGGTGTTACTGTTTTAAATCCTTCTTTTTTAATTCCATCCACATCAAAGGATATAAGAAGGTCGCCTTTTTTCACTCTGTCCCCTGCTGATACGTGAGTTTCAAAATATTTTCCTTTAAGAGAAACCGTATCAATACCGATATGCATAAGAAGTTCACATCCGTCATCAGATATAAGGTTTATTGCGTGTTTTGTATCAAATACCATTTCTACTTTACCGTCAAACGGTGCATAAAGTTTGCCTTCGCTCGGTTCAATTGCAACACCGTCACCAAGAACTTTGCCCGAAAATGCCTCGTCCGGCACATCCCCTAATTTAACTATTTTACCGTTCATCGGAGAAGAAATAATTCCGCTTTCATCTGATGCTTCAGACGCCATTTCCATATAACTCATAAGGTTTGATTTTATAACCGATACTCTCGGTCCGTAAACTACCTGAACACCATTACCTTTTTTGATGACACCCGATGCACCGCTTTCTTTAAGTGCACTTTCAGAAACCTTCTCGCCGTTTTTAACCGTTACACGAAGTCTTGTTGCGCAGGCATCAATATCCGATATATTTTCCTTGCCACCAAGTCCTTTTAAGATAAGTTCACTTACGGCATTGTTTTCTTTTCTTGCGTTTACGTCTTTTCTTGTATAAAGTTTTGTTTCCTCGCCGTCATCCTCACGACCCGGTGTTTTATAATTGAATTTACGTATCATAAATGAGAATACGAAATAGTAAATAACTGCAAAAACAAGACCGACAATAATTACCCAAATCCAGTTTGTTTTGGCATTTCCCTGAAGTACGCCAAATAGAATAAGGTCAATTATACCGCCCGAAAACGTCATTCCCACGCCAACATTAAAAATGTGCATAAGCATAAACGAAAGTCCGGCAAGTACGCAGTGTACACCGTACATAAGTGGCGCTACGAAAAGAAATGTAAATTCAAGCGGTTCAGTTATACCTGTAAGCATTGACGTTATTGCCGCAGAAAGAAGAAGTCCGCCTGCAACCTGCCGCTTTTCAGGTTTTGCACATCTGTATATTGCATATGCCGCCGCAGGAAGACCGAAAATCATAAACGGGAATTTACCTGCCATAAAACGTGTGGCTTCCACTGAAAATCTTGTGGTATTGGGGTCGGCAAGCTGTGCAAAATAGATGTTTTGCGCACCCTGAACAAGTGTACCGTTAATTATCATACTACCACCAAGTTCCGTTTGCCAGAACGGTGTATAAAACACGTGATGAAGTCCGAATGGTATAAGTGCACGTTCAATAATTCCGTATATCCATGTTCCTGCATATCCGGATGCAAGAACCAGATTACCCAAACTTGCAATTCCTCTTTGTACGATAGGCCATATAAAGAACATAAGGATACCTACAAGCAAATAGACAAGACTGCATATTATAGGTACAAATCTTGTTCCGCCAAAGAATGAAAATACCTGTGGCAATTCAATTTTGTAAAATCTGTTATGAAGTGCCGCAACACCAAGACCTACAATAATACCGCCGAATACCCCCATTTGCAGTGTTGTTATGCCAAGAACGGATGCCGTTGTATTTGCCGCAAGTGCTTCAACACCACCTGTTGCAAATATAAGCGCACTTATGGATGCGTTCATTATAAGGTATGCAAGCACACCTGCAAGCGCCGCAACCTCTTTTTCCTGTTTTGCCATACCAATGGCAACACCAACAGCAAAAAGAAGAGGAAGGTTGTCAAACACCACACTTCCCGTGGCTTACATAATACTTAAAATTGTGTACAGGACGCCGCCTTCATAAATGACACCTGTAAGTCTGTATGCTTCAAGTGTTGTAGCGTTTGTAAACGAACTGCCTATACCAAGCAGCAGTCCGGCAACAGGCAAAATTGCTATCGGAAGCATAAATGCTCTGCCGCACCTTTGCAGGCTTTCAAAAAGTTTTGATTTCATATTTATCCCTCGTTTTTATAGTCTTTGGAGCAAATAGCTTTAAGTAAAAAATTACTCCCATATACACATTATCTCAAAATTGCTTTTCATTATACGTTTTTGAAATTTTGATGTTTACTTTTTTGTGCGTTTAGTGTATAATTTACCTGAAAGGATAAGATTATACCATGAAAGCCATAAAACATTTTATTACAATAACAAAACACCGCCATACGGTTATAAAACATGGGTATAAAGCAGGAATTCTGTTTCAGTCATTATTTCATGATTTATCAAAATATTCATATGCGGAATTTCGTGCAGGTGCAAAATATTATCAGGGTACAAGAAGCCCGAACGAAATCGAGCGTGAGATTTTTGGATATTCTTCTGCATGGCTTCATCATAAAGGCAGAAACCGCCATCATTTTGAACACTGGATTGATTTTAATCCCAAGGCAAAACGTGATGAGCCTGTTAAAATGCCGATTAAATATGTAAAAGAGATGTTTTGCGACAGAGTTGCTGCGAGTAAGATATATCAGGGTGAAAACTACACCGACAGTCATCCTATTGAGTATTTTATGAAAGGGAAAGATTTTCGGGTGATTCATCCCGAAACATCGGATTTGATTGAATTCTGGCTTCGCTCGCTTTCCGAAAAAGGCGAAAAAGAAACATTTAAAATTATAAGAAATACAAAAAAATATTAAAAAAGAGTTGGCGAAAGCCAACTCTTTTCATTTATGGTAGTTTTCGTTATTATTGATTTTGAATGCCCGGTAAATCTGTTCAATAAGCATCAGTTTTGCAAGGTTATGCGGAAAGGTCATATCCGACATTGACATTTTGATATTGCCCATTTGTTTTACCTTATCGCAAAGACCGTGTGAACTTCCTATTACAAACACAATTTCGGGGTATGTATTTGCCGCCGATTCAATAACGCGCGCAAACTTTTCGGACGTATATTTCTCCCCTTCAATGCACATTGGAACAACCATTGCACGAGGTGAAATATGTTTTATAATTTCTGTTCCCTCTTTTTCAATAACCGCCGTTATTTCTCCTGCCGACGGATTGTCGGGAACAGGCAGGTCGGAAAGCTCAACCATTTCGGTTTTTGCATAACGTCCAAGACGTTTTACATACTCATCAATCAGCGATTTTAATGATTTTTCTTTTATTTTTCCTACGGAAACAATTTTAATCTTTAGCATCCGGAATTTCACCTACACCACTAAGCACATATTTCGGTCTGTACGGGAAGTTTTCAATATCAACTCTTCTTGTAACACCGCTTAAAACAAGCACAGTGTCAATTGCCGATTCTATGCCCGAAATAATGTCGGTATCCATACGGTCACCGATAAGTGCGGTTTCATAACTGTGGCAACCGAGGACCTTAAGTGCGTGACGCATTGTAAGAGGGTTTGGCTTGCCTATGAAATAAGCTTTTTTGCCGGTTGCAATTTCAATAGGTGCAACAAGTGCGCCTGTTGCCGGCACATTACCTCTTTCGGTAGGACCGGTAATATCGGGGTTTGTGCCAATAAGTTTTGCTCCTTTATTCACAAGCTCAACCGCTTTTTCAATTTTTTCAAAGCTGTATGTTCTTGTTTCAGCTACCACCACATATTCGGGATTTACGTCGTTTGTGCAGATTCCTTTGTCATAAAGCGCATTGAGAAGTCCTGCCTCGCCAATTACATATGCACTACAACCGGGTGACTGACTACTGAGGAAAGATGCCGTTGACTGTGCACTGGTATAGAAATGATCCTCACTTACTGTAAGTCCCATTCGCTGCAGTTTCATACTAAGCTCGTGCGGTGTTTTTTCAGGGCTGTTTGTAAGGAAAATAAACTTTTTATCGTTTTCCTGAAGCCAGGTAACAAATTCCTTGACTCCGTCAAGAATGTTGTTGCCGTGATAGATAACACCATCCATATCACATATAAAGCCTTTTTTGTTTCTTAAAGATTCCATAATACTCTCCTTATCAAAAAAGACTTGGCGCGCCAAGTCTTTTTAAATTCATTAGTTGGTATAGTTATCAAAATAACCCTGTACAAGAACAACGGGTGTTCCTTTGTCTCCGGAACCGCTTGTAAGGTCACAAAGCGAACCGATAAGGTCGGTAAGCTGACGGGGAGTTGTTCCCTGTGATGCCATATTACCAACAAGGTTATCACCTTTTGCTTTGATACTTTCGGAAATTGCTTTTTTAAGTTCCTCACCGGACAAATCTTTATATTCATTATCAGCAAGATATTTAAGCTTGATTTCGTTCGGTGTACCTTTAAGACCGTCTGTATATGCCGGAGATACAACCGGGTCAGCAAGTTCCCATATTTTACCCTGAGGATCTTTGAAAGCGCCGTCACCATATACCATTACTTCAACGTGCTTGCCTGTAGCATCAAGAACTCTTTTCTGGATGTCGAGAACAAGGTCCTGACAATCCTGCGGGAAAAGTTTGATTTTTTCTTCGGTTGATTTGTTTGAACCTAAAAGACCGTATTTTGCATTGAATCCGCTGCCGTTAACAGGAGCATTCAAAATTTCGTCAAAACCGTAAACAACCTTTGCACACGCTTCTTTTAAGATGCGCTTTGTGCGGAAACGTGTATGAATATCACATACAAGAACATGGTCTGTATAGTTAAGGATTGCTTTTGCCTGATTTGCAAATACAAATTCAACTTCAGCACCGCAGCTTGTAACAAGCTCTGTATAATAGTCAACATAGTCAACGCCTGTAAATTCGTGCAGGTGTCTTCCAAAAAGTTCACGGTAACGTTTAAGGTCAAGAACATCGGAATAAGGGTTTACGCCTGCTGCTTCAACCATATCAAGTGTGATAAGTTCGTTACCAACTTCATCAGCTGGATAGCTGAGCATAATGATTACTTTTTTTACTGCTTTAGCAATACCTTTAAGACAGATTGAAAATCTGTTACGGGAAAGAATCGGGAAAATTACACCAACGGTGTCTCCGCCAAATTTAGCTTTTACATCAGCTGCAATATCATCTATAGTTGCATAGTTTCCCTGTGCCCTTGCAACTATGGATTCTGTAAGAGCAATAACATCTCTGTCACGAAGTTCAAATCCTTCATACTGCGCTGCTTCAAGAACGCTTGTAGTTACGATTTCGGCAAGGTTGTCCCCTTCTCTGATAATCGGGCAACGGATACCTCTTGAAATTGTACCTACTCTTCTTTCATTGTTTGCCATATATATCCCCTCAATCTAATTATAGAATGCGATAATGATAAGTATTTTTAAAAAATATTCTGCCATTTTAAAAACACTTTAGTATTATATCACGTTTTTTCAAAAAAATCAACTGTTTTTTGCAAAAACACGGATTTTTAATGATAATTATTTAAAACATTATGACCATATTATACCAATATTATGATTAAGTTATGGCTGATTCTTTTATATCTAATTAAAATAGAATAATAATAAACTGTGCTGCAAACACTACTGCAACAAGTGCGATAGGATATGTAGCCGCATATGCTGCCGCAACATCTTCTGTGCCTGCAACATGAATAAGTGTGCCTAATGCAGGAGTACTTGTCATTCCACCCGTAATTGATCCAAGGATGTTCAATATGTTGATTTTAAGAACATATTTTGCAAAAACGAAGCCCATAATCATAGGGAAAATGGTCATTACTACACCGTAGACAAAGTAGCAAATTTTAAATTCCTGTACAAATCTTGCACCACCGGAAACACCTGCCCCTGTAAGGAAAAGCACAAGGCCCAATTCTCTAAAAACTTTCAAGGTTGTTGTAGAAGGCATAATATTTATCTTGCCTGCTTTTCCGTAATGACCAAATACAAGTGATGCCAGAAGACATCCCCCGGTTGTTGTCAATGAGAATGTTGTTCCGTTCAACCCTGCACCCGAAAGAGGAATTTTTATCATACCAATGAAAATTCCAAGCAATGCTGCAATTGCAAAAGGCGCAATACCGAAATTATCAAGTTCGATTAACTTTGCTGCTGATTTTTGAGAAGATACAGCTTTTTTAACGACAACAAGTTTCTTTCTTTCTTCATCCATATTAACCTTTAAAATTTGGGGGACGAGCTGTACAAACAGCACAACACCTATAACTCCAAAAATATAAGCAATACCATAACCCACCGAAACAAGCTGTTCCATTTCCGAACTTGCTACAGAAGCTTTTGCCGCTGAAAACGCAGGAGTTGATGTAAGTGCACCGGCAAACAATCCGGATACAATTGCAGAAAGCTTTGCCATATCAGTTTCGCCCATCAGTCTTTCTACATATACACATCCAACAGCAACTATCGTTCCCGATATAATAATAACAAGACCCAACAATACATAGGACGTAAAGTTTTTCTTCATATTGCTGAAGAACTTAGGTCCTGCTATAAATCCAACAGATGTAACAAAAAGAACAAGTCCCAGATTCTCAAGGATTTTTAATGCATTTCCTGTAAAACCTGAAAGCTGTAAGTCAAGATTGTTGTAGAACAAGCATCCGTACAGTAAAGCAACAATAAATACTCCCGCCGAACCTAATGATACACCTTTAATTGTTATTCTTCCCAGAGCATATCCAACTACCAGAATAGCAATCAGAGAAAATATCAGAAATGTTACACCTGTAATATGCACAACGCCACCAAATAATGTCATACCAAAATCACTCCTCTTAGTTTTTTCTTGTACAATCAGGCAAGAGTTTCTGTGCAACTATTTGGGTGTCGATAACGGCGTGTGTAATTTCTTTTTCATACTTCTCAATATGTAAAAGCGAGAGTTTACTACCTTAACATCTTTAGCCTTAGCTGCAGTATTTTTACCTACATTTCTGCCGAATACTATGATATCAAGCAGCGAGTTACCCATAAGTTTGTTTTTACCGTGAATTCCCCCAACAGCTTCGCCTGCACCAAAATATGTTTTTTACGAATGTCTATTCCGTATTCTCCAAAGATACGCATCATTGCAGGGATGCTCGTTTCAATAGTTCCTTCCAGCCGATTTTTCTATCTAGGTGTATCAAGCTATATAGCTTTTCCATTTCCTGTATCTATGTCTTTATTTTTTCTGAACATTCACGGATAATAGAAGTCGCTGTAACATCACGTATTTCAAGCGGATGAATAAACACTTCGCCGTTTTTATTTACAAGTTTTGCGCCAAGCGAACGAACCTTTTCAGTAACAAGCGCACCAAAAAACTGTTCATAATAGCACACGACTTCCTGCTATTAGATTATTAAAACATACACCATTTTAATTATAGCATAAATTTATGTCAAATGCAATCTAAATAGTAACTAAATTACACATTTTTATCCCTTCCAAAAACCAAAAAAGCAAGCACAAATGTGCTTGCTTTTTGGTGGCGGAGAAGGAGAGATTTGAAATACCCACTCGAAAATATAGTCGCATATGTCCCGCGCACAGTGGCACAGGGCATATGCTCGTTATTTTCTCCCTTTTCATCCTCGCTTCTTCTGCCGCAGGCAGCGCTCGGTTTCAAAGCCCGCGCCTTCGGCGCTCGAGTTCAAATTCCTTTCAAAAACCAAAAAACAAGCACAAATGTGCTTGCTTTTTGGTGGCGGAGAAGGGCAACTCCCTACTATTTCCGAGTTTTTTATTTATATTCCAAACTACTGTAAAAAACTATATTTGAGAAGAGGTTTTAAATTAGATGAGTTGTACTCTTACAATAACTTAATTTAATTTACAAATAAAAAAGGAGTTTTTGTTGGTTGGTATAATATAAAGAGTATCACTCCAATTATTATACCAACTAACAGATTGCATATAAGGAGCAGAACTCCTTAACTCATTATAGATTTGAATTATCAAAAGATAGTTATAATTGAAAGACTTATATTTTTATTTACAGATTGAAAAACTGTCTTTTTTGCCTTTTTTCTTCCTACATAGACATTGACTACTGACAAAATGAAGATAAGGAAAATAAAACCCTTTTTAACACTTTCAAAGTGATTATATATACTTTTATTTTTGGGACTTGTTCTTATATGTCCTATGTGCTTTTAAGCATACTAAACAATAAAAGTAAAAAGGCAGTTTTTCTCACAACAGAACAGATTAAGGCAAGGAGCAAACCTTGTCTTTTTTTTATGGAAATATGGTATAATAAAAAAGCTGATTTTATTATACCATATTCTACGTATAAAAAGTGGTTAGGTGCTTAAACCTAAACACTTTTTAGAGAGCAGAAAAAATTGAAATTAAAAGAATAAAATTAAAATATAATCAGAAAAAATGTAAAAAATCATATTTCTTGTATTTTTTAAGAAATATGACAGTAAAAAGGGGGTATTTATGGGAAAATCAAAAAGTTTAGGCTTTCAAATACATAGTGCATTGGCAGAAATCAACCTACAAGACAAAGACAAAAGAACAGAGATTTTTAACAAAGAAAACAACACCCATTACAAGACAGTAGGCAAAAGAGAGTTTAAGCAGAACAAGACAAGCATTAACTATATTTTCAGTAAAAGGAGTGCAGAGAATATAACAGAGAAATCAAAAGCCTTTACAAAGTTTTTAAAAGAGACCTACAATGTCAAAATGGTTAGAGATATAACCCCTCAAATGTGCATAGCATTTTTAGACACAAAACAAGGTTGTAGCAGTAAAACCATAAGTGCCTATAAAAATGCTCTTGAAAAGATTTCTCTTGCTTGTTCTCAAAAGTTTCACATACAAGGGTTTTATACAGAAGATGTAAGAACTCATAAAGTGGTAGACACCTATAAAACTAATTCAAGCAGATTATACACCAATGAGCAAATAGAAAAGATTTATAATTTTGAAAGCAAAAGACAAGCAGAGATAAAATGTATGTGTTTTCTTGGTTGTAGGGTGTTTGAGATGATAGGCATAAAAGCAGAAGATATAAACATAACAAAACATATCTACACAACTACAACAAAAGATGGCAAGATTGACACCTACAACACAGTAAAAATCATTGGCAAGGGTGGGAAATTGTCTTACAGACCTATTTTGCCACAGTATAGGTCATTTTTTCAAGAATTGATAAAAGGTAAGCAATCAACAGAAAAAGTCTTTGATTTACCTAAAAATGAGAAAATGGCAAGACTTACAATGAGCAATGAGATAAGAAGAATAACCAAAGAATTAGGAATTGCAGAAAGTGGTAAAAATCATGAGTTTAGAAAATATCATTGCCAACTTGCAGTTGAGTATTATGTTTCAAATGGTTGGAGCAGAGAAAAAGCAGAAACCTTTGTTATACAAAGGCATTTATCACATAGTGGAGAAAGACAGGACTTAAAGAAAATATATCTGTATAGTTAAAAAGACTACTCTTGTTTGAGCAGTCTTTTAATCATTATCAACATCTGTCAGTTTAGAAACTGGAACACCTAAAACCTTGCTTATTTTATAGAGAGATTTAAGAGAAGGCACATAAGGGGCACTTGGTCCTTCAAGTTGAGAAATAAAGTTTAATGACATACCACTACACTCACTCAATTCCTCTTGTGTCATATTTGCCAATCTTCTGTAATAACCAACTTTTAACCCTACTTTTATGATAAATAATTGATATTCTTTTTCATTGTAATAGTCCATTAAATACACCTTTTTCAACAATTATTTTATGTATTTAATTATAAACTATTTACAAATCATTGTTTATGGTGTATAATTAAACAAAACTACCTTAACACGGAAGTTTTTGAAAATGTAATAAATTATGGAGTTGATTATATGGAGTTTTTAAGTAATTTATCTGGTGCTATTGCCGTAGGTGTGGGGTTTTATGCTATTTACAGAATAATGGTAGCAGTAAAAAAACAAAATTATGCTTTTGTTGTTATGTGTGTTCTTTTCCCTGTGTTCATAATAGGAATTCCTGCTTATGGCATCTACACATTAAAATTCAAAAAGGTCTTAAAAGCAAAATGTGAAATGGTTTCAAAAACAACCAATAATGGTTCAGTTGATATGTTTCTAACTTATGTGAAACAATGGGGGTTCTTTAACCACCCTGAGCAATGGAACCAAATTAAGGGTGTATGGTTTATTGTAAATGAATGCTCCAATGTTTCAACTGCAAAGAAAAAAGAATTGCGAGATTATCTTATAACCAATGGGTTAAGATTAAACAATTCTGAAAAACAGATTATTGACAATTACAAAGGCTAAGGAGTTGATTTTTATGGAGAACACAGGACTTTTAATAGTATTACTTGTAATCTTACAATACTTGATATTTATAAAAATAAAAAAGTATAATTTTGTGATGGGTTGTGTAGGAATAAGTCTGCTCCTTCTTTTGATTTCTGGTTTTTCTGTTTTTGTTTCTTCTATTGTTGCATTTTTTCTATATGCAGTTAAGTTTGAAAAAACAAAAAGAAAGACTTTTGATACTATCATAAAAAACACAGATAGCAATAGTCCTGATATTTTAATGAAATACATAAATAGTTATGGCATTATAAATTACCCTGAAAGTTGGAATAAGGTAAGGGGTGTTTGGTTTTCTATCAATGAGAGTTCCCAAGTTCCAACTGATAAAAAAAGAGAGTTAAGAGATTTTTTGACAACAAAAGGTTTAAGACTTGTTGGCAATGATAAAGATGTAATTGACAATTACAAAGGTTAATATACATACAAAGCAACCTCAAAAAATGGGGTTGTTTTTTTGTTGCGCGTTTTTAATTTGACAGAGTAAAAAGATGATGTTAAAACCTTATATAAAGAGATTTATATTTATATAAACTCTAAATTATATTTTTATATTGGAGGTGCTCTATGAGTGGTTTTTTTGTCAATAGTAGTGAGATTTTAACTATATCACTACTCAACTGTAAAACATTTAATTTTAATCAAGCAGAAATGGGAAGGTGTTTGGGTTGCTCTCAATCTAATATCAGTTATATTATTTCTTCTTTGCTACAAAAAGGCATTGCAGAGAACATAAAAGGGTTTATAATGATAAATCAATATAAACTTATTGAAGAATTGGCAGACTATACAGAAATTGTCTATAATGCAGATGTATCACTTATCAATAATCTTTTAATTGTTAAAAATTGGACACCTGAAATCAATGCTTTTCTTCAATCATATTTGAGAATATTTAATATTGATTATATGTTTTCAGAATGTCAAGCATTAAATGAGATATATTTTGTATTTAGTGCTAATGTTTATGACATAGCAGATATTGACTGATACAAGAGTAAGAATATAAAAAATGCTAAAAATCACTTTAAGCAAGGTTTTAATGGCATTTTATGAGATTTAACACCTATACTATAGCTTATAATATCATACACTATAAATTAACTGTTAAGGAGTGAGAAATGAGAAAAAGTAAAATTGATACAAATTATGATTTAAGAGAAGAAATACAGAGTATTGAGGACAAAGGGTATAACACAATACTTATAAATGACAGAGAGCATAAAGACAAGAGAAGATTTACGAAGATTTTTGATATTAAACTTAATGACTTGATTTTTAGAACAGAACTTGACAGAAAATATATAAACTTTTTTATATTGCTTGTCAATGTTAATTCAAGATACATAGAACCTGACTTGAACCTAATTAACCTATCATTGCAAGAAATAGCAGACAATATGCAATTTACAATAGGTCATTTATATAATTGCTTAAAGGTGCTAAAACAGAATAATATAATTGACTATTACAAGAGAGGCAGAAATAATTATATAGTCATTAACCCTTGCTATTATGCAAGATTTTTTGATATTAGATATATGTATTTTTTGGAGAATGGTTTTGTTAGAGAAAACATTTCAATAACTGAAATTATAGACAGAATAAATGTCTTGAAGAACACAAAGCATAATTCAAAAAACAGATATATTAACAATCAAATTAAAGACTATATAAATCAAGAGTTTTAAGAGTAAAAAAACAATAAAACATTTTATATAATACATCAATAGACAAGGAAAATCAAAACTGATATAATATATATAATAATATAAATATTATTACAAGGAGTGATTACAAATGAAAGCAATAGGTTATTGCAGAGTATCAACAGAAGAGCAAGTTTTAGAAGGTTTTTCATTAGATACACAAGAGCAAGAGATAAGGAGATATTGTCAAGAAAATGATATTGAATTACTAAATGTCTATATTGATGGTGGTGTTTCTGCCTACAAAAATGCTATGAAAGACAGACCACAAGGAAAGTTTATTTTAGAGCATATTTTGAATAAAAGTATAGATTGTATAATTGCTATCTCAGATGACAGAATGTTTAGGCAATTAGAAGATTCTTTGGTTGTTGGCAACATTTGTGAAAAGCATAATGTTAAATTGATTTACACAAGGCAACAACACTACAATCAAGGAGACCCTGCTACAAACTTTTTAATGAAAAATATGAACTCTTTAATCAATGAGTATTATTCTTTAATTTACTCTGTAAAAGTTAAAGAAGGTATAAAAAGCAAAATCAGAAAAGGAGAGTGGAATGGTCAAAGTCCATTTGGTTATAATTTGGTTAAATCACATTTACAAGTCAATGAAGAAGAGGCTAATATTATAAAACTGATTTTTGACTTGTATTTGAATAGGTCTTGGGGTTCAGAAAAAATATGTAATTACCTCAATGAAAATGGAATAAAACCACCTAAAAACAGTAAGTTTTGGTCTAAAACAAGTGTTCTTTGTATGCTCAAAAATGAAGCATATACTGGAATAACAGTTTATAACAAAAGAGCACCTGAGGGTAGTGGCAAAAAATATAACCCTCAAAATGAGTGGTTAGTTATACCCAATACACATACTCCAATAATATCAAAGGAAGATTTTGAGAAAGTTCAAGAGAGTATGGAAAAAAAGAGAAAAAATGTAGATTATAGCAAAGTTGACAGAAGTGCTATATCTTCTGCCCCTCTTGCAGGTCTTGTGTTCTGTTCAAATTGTAATAATCTGTATTTACAGACCTCTGGTATTTCTAACTCCGGGAAGAAAATATATTACTATCAATGTGGTAGCAAGAGACATGGGAAAACTGTATGTAATAGGCATAATATACCTGCATTATTACTTGAAAAGTTTGTTGTTTATCAGTTGCAAGAGATTTTGACAAGTGATATGTATAGGGAAAGATTTGAAGAACAATTAAGATTGAGAATTGAAGCACTTAAAGCAAAGAAAAAAGATGTAAGCAAAATAAAAAGTGATATAAAAAAATTAAGTACTCAAAAAGAAAAATTGTTAAATCTTATGCTTGAAGAAGATGATAAACTGATTGTTGATACATACAAGGACAAATTAAATAGCGTCCTTTCTCAAATTGCTTTTCAAAATGAAACATTAAAAGTATATGAAAACATAGACTTTGAAAAAGAAGAAAACTTTTTGAGAGAACAATCAAAAATGAGTTATGAGCATATTACATATTGTGATTTCCAAGAGTTAGACAGAGAACAGTTAAAAATATTGTTTAATAAACTGATTGAAAAAATTACAATAGATGAGTTTTCTGTACCTGGTGAAAAAGAAGTATGTTTAAATATTACCATTAACTTAAAGATACCTGGTTATGCTCCAAAGTATGCCTTACAGTTTAAGAAAGACTTAAAAAACAGAGAAAAAGAAGATAAAAAAAATACAAACTCTCACTCTAAAAGTGAAAGTTCGTATTTAGATGGCGGAGAAGGAGAGATTTGAACTCTCGCGCCGGTTACCCGACCTACACCCTTAGCAGGGGCGCCTCTTCGGCCAACTTGAGTACTTCTCCACGAAGCGGCAACCTGACGAAACTCGGTTGCCTCTTATAAAATTAATGGCGGAGAGACAGAGATTCGAACTCTGGGCTCTTTCGAGTCACTAGTTTTCAAGACTAGCTCCTTAAACCACTCGGACATCTCTCCACGCGACTTTAGTATTATAACACAATTTCAAATTTATGTCAAGCCTAAATTAGCATCATCTTCAAAAAATTTCCGCAAGTTTGAATTTAATTTTATATTTGCCGCCGCCAAGCATATCTTTTGTTTCATCAGAAAGCATATCTTTTGATTCTTCCGGCATTGTAGCAGTAGTTTCATTTGTAAAACAAAGCGGAGGAAACATTACGCACCACCAATTTTGCCCTTTCCCCTCACCTATCACCACTCTTACGGCGTTATAATCTCCTGAAGGGAATATCAAATCTCCGTAGGCTTTTGCAGGAAAAGGAAAGACTCCTACTTCAATTTTCACATCATAGCTATACCCTTCTTTTTTTATTGTTTCAAGGGCGGCTGTACGCATAGTTTCTGCATTTTCTCGCGCAAAATCTATTGACATTTCTGCACTTTCGACTGCTTTTGACACCGCAAGTACGCTATCACGCACTTTAAGTTTAAGTGCCTGGTCGAAGTCCGTATCACTGTTTGCAATAACGTGCAGGCGCACTATCTCGCCATCAAATGCAGGTTTGGGTTCACTTCCCGCACAAACAATGGCAGTTGATAAGATAACTGAAATAATTATACTTCCAAGTAATGTAATTGATGAAATCCTAAGTAATGTCATAGTTCCTCCAAAAATGTTGTTTCATCAATTATTACCACAATTTTTACAGGTTATACAAAAAAGCGACCGTTCGGTCGCTTTTCATCATTTATTATCTTCTTTTCTTATTTCTGCACGCTTGATTTTACCGCTGATTGTTTTAGGAAGCTCGTCCACAAACTCAAGAATTCGCGGGTATTTATACGGAGCTGTTGTTACCTTAACGTGATTCTGGAGTTCTTTACGGAGCTCGTCCGACGGTGTGTAACCTTTTGCAAGAACAACCGTTGCTTTTACAACCTGTCCGCGGATGGGGTCGGGTGCGGCGGTTACTGCGCATTCAAGTACGCTTTTATGTGTAAGAAGTGCACTTTCAACCTCAAATGGTCCGATACGGTAACCCGAACATTTGATTACATCGTCATTTCTTCCTACGAACCAGTAATATCCGTCGGCATCACGCCATGCGGTATCGCCCGTATTATACATACCGTCCTGCCATGCTTTTGCATTGGCCTGCTCGTCACGGTAGTATTCTCTGAAAAGACCTGCCGGACGTTCGGATGTGGCATTTTTTATAACGATTGAGCCTACGATACCGTCTTCACAAGAATTACCGTCGCCGTCAACAATATCAATATCATAAATCGGTGAAGGTTTACCTGTTGAACCGGGTTTAACATCAAACCAGCCGAAGTTTGCAATGATAACCGTTGTTTCTGTCTGTCCGAATCCTTCTGTAAGGCGAAGTCCTGTAAGGTCATAAAATCTGTTATAAACCTCGGGGTTTAGAGGTTCGCCTGCAATGCATGCGTGCTGAACAGATGCAAAATCTTCTTTTGTGATATCTTCTTTAATAAGGAATCTGTAAACCGTTGGCGGTGCACAGAATGTAACCGGTTTTACCCTGCGGAGTGTAGCAAGCAGGTGTGCCGGATTGAATTTTTTATCGTCATATGCAACGATTTCGGCACCGCAAATCCACTGACCGTATATTTTACCCCACGCAAATTTTGCCCAGCCGGAATCCGACATTGTGAGATGTCTGCCGCCGTCCTGAACTTTCTGCCAGTATTTTGCCGTTACGATATGTCCGAGCGGATAGCGGAAATCGTGGCGTATCATTTTCGGCATTCCAGATGTGCCGGATGAGAAATAGATAAGCATTGTATCTTCGTTGGTTGTGCCTTCTGCACCTGTCGGTCGGTCAAACACATCACTTTCTTTTATATATTCACTGCGGAAATCAAGCATTCCGTCAGGAATGTTTGTACCTACGATACCGATTTTTTCAAGAGTTGTACATTTATCTTTTGAAAGCTCAATATGTTTAAGTATTTCATCGTCATCAACAGCGGTAATCATTTTAATTTCGGCGCTGTTACATCGGTATTCAATGTCTTTAGGAGTAAGCTGGAAGGTTGCCGGAATACTTACCGCACCGAGCTTACAAAGTGCCACGATACATATCCATGCTTCGGGACGCTGGCGGAGCATAAGCATTACCTTATCCCCTTTTCTGATACCTAGCCTTTTATAGTAATTTGCAACCTTATTACTTAATCTTTTAATGTCACCAAACGTGAATTCCTTTTCGTGTCCTTCGTCGTCACACCAGAAAAGTGCCGGTTTATTATCTTCCTCGGCTGCCCATCCGTCAATTATATCATAGGCAAAGTTGAAGTTTTCGGGAACGATTAATTTATAGTTTTGCTTAAAATCCTCATAGCTTTCAAACTCTGTCTGAGGAACAAACCTTTCTATCATTTTTATTTCAATCCTTTCGCATTTTCGTTAATAACTGTCAGAAACTTTGCCGTGTCGGTAAGCGCCTGCTGAGAGTGAAGCTGCATTGCATCAAAATACACACTGTCACCTTTTTCAAGAGTAATGGTTTTTTTGCCGATTGTAACCATAACAGTTCCTTCAATAACATAGTTGATTTCCTGACCTGCATGAAATACAAGTTCTGCAGGTTTGTCCCCTTTATTTAAAGTAACAATCATCGGTTCCATTTCTCTGCCGATAAAGTTTGCTGCAAGAGAAGCAAATTTGTAGCCTGCATATCTTTCAACCTCAACGCCTTTTCCGTCTCTGACAACGGTGTAGCCCTCCATACGCGGTGTTTCACCCGTAAGAAGCACTGTTGTGTCGACCCCGAGGGCCGAAGCGACGGCGTAAAGCACGCTGACAGGAATGTCTGCTTTAGCATCTTCATAAAGCATATATTCTTCTTCGGGGATACCGACTTCCTTCGCTACCTGAGCAGAGGACATATCGAGTATATCGCGAAGTTCTTTTATTCTTTCTGCAATCTGTTTAATTTGTGTGTTTGTATTCATATAAATTCTCCTTTCAGAATTTAACAAATTTTGGAATTCGTTTATCAAACAGAGTTATATAATCAAACCCTGCTTCTTTAATAATCTCATATGCATCTTTTATGTACAAAAGTGCGTGTTCAAAGCGGTGTGCATCTGACCCAACCGTTATGATTTCACCGCCGAGCGATTTATAAAGCTTAAGTATTTCAATGTTTGGCAAGGTTTCGTTAACACGGTGACGAAGTCCCGAACAGTTAACCTCTATCCCCTTGCCGTTTGCAATTACCGTTTTTAAAATTTCTTCAATTATATCCATATAGTCACACGGTTTTACGCGCAGTCCGTGAAGTGCCATATAGCGTTTCGGGTAATCAAGATGTGCAAGACAGTCAAACAAATCAAGTTTTGCAACCTCAAGAATATGTTTATATGACGTCATCATATATGATTTGAAATTACTGCTTGTATACTTTATTCTTGCAAGGTCAAGGTCGTTTTCTATGCTGTGAACTGCGCCCAGGACATAGTCATAATCGTTTTGCACGATTTTTGATGCGTTTTCAGGATAAAGTTGGGACTGTCCAAGTTCTACTGCATAGAGAATTTTAAGTTTGCCTTTATACTTTTCTCTTGCCGTTTCTATTGCCGCACGCTGTGCTTTCGGGTCGTAAACGTCTATACAATCCGGGTTTTCCGCCCACGGGTCAAAGTGGTCGGAAAATGCAATTTCCGCAAAGCCTTCGGCGATTGCTTTATCGCAGGCCTCATCAATTTCTATAAATCCGTCATTTGAAAAGACGGAATGTATATGGTAATCCACATAATACATTTTGTTTCCTCTAATTCACTGTTATTTTGTCAAATAAATATCCCTCAGATTTAAGATATTCTATTATCTGTGGCAGGGTTTCCACCGTAACTGTTTTATTTTTCGCATCGTGCATAAGCACAATTACGTTACCCGTATCCGCACACTGCTCTTTTATATATTCCATAGATTTTTCTGCAGTAAAGTCGCCGCCTTCGGCATCGCCATTAAGGGCGTTCCAATCTACATATTTATATCCCATACTTTCAATGAGCGGAATAAACTGCGCTTTCTTTTCACCGAACGATCCACCGGGGAATCTAAAAAGTTTCTGCGTGTTATCTGCACCAAGGATATTTTCAAGAATTGTTTGTGCACCCGTTACTTCAAGCCAGAACGAATCAGGATTGTCATATATATAATCATATACATGTGTGTTGCTGTGGTTGCCTATGGAATGACCTTCGTTATGGATTCTTATAAGAAGATTAGGGTTTCTTTCAGCCGCCTCGCCTGTTACAAAAAATGTTGCTTTTACGTTATATGTTTTCAGTATATCAAGAAGTGCGCCCGTATTTTCGCTTGGACCGTCATCAAAAGTAAGGTATGCTTTTTTACCCATTGATTCATCAGCAATAAGAAAACTTGTAATATCTGCTTTTTCAGGATAATCCGGCACCTCGGCTCCAGTTTCGATTACGGGTGTTTCTGTATGCGGCAGCTCCGGCTGCGGTTGTGGATTTTTTGCGTTATAAATAAGCCATGCCGAAAGGCCGATGCACGCAAGAATAATTACAACTGCAAGAATACGAAGCATCCATTTTATTCTTTTGATTTTTCTTGAGGCAAATTTTTTGCCTTTTATGTCAAGTTCAATGAGTTTTAACTCTGACATTTAACTATCACCTTTAATAAAAATTACAATCATTTTAATTATATCACATAAAAGCCCTTAAGTTCAACATTTTTTTTACTTTCTTTGCATAAATTTAATAACAAATAGTGCGAATTAGAGGTGTTTTTATGAAAAAATTCGTCATCTTCCTACTTTTTATTGTATTTTTGTGTGGGTGCAGTAATACCTACAAAACGGGCGCGGGGGCAGAAATTGAAAATTTAAGTAATAAAAAGTTTGAATGGGGACTTAAGAAAAACCCAAATGCCGCGCCCGATATCAATCCCGGTTCAGGAGAAATTTTGGCTAAGTACGGCGCATACTATATGGGTGATGCAAATTCAAAGGATGTTTTCCTTACTTTTGACGAAGGTTACGAAAACGGATATACTGCTGAAATTCTTGATGTACTTAAATCCCATCAGGTACCTGCCTGTTTTTTCGTTACCGGACCTTATCTTGAAAACGAACCCGAACTTATAAAGCGCATGCTTGATGAAGGACATGAGGTTGGAAATCATACGGTCAATCACCCATCTATGCCATCAGTAAAAACGGTTGCCGAGCTTGAAAATGAAATGCTTGACCTTGACAGGCAGCTTTTTTCTCTTACGGGAAAAACAATGAAATTTATGCGCCCTCCAAAAGGTGAATACAGCGAAAAAAGTCTTGCGACCACAAAATCACTCGGGTATAAAACTGTTTTATGGTCATTGGCTTATGAGGATTGGGATGTTAATAAGCAAAAAGGAAGTCAGTATGTTTATAATGCAGTTATGGATAATATTCACGGTGGCGCAATTATTCTTATGCATGCCGTATCAAAAGATAACGCCGAAGCCCTTGACCAAATTATTACCGATATTAAGGCTTCCGGATATGAATTTAAGTCGTTAAATGAACTTCCTGAAATGCAATAATCTAAAAAAAGTACAAATATTTCTAAAAAATCTACAAAAAGGTATTGAATTAATTTAAATTAATGATATAATAGGGATATATAAAAGCAGCGAACTACTCTTTTACTTAATACTGCTTATTTTAACACTTCATTTGCTGCGGTAGCAGAAAGGAGAAAAAATGGGAAAATATTTTGGTACTGACGGAGTACGAGGCGTCGCAAACACCGAACTTACCCCGATGCTCGCTTATGATCTGGGAAGGTTTGGTGCTTATGTACTTACGAAAAGCAGTCTGCACACCCCAAAAATTTTAGTTGGAAAGGATACACGTATATCAAGCGATATGCTTGAGTGTGCACTTGTATCCGGAATTTTATCTGTTGGAGCACAGGTTGTTTTGCTTGGTGTTGTTCCTACGCCTGCTGTTGCCTATCTTACGCGTAAATACAAAGCCGATGCCGGTATTGTTATTTCTGCTTCTCACAATCCATTCCAATATAACGGGATTAAATTTTTCAATCAGTCGGGTTTTAAACTGCCTGACGAAACCGAAGAAGAAATTGAAAGCTATATTCTCGGAAAAAAAGTTATTGAAGACGTGCCTGTCGGCGAAAAGATAGGTCGAAAAACATATCTTAAAACCGCCGTGGAAGATTATGTTGATTTTGCACTCAAATGCACGGACACAGATTTTTCAGGACTCAAAATAGCTATTGACTGTTCAAATGGTGCTAATTTTGAAGCCGCACCACTTGCATTCAAACGTCTTGGGGCACAGGTTTTCATTATAAACAATTCACCCGACGGAATTAATATAAACAAGGACTGCGGTTCTGTACATATTGAAAGGCTTTGTAAATATGTAAAAGATACGGGTGCCGACATCGGTCTTGCTTTTGACGGAGATGCTGATAGACTTATTGCCGTTGATGAAACGGGATGCGCTATTGATGGTGACGTTATTATAGGCCTTCTTGCTCTTGATTTAAAGAAGAAAAATAAGCTTAAAAACAATATTGTTGTTGGAACTGTAATGAGCAATATGGGACTTCCTCTCACCTTCAAGGAAAATGATATTTCGTTTATACAAGCACGTGTTGGTGACAGATATGTTCTTGAAAAGATGCTTGAAAAAGGTAGTGTTATTGGTGGCGAACAGTCCGGACATATTATTTCTCTTCTTGACAATACTACCGGCGACGCACTTATCAGCGCAATAAAACTCATTACAATTTTAAAGGAAACCGGAAAACCGGCCTCAGTGCTTCGCAAAACTGTTACTATTCTCCCCCAGGTTCTTGTTAATGCCAAGATTAAAAACGAATACAAAACTCAGATGCTTGCCGACAAAGAAGTTGTTGAACTTATCAGCCTGCTTGAACAGAAATACGGCAGCGAAGGCAGAATTCTTGTGCGTCCATCGGGCACAGAGCCTGTTGTAAGAATAATGATTGAAGGTAAAAACATTGATGACATGCAGTGCGATGCCGCAAGACTTGCTGCAGTTCTCGAAGAAAAATTTTTAATTTAACGAAAGGAAGATAAGATATGTGCGGAATAGTAGGATATATTGGAAAAAAACCTTCGGTGCCGTTTCTTCTGAACGGACTTTCAAAACTTGAATACCGCGGATATGATTCAGCTGGTATTGCTGTTCTGACAGATGAAAATAGGATTTGTGTACGTAAGGCAAAAGGTAGACTCAGTGTCTTAAGTGATAAAATCAGCGGTGAAAATATCAGTGGAAGTATCGGTATAGGACACACACGCTGGGCAACACATGGCGAACCGTCGGATATAAATTCACATCCACATACATCAAATCGCGGCGATATTGCCGTTGTTCATAACGGAATTATCGAAAACTACGCAATACTTAAAGAAAAACTTATTTCACGCGGATATAAGTTCGTTTCAGAAACAGATACTGAAGTTGTTTCTCATCTGCTTGATTATTATTATAAAGGTGATATGATAGATGCAATCATTAAGCTTACCGAAAAGCTTGAAGGGTCCTATGCACTCGGCATAGTATCCGCCGCCCATCCTGGCGAGTTGTTCGCCGTAAGAAAAGACAGTCCTCTTATTGTAGGTATTGGCGAAAACGAAAACTATATTGCATCGGATATCCCTGCTGTACTTGAATATACAAGAGATGTTTATCTGCTTGAAGATAAGGAAATTGTATGGTTTAAAGATAACCAGGTTACTGTTCTTGATACGGATAAAACCGAAGTAAAAAAAGAAGTTTTCCATATCGACTGGGATGTATCTGCAGCAGAAAAAGGCGGATACGAACATTTTATGTTCAAAGAAATAATGGAACAGCCTTCTGCAATAACAAACACAGTTATGCCCAGAATTGAAAACGGAAATGTTGTTCTTGACAATATTACTCTTACAAAAGAAGATATTGAAAGGTTTAACAAAATATATATAATTGGATGCGGCAGTGCATATCACGTAGGCGTTACTGCTAAATATTTCATTGAACATCTTGCACGAATTCCCGTTGATGTTGAGCTTGCATCGGAATTCAGATACAGAAACCCGATTATAAATAAAAATGACCTTGTTATTATAATAAGCCAGTCGGGTGAAACTGCAGATACACTTGCGGCGCTCCGCGAGGCTAAAAAACAAGGCGCACGAATTCTTTCAATTGTAAATGTTGTGGGTAGTTCAATTGCCCGCGAATCAGACGATGTATTATATACATGGGCAGGTCCTGAAATTGCTGTTGCAACCACAAAAGCATACAGCACGCAGATGCAGGCACTGTATTTAATCGGACTTTATTTTACAAAAATGAAAGGTACTATCAAGGACGAAGAGCTTACTGAAATTATTAACGAACTTTGCTCTCTCCCGTCAAAGGTACAGCAAATTCTTGATAATATGCAGCCGCTCTCTTCTTATGCGGCAAAACATTTCAATGCAAAGGATGTATTTTTCCTGGGCAGAGGTCTTGACTACTGCACTTGTCTTGAAGGCTCTCTTAAACTTAAGGAAATATCCTACATTCATTCCGAAGCATATGCCGCAGGCGAGCTTAAACACGGTACTATTTCACTTGTTGAAGATGGAACCCTTGTTGTATCTCTTGCAACACAAGGAGCTATATTTGACAAGATGGTAAGTAACATTAAAGAAGTAAAAACCCGTGGAGCTATTGTATTTTCAATTGCACAGGAAGGTAATACAGCAATTGAGAGCGAATCGGATTTTGTTTACTACATACCTAAAACTCTTGATATTTTTGCACCGGCACTTACAGTTGTGCCACTTCAGATTTTTGCATATTACATGGCCGTAAACAAAGGCTGTGATGTGGATAAACCAAGAAACCTTGCAAAATCTGTTACTGTAGAATAACTTGCTTTTCCTATTTAAAAAGGACTATCCTCTCGGATAGTCCTTTTTTATCACAATACTTTAACTGTATGCACACACGGTGTGTTTCCGGTAAATCTGTCAAAACGGATTCTTACAGTATCTTTGTTAACTACATCAAGACAACATATTGATATAATCCATATTTTTTCCTGCATTAAACTGGCTATATTTACGGTTAGGTGCCATTCCGTCTATATTTCCTTTTATATAGTCATGTGTAGGACCTATGAGCTGAATGTGTGTCATCTTTTTTTCTATTGCATAGTCTATTGTAAAAAGAAAGTATTCCGGCACCACATCTACCGGGTTACAAACAGATATACCTCGTATAATTTCTCCTTTTCATTTTAAATTTCTTTTTACTCCTTTATCACTTCTTTATCCTGTTGTTGTAATTTTCTGTGCACAAGAGATTTAATAAACGCATAAATAAATGCAAATATCGGCACACCAACAATCATTCCAACAATTCCGAAAAGTCCTCCGCCGATTATGATGGCAAAAATAACCCAGAACGCTGAAATTCCAATGGATTCTCCAACAATTTTAGGTCCAAGGATATTGCCGTCAATCTGTTGCAACACAAGTATAAATACAAGAAACCAAAGTGTCTGCATGGGATTTACAACAAGTATAATAAGTGCACCTATTCCCGCACCGATAAATGGTCCGAAATACGGAATTATGTTGGTTACTCCAACTATAAAGCCTACAAGCGGCGGGAATGGCATTCTGAAAATTACCATACCTATTGTACAAACAACACCAATGATAAGAGAATCGATAATTTTTCCTATTATAAATTTTGAAAAAATTCTGTTAACATCTGCAAAAATGTTTACAACAACATCTTTTTTCTTTTCTTTGAGTATTACTCCCAGTAGCTTTTTAATGCCTGATATAAACTTTTCTTTATCATAAAGCATATAAATAGAAATTATAACCGCAAGGACAAAATTGGTTATTCCGGTTGTAATATTTTTTATTCCGCCCCAAAGCACCGGAAGCGATGTTTCTGAGAATTTAAGTGCCATATTTCCAATCTGCGATAATGAATTTGTTATCTGCAACTGATAATCAGTTAACAGGTTGTTTTTCTGAAGGAAATTTGTTATCCATGCACCAACTTCAGGTATCCAGACTCTTACCCTGTTTGCAAAAAGAACTATGCTTTGTGCTATCTGATGAGTTACAATCCAACCGAATCCCCCTATTACAACAAGGCAGATAATAAAGGTTGTAAGGACACTGAGTCCTCTTTTGAGCTTGGGGTTTGGTTTCTTTTTTTCCACAAATTCAAACCATTTATCACACTGTTTCATAAGCGGATTCAAAAGATATGCAATACAAAATGCATATATGAAAGGTGCTATAAGACGGAAAAACAGCCCTATATATCTGCCTACACCTGCCATATTATTTACAAGTGTATAAAACAGTATTGAACACGCAATAACAATAAATGCATACACTGCAATTGTTGTATTTTTCTTGTTAAAATCAAGTTTCAATCAACTCACCTCATTCATTAGCAACAAGGAATAATATCTCCACCCATACATTCACAGCAGCAATCTGCAATAAGAAGATTATTACAACAGGTGCAACAATCCATCTGCTGCATATTCGGTCCTGCCTGTCTGTATGCGCCTGCCTGTCGGTCCATACGGGCAAAAGCTTCCCTGTATTCCATATTAAGCGGGTCTTTATTAGTTGCCGTTTTAAAGAAGCTGTAGGCATCGTTATAAAGCCCTCTGCGAAGTGAAACAACACCGCAAAGATAGTACCATTCGGCGTCTCTTTCTTTCATGCTAGACAGCATCTGCCATGCACCCATAATATTTCCGGAATCAATAGCCGCACGAACTTCTGTATAACGCGGATTTGCAGAAGTGTTTGTCTGCTGCTTTTCTGATGCGCTATCCTCTGCACGTTTTTTCTCTTCCGCACGCATTTTTATAATAGCATCATATGCGTCATTGATTTCCTGTCTTTTTTTTGTCGCAAGGTCTGCAAGCGGATTATCCACATAGTTACTTTCATCGTATTTACGAAGAAGTTCTCTGTATGCCGCATTTACCTGCTCCATACTTGCATCTCTGTTTAAACCAAGTACTGAATATGGTTCCATTATATTCCTTTCCGACATCAGCTGTCCATACGTTCAATTATCGTATTTGTTTTATTTTTAATTCCAAGGTATATAACATTATCAACTATATCTTTGTTGCGTTTAATATCAAGCAGCTCGTATGCCGCCGCTATTTCGGACATATTATACCAAAGTGAATTAAGAGAGTTTTTAATGTCCTCTTTTGTTTCAAACGGATTATACCTTCCCTTTTTGACATCTTTTTCAAAGTCGTCAATTGCATCTATGATATAAATCCATCTGCCGATATTATACCCCATTTGATTAAGAACAATGTTGTCACTATTCATATCAAAAAGTTCTGCCATAAGCCGTCCGAATTCATATGCAGGAAGGTCGATATTTTTACATCCGTCTTTTTCAAATTTAGTTATGTTAGCAAGATGTTTCTTGATTTTTGCCACTTTTTCAGAATAAAGTTTTTCAATTTTTTTTGCCGCATGCCCGAAAAACGGCATTACGGGAATGGCTTTTGAAAAGCCGCTGTCACGCACATCGTCTTTCATTTTATAATACGAAAGGGCAACGCTCATATATGCACAGTAAGTCAGCGCACTGCACTCACCTGCTATGGCACGTTTCTGAAGCGGATGAAGCATACACCTGCCGGGGGCTATTTCACACCCCGTTTCAGAAATTCCGTCAAGGATTATTGCAAGCACGGCAAAATCATACGTCAGTCCAAATCTTGTTACACTGCCGCAAAGTTTGCCTTGCTGTTTGCAAAGTCCGCAATAATATGCTTTAAAAACTTTATAATCCTTTATTTTAAGTTCATCCTGAAATGCATTTACATAACCAAACATTTATTTCCCCTATTAAAGTGCTGACAAAGCTTCAAGAACCTTATCAAGCATATCCTGATACATCTGTTTTTTAGCTTTTTCAGCATTTACAACGGCTTCCGGCGCTTTTGCTACAAATCCCGGATTGCCAAGTTTTCCGTCAAGACGTTTGATTTCGCCGATAAGACGCTCTTTTTCTTTATTAAGTCTTGCCGCTTCCTCTTCTTTATTTACAAGGTCGCCGAGAGGAATTTCAATTTTTGCGCCTTCGGAAACAACTGCAACAGCATCTTTAATTTCTGTTTCCTGTGCAGAAACAACAACTTCGGATGCAGATGCAAGCTTTTCAAAGAACACTGCACCGGCTGTAAATACATCGGTTTTATCGGTTGTGATATAAACCTTTGCTTTCTTTGACGGTGGTACGTTCTTTTCAGCTCTTGCGTTTCTGATTGCTTTGATTGCGTTTTTTATCATTTCAAGGTTTTCTTCGTCTTCCGGAAACTCAAATTTATCGCCTTTGAACCAGTTTGCACGCATTATTGTTTCGCCGTCGTGCGGGAGGTTCTGCCATATTTCTTCTGTGATAAACGGCATAAACGGATGGAGAAGCTCAAGTGTTCTTGAAAGTACATATGAAAGTACTCTGCCTGCGTTTTCTGCTGCCTGCCCCTGAAGACGCGGTTTACAAAGCTCGATATACCAGTCGCAATATTCGTCCCAGATGAAGTCATAAAGTTTCTGAACGGCAATACCGAGTTCAAATTTATCAATGTTTTCCGTAACGTCTTTTGCAAGCTTATCAAGTTTGGATAAAATCCATTTATCCTCAGTTGCAAGCTCAAGCTCTGCCGGAAGTGCGGTATCTGTATGTTTTATGTTCATAAGAACAAATCTTGCCGCGTTCCAGAGTTTGTTTGCAAAGTTACGACTTGCTTTTACCCTTTCGTCGTAGTAACGCATATCATTTCCGGGCGAGTTACCTGTTGCAAGAGTGAAGCGGAGCGCATCGGCACCATACTCTTTGATAACTTCAAGCGGGTCAATACCATTACCGAGTGATTTTGACATTTTTCTTCCCTGACTGTCACGAACGATACCGTGGAGAAACACATATTTAAACGGTTCTTTTTCCATATGTTCCATACCGGAGAATATCATTCTTGCAACCCAGAAGAAAATTATATCGTATCCTGTTACAAGCACGCTTGTAGGATAGAAATATTCAAGGTCTTTTGTTTTTTCAGGCCAGCCGAGCGTTGAGAACGGCCAGAGTGCTGATGAAAACCATGTATCAAGCACGTCGTTTTCCTGAGTCATTTTGCCGCCGCATTTCGGACATACGGTTACATCTTCTTTGGATACAACCATTTCGCCGCAATCTTCGCAGTAAAATGCAGGAATTCGATGTCCCCACCAAAGCTGTCTTGAAATACACCAGTCAAGTACATTTTCCATCCAGTTAAGATAGATTTTGCTGAATCTGTCAGGAACAAACTGTACTGTTTTATCTTTAACAACCTCAATTGCTTTTTCAGCAAGAGGTTTCATTTTTACAAACCACTGGTCGGATGTAAGCGGCTCAACTGTTGTGTTACATCTGTAGCAATGACCTACGTTATGTGTATGTTCTTCTATTTTTACAAGAAGTCCAAGTTCGTCAAGGTCGGCAACTATCTGTTTTCTTGCTTCATATCTGTCCATTCCTGCGTATTTGCCACCAAATTTATTGATTGTAGCATCATCGTTCATAACCTTAATCTGTTCAAGATTATGTCTTTTACCTACTTCAAAGTCGTTCGGGTCGTGAGCAGGAGTAATTTTAACAACACCTGTACCGAAATCCATTTCAACATATTCATCCGCAACAACCGGAATAGGTTTATTAACAAGCGGAAGAATTACGTTTTTACCTACAATATTTTTATATCTTTCATCATCCGGATGTACTGCAACGGCAGTATCCCCAAGAAGTGTTTCCGGTCTTGTTGTAGCGATTATAACATAATCGTCACTATCTTCAAGCATATATTTGATATGCCAGAAATGGCCCTGTTCTTCCTCGTAGCTTACTTCCGCATCAGAAAGAGCTGTTGTACATTTAGGACACCAGTTGATAATTCTGTTGCCTTTATAGATAAGACCTTTTTCATAAAGATTTACAAACACTTCACGTACGGCTTTCGAACATCCTTCGTCCATTGTAAAACGTTCTCTTGACCAGTCACAGGAACAACCGAGTGTTTTGAGCTGTTTTATAATACGGTCGCCGTACATTTTCTTCCAGTCCCAAACACGTTCAAGAAACTTTTCGCGACCAAGGTCATATCTTGTAAGACCTTCGTTTTCACGTAAGTATTCTTCAACCTTTATTTGTGTTGCAATACCGGCATGGTCTGTTCCCGGTACCCAAAGTGCTGAGTAGCCTGCCATTCTTTTGTATCTGATTAAGATATCCTGAAGTGTTTCGTCAAGGGCATGTCCCATATGGAGCTGACCTGTAACGTTCGGCGGAGGAATAACTATTGTAAACGGCTCCTTTTTATCGTCCGGTTCTGCTTTGAAATATCCGTTTTCTTCCCACTGTTTATATAATCTTTCTTCAACCACTGAAGGATCATATACTTTATTAAGTCCCTGTTCCATTTTCTTTTGTCTCCTTTAGTTAAGATTTCCCCTTAAATATAATATAACGATTGCTCCGGCAGCAACAACAACGCCTGCAAATTTACAAATCATTGTAACGCTATGCACGGTATTTTCGTTTTTTGTTATGAGGCTTGCAATTTTACCGCCGCCGTAAGTGGCAATTACCCCGATAAACGCCAGCACCCACAATAAATATTCAAGTTTCATTGTGTTTGTCTCCTTTTACCACAACTTTATATTATATATTTTTTACTGATTATTGTCAATTATCGTTTTTCCGCCAACCATTACATAGCTTACGTTGATATCGTCATCAAACATGATGATATCCGCATCCATTCCAACAGCAATTTCACCTTTTTTGTATCCTTTGTTTATAATACGTATCGGAGTTTTTGTCATCATTGTAACGGCATCTTTAAGCGGAACCCCAACTTGTTTTACCATTGTTCTTACAAGCCTGTCCGTTGTTGCAATACTTCCCGCAAAAGATGTTCTGTCAGGCATTTTTGCAACGCCGTCTTCAATAATTATTTCCTGTCCGTCTTCAAGGCTGCCAAGAATTGATGTTTTTACGTTCTGTCCTGCCGCACGCATTGCGTCTGTTGTAAGTGCAACATGGTCTATTCCTTTTGATTTATAAACAAGTTTAAGCAGACACGGAGGTAAGTGGCATCCGTCTGCAATTATTTCAACATCAAGGTCATCAATGATATAAGCACTTTCGATTATTCCCGCATGCCTGAAGCCATCTTTTCTTACAATTGTTGATGTTGAGGAATAAAGATGTGTTACGTGTGTATAGCCGTGTTCAAAAGCTTTAGTAACTTCTTCATAAGTAGCATCTGAATGTGCTATTGTGGGAAGAACGCCATGCGCTTTAAGGTAGTCACCGAATTCAAGTGCTCCGCCAAGTTCAGGAGCAATACTCCATCTTACAAGGTCCTCACCAGAAAGCTCTACAAGCTCTTCATATTCTTCTTTTACGGGATCTTTTAAATATCTCGGGTCAAGTGCACCCGCCTGATTTTTAGAAACATACGGCCCTTCAAAATGCATACCAAGAAGGTTACACACAATTGTATCGTCTTTCTTTGCTTCTTTATACACTTTAATTGCTCTTACAAGCTCGTCCTTACTTGCAGCAAGCGGCGTGGGAAACATTGATGTTGTACCGTGTTTTACGTGTGCGTTTGTTATATTCTTATAAGCTTCAACAGTACCGTCCATAAAGTCGCTTCCGCCGCCACCGTGAATATGTATATCAACAAATCCCGGCGAAAGATAACGTCCTTTTCCATCCACAGCATCGGCACCTATATAGTTTGTACCGACTTCAACTATTGTACCATTTTCGACCACAACGTAGCCGTTTTCAACAATTTCAACAGGAGTTATTACTTTGACATTTTTTATAACTGTTTTATCCATTTTTATTCCGCCTCCGATAAAAATACCATATCATTATAAGTATATCCTTTTTTATCCTAAATGTCAACTAATTTCCTATTTGACTTATTAAAAGTTTAGTATTATAATATATTATATCATTTTATAAAAGGAGTCGTTTAAAATGAGCGAATGTACACACAATTGCGAAACCTGCTCCGCTAATTGCAGCAGCAGGGAAAAACAAAGTTTACTTGAAAAGCCGCATGAGCTTTCCAATATTAAAAAAGTTATAGGCGTTGTAAGCGGTAAGGGTGGCGTTGGTAAATCCCTCGTTACTTCTCTTCTTGCACTCAGTATGCAGAGAAAAGGCTTTAAAACCGCCATTCTTGACGCAGACATTACAGGCCCGTCAATTCCGAAAGTGTTTGGTATTCACGAAAAGGCAAAAGGTAATGACCTTGGAATTCTGCCGTCTAAATCAAGAACAGACATAAGCATTATGTCAGTTAACTTACTTCTTGAAAATGATACCGACCCGGTTATCTGGAGAGGTCCTGTTATTGCAGGAACAGTTAAACAATTCTGGACAGATGTACTATGGGGCGATGTTGATTATATGTTTATTGATATGCCTCCGGGAACTGGCGATGTTCCGCTTACTGTATTCCAGACAATTCCTGTTGACGGAATTATTATTGTAACTTCTCCACAGGAGCTTGTTTCAATGATTGTTGAAAAAGCCGTTAATATGGCAAAAATGATGAACGTCCCAATTCTTGGACTTGTTGAAAATATGTCCTATTTCATGTGCGATAAATGTGGTGAAAAACACAATATTTTTGGCACAAGCAATATTGATGAAGTTGCCGCAAAATTTGGCATTCCAAGCGTACACAAGCTTCCGATTGACCCTATGGTTGCAAACTACTGCGACAAAGGTATTATTGAGCTGTACGGCGAAACTTATCTTGATAAGTTATCGGATGAAATAGAATAATCTAAATTGTGTAACTCCATCCTTTTCTGTTTCAAGCTGTAAATACCCATTTTAGTCAATGGCATTTACAGCTTTTTCTTGACATAATTATATTAATAGTATGTAAATTATTTTCATAAGAAAGGATATGATAGAATGCTTATTATTGAAATGCTTAAATCGGTGTTTCTGGGTATAGTTGAAGGTATTACCGAATGGCTTCCCGTAAGCTCTACCGGACACCTTATTTTGTTTAACGAATTTATGAATAACGAGGGGTCGTTTCTCAACTCCGATTTGTACATATACGTTATTCAGCTTGGTGCAATCCTTGCGGTTGTAACGCACTTTTTCCACAAGCTTAATCCATTTGCTCCGTCAAAATCAGTGCAGGAAAAGAAAGATACGTGGCAGATGTGGTTTAAGGTTATCGCTGCCTGCATCCCTGCAGCAGTAGCAGGACTTTTGCTTAACGATTATATGGAAAACTTTGAAAACTGGCAGGTTGTTTCCGCTGCGCTTATTATTTACGGTATTGCGTTTATTGTAATTGAAAAGATGAATAAGAAAACAACTATCACTTCAATTAACGATTTGTCGTATAAAAACGCTGTTGCTATCGGGCTGTTTCAGGTACTTTCCATAATACCCGGCACATCGCGTTCGGGATCTACAATACTTGGCGGTATGCTTCTTGGAACATCGCGCAGCGTTGCGGCAGAGTTTTCGTTTTTCCTTGCAATCCCGATAATGTTTGGTGTAAGTGCACTTAAGATTGCTACATATGAGGGTATTATCAACTGGGTTCTTCTCGGAATTGGTATGGTAGTATCTTACGCCGTATCAATGCTTGCAATAAGGTTCCTTATGAACTTTGTGAAAAAGCACAGTTTCTCATCATTCGGCTGGTACAGAATTGCACTTGCAATAGTTGTTATCTTATATTTTACGGTTATCAGATAAAGAAATAATCCCGAAATGGACTTTTCCGTTTCGGGATTAATCTTTATGAAATTTACTTTTCAAAATCTCTTTCATTCTTCGCCACGGCAGTGAGCGACAAACCTTTTTTGAATATCTGATATACTCCTTATCGGTACATTCCACATATTTATCATCGCGGTAAAAAGCAGTTAAAACACCGATAATATCTTTCTCTGTTACATTCATTTCCAGATGTGTTCTGTTGTCCCCACAGATAATATACTTGCCGTGTTTTGTTACCTTGACTATCCGGTGCAGAGTATAATGTCCGTATCGTTTATATAAAGGCACATCATACTTTTTAAGCGGGAAAACCGGCGGTGATATAACCACCCTGTCGCGCCCCGAAACCAGCATCGGATACATACTGTCCCCTTGCGTTACTCCCACAAATACTTTTTCTTCTTCCAATATTTTTTCTATACTTTTCATTTAGTAATTACCTCATAAGCTGTTTTGGCTGCTGAGATTTCCGTATTACATTTTATCAAGTAGAAATCACATTTTTCTATTAATAATTTTATGTATTCCAATGTCAAATATAACCCTGTGCCATTTTTAGGAATATATATCTGATTTATAAGACGTTCCAAAACCGCATCTTTTCCAATTTCCAGACACTCATTGTTTTCCGAACGTTCAATAAAACATATTTTTTTGAGTATCGTTTTGGTGTTGGTATGTATATTTTCTTTCCCTGCCCACGGTGTTCCATAGGCAAAAACGGTGTCGCCTGCTATTCTTACAAGAGGCTTGTCGCCGTTTATAACGGTCATTTTATCTCCCAGAAGTTGTTTCCATAAGTTTGTATGTGTGCTTTTGCCCACACCGCTTTTTGCTAAAAATGCAATGCCGCATCCGTCTGCATCAAGGACAACTCCGTGCATTAAAAAACCGTTGTAGTCGAGTATTTTCTCCGCTATTTTGCGATATATGGCAAGGCTTTCAAGATATCCCCTGTCAAAGCCGGTTCCCTTATCTTCTGCCTGTATTTCCTCATCAGAAGCAGATACGCAAAAATCAGCTTTGTTATACGTAATATAATCACGGCACATAGCTTTTATGTAATCATATTTATTTTCAATAGCTATATTTAACTCAGCAAGGCAAATAACAAACATATAACTACCCCTTGGCTTAATCTTAGATGCTGTCATCATATATAAAAGCTGCAAATTTTACAGCAAGTTATATATCTTCATTTTCTCTGACAAACATATTGTGAGTTGAACGACCTAATCTTGCTCCGAAAAATCTCAAAATCGTTACTATTATTATAATGGTTATTGCAACATAAACTATTGATTCAATAGTTCTCATTCCAAATCCCCCTGCAAATCTTAAAGGCAGAAATATTCTGTTGAACACAACAGGCTGAAATAATAAACAAGTTAAAAAGCCCATAATAATATATATAACTAATGGTAAAAGCTGACCCAAATAATAATCCTGTATTTTCCAAAAAGCACTGGAAAATCGACATGCGTCAATACCTGTTGCGGCCATAAATGCTACAAACGATAAAAATAGTATAACATTATCCGGAATTGTTCCCACGTATTCAAGATATATGGGCAAAGAACAAAGTATGCTTGTAATCATAAGCCTTAATACTCTAAAAAACAACGATAATAACATTTTATTTTTCCTCGATATCTGCAAATTTTTCTGTGTATTGTATCATAAGATTTAATTTTTGTTCAGGAAAAATTGGAGTAAAAACGGGCAGGCTATCTACCTGCCCGTTTTTCCATACCAAATTAAAAACTATTGTCTAACTCTGAATATGACTCAACGTTTTCCGGAGTTAAAGATAACGGTAAGCCCGGAAGTTCATTTTCACCAAGGGATGTCTGTATGATATCGGTTACATCAAGTTTAATAACTTTCATATTGGGTGTTTCGTATTTCATTATTTATTCCCCTTTCTGTGTATTTTTTTATTATTTTGCAAAGGATGCTTTAGCTGATGCCGCAAATTTTGCAAGTGCAGGATAAATATCATCGGTTTTACCAAGGTCAATCATACCTTTAAGATAAGCATTTACGCTATATACAACTTTTCCCGCCTCAGTACCGTCACTGTTGAACAAAGTAACTGTTACGAGTGTGGCTGCATCTGCAATAGCAAGATCAACAGGCACTGCGCCGTTCACAAACGAATCATATTCTACTGTTCCTTCTACTGAAGTACCGCCATGTGTTGTGTACGAATATGTTGCTTTCATACCTTTTTCTACATTATTAAAGTAAACGTTAAGCTTGATCATATCTTCAAGAGTAAGCGTAATAGTGCGGGCACCCCATGCACTGCAGCCTTCGTTAGAGATTTCATATGTAGTGCTTGCATGCTGTTGGAAATCGCCAGCATCTGCATTTGCAAGATTGCTTGTATTGTAGTTAAATATAGTCTGAGCTGCTGCACCATAGTTTAACATATCAACAAACACCGGTAACCAGTGGCTGAGAGCACTGTTCTTACTGCATAAATCCAACATGCCCATTGCATAATCTTTAAGGCTGGTTTCATAAGCTTCGCTTGCCTGTGTAGCGTCTGCATTATAAACGGTTACTTTTATTTTATCTACCATTTCCTTTGCAGCAATGCCTGTATAACTAATAGCTTTACCTTTTGATGTTGTTACCCATTCAGAGTAAGGAATATTTGTTGTAACAACATTACCTGTTGCTTTTGTGTGTTCTACTACTGCGTAGTAACCTTCTCCTGTCAAATCTGATGGATTCAAATAAAGGTTAAGAGCAAGTGAACTGTCGAGCGAAGCAGAAACTTCTTTAAAGCCGAACAGTTCGGTTGTAGTTTCTTCTACAACGCCGTATGAACCATCTTCGTTTTGTGTAACCTCATAGCCTTCTGCAACAACACTTCCAAATTCAAATCCTGTTGACTTAGACCAATCAATTACAGCATCAGTTGCAGGGTTAAAGTTTACGAATGTACCGCCGCTTACTGTCATGTTTGCATTTTCACCATAACCGGAAATTGCGTTTTGCGCCGGGAACAACGTCCATACAATATTGTTGTGTTCAGGATCTGCTGCAAAGTCATAACTACCGCCACTGATTTTAACAGTTGCACCAAAGCCGGACCATACCGCACCTGAACCAGTATAAACATCATCATCCTCAACAGAATCCTTGAATATACCATCGTTTACTGTTACATAAGCAGACGAACCGGTTGCCATAATACATGTACCACCGTTGTGAGAAACAAATGTACCATTGTTTACAGTAACTTTTCCGGCCGTCTGAATTCCTCCGTTGCCGTTAGTAAAGAAACCGCCGTTAACTGTAAGTTCAGATGTTTCATCAACATCAAAGCAGTACGCCATTCCTGTCCAACTGGTCGCTGTTACCGCATTATAATTACAGTCTATTGTACCGTTGCCACAAACAGTAAGGTTTGAGTTGTCCTTTAATGCGATAAGTCCCCACTTGTTATCTGTTGACGTAAGAACATCTGTATTCTTATCGTAAATTGTATGTTCGCCAAGGTCAAGTGTTAAAGTCTTGTCTGAAATTACAACAGAATCTGTCATTTCAATATCTGACAACAATTCGATTGTATCACCATTTACTGCTGCGTCAACCGCCGCCTGAAGTGTTGTGTACTGAACCGCACCAATTGCCACTACCGGTGAATTTCCGTTTGAATCTTTTACAATTACAACATTGTCAAGACTTTCTATCATCTGTGTGCTTGTTCCCCAGAATGTAAGTTCATTAACTGTAGAATCAGTATCGATAAATACTGTTGTTTTATCTTCTGCCACATCAGATTTATTTGCATAGAGTTTATCAATATCTGTATTGATAAGTGTAAGCGGATTATCGTCCTGACCGTTTGTAAATACGGATACTATGTTACAATCTTTCATTGTTGCACCATGAGTTCCGTAAAGGTTGATTGCGTAAAGGTAATCACCTGTTATTGTAACATTTTCAAGAGTTGATGATGTACCGCCGTAGAACATTATTGCAAAACGTGCGGACTGTGCATCGATTGTTAAGTCTTTAATTGTTACTCCCGTAGCAAGCCAATCAGGTTTACCGAAATAAAGAATTGATGTTGTTTCTTTATCAAGGGCTCCTGCTGTTATTTTATAACCTGCGCCGTCCAAAGTTACGTTTCCGTTAAGAACGTTTTTGTTTGTAACTTTAATTTCTTCAGTTACTTCAACGTCACTCAAAAGTGTTATTGTATCTGTTGATGCTGCTGCATCAAATGCTGCCTGAAGTGTTGTGTATGTAGTTTCGCCTATTTTTGCAACGGGTTTTGCAAAATCTTCTGCAGTATATGTAGTTTCTGAAGCTTTGTAAATATTATTACCTGTCTGTAAAGCCTCAAGTGCCTTGCTGTCATCAGAAGAATCAACAACATTAAGTTCAAGATTAACTTTCAGGTTGGGATTATCTTTGAGTATATTTTCCGGAATGAACATTGCGCAGGAGAACGCCTGTACGCCGGAGCAGATGTAGTTATATGTCTGAGGCATACCAACACCCATCATAACCGGATAACGAGTGCCTTCATCTATGCTGCTGATAATACCCTCTACCGGAATTTTAACCCACATACCATCCCAGCTGTCTGTACTTCCGTAGTAACCTGCCAGATAGCATCCTGTCGAGTCAAAGCTTCCGTTTTCGATACCCTCAAAAGTGATTACAAAATCTGCGTACCAATCAGCATATGGACTGGTTTCCATATCCTCTGCATCCTGGTCTGCAACAAACTGCATAACAAAGTTGAGAGGCATATCTACATTACCAGTACTAAGGTTTCCATCATATACATAGTAGTCGCCTGCAGGAATTGTCATTGCGCCAAGATTATTTACTGTTGCGGTAGGTGTTTCACCTACAACATAACATCCGTTTGTCAATTCTTTAATTGCTGTGTAACCGTCTGCAAGGTACGCATTTGGATCCTGATCAAAAATGCCGCCCTTAACGGTAAGTGTACCTTTAGCAGCCAGTGTGTTAGCCTTACCACCTGTAAATGTACCATCATTGATTGTTACAGTAGCACCTGCCTGTGCATTTACAGCAGCACCGCTGTCAGCAGTTGTACCCTTAGGACCTATGAAAGTTCCGTCTTCAACTGTTACATTAGCTGCATCTGATACGTTCACTGCATGATATGTACCGACACCTGTACCGATAGCACTTCTGTAAGTACCACCGTTGATTGTTGCTGTAACAGCACCGTCAATTCTTACTGCATGACGTGCAGAGTCAATATTTACATCGGTAAGAGTAAGCTCACCTGCGTTTATTTCAATAGCACTTACGCTACTGTCTATATTAACGATGGAGCCATTGCTGATAGTCAGCGTAGCATTAGGAGCTAAAATGCTTCCTGTCAAAGTCTTGCCATTTAAGTCAAGCACCACATTTGCATCTGCCGGAATGTTAAGTGTACCTGTGATATCTTTAAGAAGTACAATATTTCCGCCGTTTGCAAATGCGTTTGCAAGAGTTGCATTTTCTCTGTTATTTACATAGCTTAAGATTTTGCCGTCAGCATCTGTAACAGCTGCAACAACCGGGAATATGCTGTCAGACCAGTTAGGCTGAACTGCACATTCTGCAACTTTTACTCCGTCAACCCACTGTTCAACTCTGTTGGGCTGCATTGCAATTGTTGGTGCAACTTCCCATGCCATTGTCCAATATGGGTCTGTATTTGATGCTGCATCTAATTTGATGCTCCATGAAACATATACGCTTCCGTCTATAATACCGCCTACATTGTTAAGGTTTGTATATCCCATATATGTATCATCATTATAGAATTTGATTTCAAAGCTTTTTTTTGCATTACCGCCACATTCGCCCCAGTATCCTGTTGCTGATGTATATGCACATGAAAGTGTACCTGACGGAGCTTCTTCAACACCGTATGTACCGTCGTCATTTTCTGTAATAACATATCCATCTGCCGGATTTGCATAAGAAACATTCTTTTCAATAGGATAATGTTCATATGTACCGCCACTTACAACAAGTTTACCTGTTTCTGTACCCTGTCTGCCGTAAATTGTTGTTATAGCAGTTCCGTTTGATGTAACTGTATTATCGGAAACAATTGCAGAAACTGAGGCTCCGCCTGTTTTTGTTTCACCGTTAGCAGTTGTTTCCTGTCCTGCAGCACCTATAGTACCCATAACGGCCCCTGCTTTGTTTGTTGAAGAGCCTGTAGAAGTAATAGTGTTGCCGCTTACTGTTGTGTTTTCAATTACTACATTTGTCCATGCAGCACAGCTTCCGTGACCTATTACGCCACCTGCGCTGCCTTTACCTGTAACAGTAGAACCTGTAACAGAACAGTTTGTAATTGTAAGATTCATAAATACAGGGCCGTCATTACCGTTATATCCGCCTGCCATACCGATAAGTCCACCTGTCCAGTGACCACCGTTTACTGTTGAATCAACTAAATGACAGTCATTCAAAGTAATTACAGCACTTGCCTGAGGATAACCGATAAATGCACCAACACCAATATTGCCTTTAGTATCATCTACGTCATGTTCAATGTTCGAATCTTTGATTGTTAATTCGTTAATAACTAATCCGGATTTTCCTGCCCATGTTGATGCGAAAAGCATATCGTTAAGACCTGTTATAACGTGCTTATTACCGTTAACAGTTAACATCGGATATCCCGGTCCGCTTACAACTACAGGATTCCAATCTACACCGGTTAAGTCAATATCACTTATAATATCAACAGTAACATTTCCTGTTCCTGCTGCTGCCGCATCAAGAGCTGCCTGAAGTGATGTGTATGTAGTTTCGCCAATTTTTGCAACGGGTTTAACAACAAGAACTATCTTGCCATTTTCAATCTTGGCACCAAGTGTGTTGTTGATTACGCTGATTTCGCCTGCAAACTTTGAAAGGTCAGCAGTTATCATATCGATTTGGCCGGCAGTAAGACCTGCTGCGTCGATAGTAATATTAGCCTTGGTGATACTGCCTGCAGTGAAGTTTGCATCCTTATTAAGGATGATAGTACCTATTCCAAGATCGGAGCCAGAGAATTCACCGGTAACAGCATATGTTGCATCTTCAACGATGATAGTACCGGGGTTCTTAGCATTGGAGCTTGTAGCAACAGCGCCGTTTACAACAGAGCCATTCTTGATTATCATTGTGCTCTGGTTTTCGATCTGTCTGGATGTACCAACATTAACATTGGAGTTATCAATAACGATCTCACCCCTGGATACCCCAAACACAAGATGGCTTGTAGTGGTAAGTACACTATCCTTCAAATCGAAGTTGACAGTTGCAGCAGTGGACTGTGACTCAATCGCAAGTTTGCCGAACTGTTCCCAGATACTGTTTTCGATATTGAAATCAAATGTTCCGCTTGCCGATTTACTGCTGCTGCAATATTGTGCAGTAGTCTTGATATAAGCGTTCTTCACATTGAATCTCACGCCTGCACCGGTAAAGGATGCACCCGGCATAATAAGTGAAGGAGTGAGCTCTGCAACGTTTGCAGTTTTAGCATCGGTGATGTTGCCTTCAATATTAAATGTGCAGCCATGACCGATAACCATTCTGCCTGTGCCTGTAACTTCAAGACAAGCACCTACACCGATATTGATTTCTGTGCCGACATTTTCAAAATCAAACTTGGCAATTTTAGTATGACCTGCAAAAGTAATATCACCTAAAGCATAAAACGTGCCTTTTACAGCAAATCCGTTACCGTTGAATGTAACATCTGCAGGAACGTTGATGCCACCTTCTACGTCCGCCAAAAGAACAATCTCGGCACCTGCTGTTGCTGCTGCAAGAGCATCTGCAATAGTCGCATATTCAGTTTCGCCGATTTTTGCAACCGGAGGAACATATTCTGCAACGCCAAATGTACCGTCTGCATTTTCTGTAAGAGCATATCCGTCTGCAAGATAATCAGTTACATCTGTTGCAAATGTACCGCCGCTGATAGCAGGAATTGCAACTTCTGCACCATCAGCATCTTTAGTGTAGATTAAGACATAGCCATTAAATTTACCGCCGGCTACAGAAATATTTGCAAACTCTGCAGCATCACTTCCTGCTTGGCTGTTAAAGATATAGACAGCACCATCGAATGTTCCGTCTGTAATCTCAATGTCTGTGCCGGAGTGAGTGTTATTATACGAATAAGAAGTATAATAAGCATATGTACCTTTAAGTGTACCACCCGTAATGTTTACGTCTGCCAGACATGCATCAGACTGGAAGTTATGTGTTTGTGCCGCTGCAGTACCGCCGATAATAGTACCGTCACTAATATTCAGTGTGTTCTGAGCAGTAGCGGAATACAATACCTGACGAATAGCAACTTTTTTCGACTCGATTGTTCCACCTGCTATTGTAAGTGAAACATCTTCTGTATACCATACAGTATCTATTGCGTAGCTTGCGCCACTTTCTGTAGTATTTTCAATTGTACCGCTTTCAACAACAAGGTGTCCCGCATTTCCTATAGTGCTTGTTGAATATGAATTGACGGAACTTGGAGTGCTGGATACAAAAGTAATTTTTCCTGTTTCTTCTTCTGAAGAATCCTTAATAGTAAGGTTACCTTTATTTGTAATAGCGTATACGCCCTTGCTTGAGGAATCGCTCATAGAAACAGTTTTGCCGTTAAGGTCAAGTGTAATAACATCATCTGCTGCTATTGTTACTGTTTCAGTAAGAACAATATCGTCAATAACTATAATTGTATCGCCGTTCACTGCTGCTGCAAGAGCATCTGCAAGTGATGTATATGTATTTTCGCCGATTTTTGCAACCGGAGCTGCAGGAGTAGCAGGAATTTCCACAAGACCGGAAAGGTTGCCGTTTTCATCAATTTCAGTATAATACTGATAAATGTCAACTGTTTTGCCACCATCTTCATCGACTGCAAATGCCTTATCAACACCGTCAGCGTGATAGTTCTTAGAAACATTGATGTTGGAAGTGTCTGTTACCGAATCATCAATGTAAATTCTTGCATTTTTACGGAAAATATTTTCTTCAACAGTAACATTTGGCGAGAATGTATTTACAGCAAGTGCGCCATAATCAGGATAGTACGGATTTGTAGAAGCAAATTCGTTGCCTTTGACGATAATGTCAGCATAACCGCCATATACGCCAAAGGAGTTCGCCCATCTCAAATCCATATAGCTGTTCTGAATTGTCCATGTAATACCAGTGGTATAAGCAACGAGGTGGAATCCGTAGGTAGCACCAGTTACATAAACATTATCGACAGTTACGTTTCCTGCAGGTTCTGCATACATAACCTTCCATGCATCAATTATTTTAATATCTTTAATTGTGCCGTTAAAGGAGTGACCTGTAATTGCTGGATCGCCACCCTTGATTGTAGTGAGTAATTCACCGTTATCGCCTACAGTACCTTTAATTGTGATATTCTTATTGCTGATGTTAATCGGGTCATATTCGCCTGCATAAATCTCAACTGTATCGCCGCTCTGTGCAGCGTTGATTGCAGCCTGTAAATCAGTATATTTAACACCGTCAACAGTTGCAACAGGTTTTTCAGCAGGGGTTTCTACAACACTGCCGTCCTCTTCAAGCTGATATCCGTCTGCAACATAATCAGCAACAGGAATATCCCATGTTCCGCCTGTGATACCAACAGTTGTCGGAACATTAAAACTGGAAACGGCTGTTGAAACATCTTTGCCATCCCAATAGTTTGATTCCAGATTAACCGTAGCGCTACCGTCAACAGAAACAGCTGCAATAAGCTCACCATTACTGTTTCCGCAATCAACCATTATATTATTGTTGATTGCAATGTCGGCATTGCCAACGTCACCAAAACGGATAGCTCTGTTAGTAACATCCGAAATATAATTTTCTTTAACTGCAATAGCTCCTTTTGCCGGATTTGAATGGCTTTGCAGGGCAATTGCATTGTGTTCGGTGTTGGAAATATTGTTGTTTGAAACTTCCGCACCGTCAACGCCTTGAATATATATGCCCTGATAATATCCGTCAATATTACAATTTTCAACTTTTATATCTGTAAAATACTGACTGTCTGCCAGGAATTTGATAGCAGCATTGGCTCCATCATCTGTTGTTCCTGTGAAGGTACAACCGTCGAAAACAATGTTTTTAACTGTACTGCCTTCGATATACAGTTTTGCATCAACCTGTCCTGTAACAGTCAAGCCTCTAAAAGTGAGTCCGTCAAGTGAACGATAGTCGTAATATGCACTACCTACCTCTGTCCACACCTCTTTGACATAGTCATAGACAGGACCTGTTTTTTCATTTGCATATACATGACCTGCAGAGAACACAAAACCAGCAACTGTTACACCTTCATCTGCTGTGAATGTGACGTCTGTCAGTGTACGATAATACTTTGATCCAGCCTTAATTGCCGATATTTCCGTATCATCTGTGATTGGAACCATTTCTTCAGCATGCGTACCATCGCCATTGTATGCATGGTACTGTGTTCCGCTGCCCGCATATTTAGTAGTACGAGCAAGGTCAAGAACCTCAGCGATGTCCTCAGTGAAGTTAATGGTTTTACCTGTAATATCACCATATTTACCATCTAAAACGTCCTGCGCATTTGAAGCAGTAACATTTACGACAGCAGAGGTCATATCAGGTTCTGTTGTTTCTTCAGCATATGCGGAAAAATAACAGATGTTAAAAAGCATTGCTAAAGATAAAACAAGGGCCAGAATCCTTTTTTTGTTCATTGCCATCCTTCTTTCTTTGAAAATTTTTATGAAAATTACTATGATTTTGCTGTTACCACAAAAAAAGCAGGACCAAAAAATATGGTTCCTGCTATAGTTCCGTAAATATTAAATTGTTAGTAAATTCGGTAGTGGGAAAAATAGCAAGATCATTATAATATATTTTGTATTTTACCATAAAAAGACATTTGTGTCAATCAAATTAAAAAAATTCGGCATTGTGCCATAATAAAAACTTAAATGCCAAGTCATTTTGTATAACATTGTTACATAAAGAAAACCACCCGTTTTGGGTGGTTTTTGTTATGCCGTTAAATCTTTCTTTTCTTTTCGCACTATTTTTGCGCCTTTACGGTTTTTAACCGTATCATAGGTTATAATGCATTTTTCAATTTCTTCATCGGACGGAACTTCATACATTATGTCGAGCATAATTTCTTCAACTATTGAACGAAGTCCGCGTGCGCCCGTTTTCTTTGCAATGGTTTCCCTTGCAACTTCGCGGATTGCCGCATCTTCGAATTCAAGCTCAACGCCGTCAAATCCAAGCATTTTTGTATACTGTTTGAGAAGTGAATTTTTAGGTTCTTTAAATATCTTCACAAGAGCTTCTTCATCAAGCATTTCAAGTGATGCTATAAGAGGAAGTCTGCCGATAAATTCCGGGATAAGACCGTATTTAAGAAGGTCTGCCGGAGTTGTATGACTGAAGATATTTCCTTTATCAAGACTAACATTTTCCGCAAGGTCGGATTCAAATCCGAGTGATTTTTTACCGATGCGGTTTTCAATTATCTTTTCAAGACCGTCAAACGCTCCGCCGCAGATAAACAGAATATTTGATGTATCAATCTGTATAAGCTCCTGATGCGGATGTTTTCTGCCGCCCTGCGGTGGCACGGATGCTGTTGTTCCTTCAAGAATTTTAAGAAGGGACTGCTGTACACCCTCGCCGCTTACGTCACGTGTGATGGACGGGTTTTCGCTGCGACGTGAGATTTTATCTATTTCATCAATATAGATAATGCCGCGCTCGGCAAGCTCAATATCATAATCTGCCGCTTGTATAAGACGAAGGAGAATGTTTTCAACGTCTTCACCAACGTAGCCCGCTTCTGTAAGCGTGGTTGCATCGGCTATAGAAAACGGCACATGAAGTATTTTTGCAAGTGTTTGTGCCAGAAGTGTTTTACCCGAGCCTGTAGGTCCAAGTAAAAGCACGTTTGTTTTTTGGAGTTCCACGTCATCTTTTTTTCCTGCGTTTGATTCTATGCGTTTATAATGATTATACACCGCTACGGACAATGCTTTTTTTGCTTTATCCTGACCGATTACATACTGGTCAAGTATTTCTTTTATTTCTTTCGGTTTTGGTGTTTTTTCGGGTGCATCGAACACCTGCTGACTCTTGCCGGCTTCTTCAATAATGTGCATACAGTCTGCAACACATTCGTTACAGATATATGCTTCCGGGCCCTGAATAAGCATTCCTGTTACCTGAGATTCCGGTCTGCCGCAGAACGAACAATAACGCTGGTTGTTTAAGTCTTTTGACATACTGTTTTCCTTTCAACCTATCTTTTTGCTATTATCTTATCAATCAAACCGTATTCAAGTGCTTCGTTTGCATCCATATAGTTGTCACGTTCAGTGTCAAGCTGAATCTGGTCAAGCGGTTTGCCTGTGTTTTCAGCAAGAATTGTGTTAAGACGGCTGCGCATTTTAAGAATGTTTTCCGTATAAATCTTAATATCACTTGCCTGACCCTGTGTGCCGCCGAGAGGCTGATGGATAAGAATTTCGCTGTTGGGAAGTGAAATTCTTTTGCCTTTTGTTCCCGATGAAAGCAGGAAAGCACCCATACTTGCCGCAAGACCAATACAGATTGTGGATACATCGCATTTGATGTAGTTCATTGTGTCGTAAATAGCAAGACCTGCGGTTACGCTGCCGCCGGGGCTGTTTATATAGAAGTTAATATCCTTATCCCTATCCTGACTTTCGAGAAACAGAAGTTGTGCTATAATTGAAGAAGCCGAATAATCGTTTACTTCACCATTAAGGAACACAATTCTGTCAATAAGCAGACGCGAGTAAATGTCGTAAGAACGTTCTCCTCTGCCGGTTTGTTCAATTACATAAGGAACAGGTATATTATTTTCGTACATTTATGTCACTCCTTAGGAAATCTTTACATTTTCAACAAGAAAGTCAACTACTTTACCCGGAAGGATGCTTTCCTTAACCTGGTCAGCATTGATTAATTCTCTTACTTTTTCTTCTTCCATTTTGTACTGTTCTGCAATTTTCTTGATTTCAGCATCGATGTCTTCGTCTGATACTTCAATGTTTTCTGCTGCTGCAACTGCTTCAATCATAAGAGAAATGCGAACGTCTTTTTCAGCTCTTTCTTTCATACCTTCTTTGAAATCATCAAGGCTTCCGCCTGTGTATTCAAGGTACTGTTCGAATGTGATGCCCGGCATCTGAGACTGAATTCTGTATTTTGCGTCCTGAACATACTGTTCAACCTGATTCGTAATCATAACTTCAGGAAGTTCAACTTTTGTTTTTGCAAGAACTGCATCAATTACTGCTTCTTCCTGTTCACGTTTTGTGCGGTTTTCTGCATTTTTTTCAAGACGCTCTTTTGTAGCGTTTTTGAGTTCTTCAAAAGTATCAAATTCGCTTATATCTTTAGCAAATTCATCGTCAAGCTCCGGATATTCTTTTTTCTTGATACCGTTGAGTTTAACTGCAAATACCGCAGCTTTTCCTGCAAGGTCTTTTGCATGGTATTCTTCCGGGAATGTAACGTTTACATCAAATTCGTCGCCGATGTTTTTGCCGATAATCTGGTCTTCAAATCCGGGGATGAACTGACCTGAACCGATTGTAAGGTTGTGGTTTTCAGCTTTTCCGCCGTCAAAATGAACGCCGTCTACGCTTCCGTCAAAGTCGATAACTGCAACGTCGCCGTTTTCAACAGCTCTGTCTGTTACGTCAACAAATCTTGCTGCGCGTTCTTTCATATTATCGATTTCAGCGTTGATATCCTCTTCACTTACTGTATGTTCAACTTTTTTAACTTTGATACCTTTGTATTTGCCGAGTTCCATTGTCGGTTTTACAGTTACTTTTGCTGTGTAAACAAAATCTTTACCGCCGCCGATTTCTTTCACGTCGATTTCCGGACGGTCAACAGGGTCAACATTTTCCTGTTCAAGCGCCTGAGGATATGTATCCTGAAGAATAAAGTCAACTGCATCTTCATAGAAAATGCCTTCACCATATAACATTTCTACATTCTTTCTGGGTGCTTTACCTTTTCTGAAACCATTTATAGTTATATGTTTAACGTTTTTCAAATATGATTTTTGCATTGCCTTTTCAAACTCGTCCGCATCAACGGAAATCTCAAGCTGGATTACATTTGTTTCTAATTCCTGTTTTGTTACTTTCATTGTATATTTCCCCCTAAATTTAAGTCAGATTTTATAATATTATAATTATATACCAACAATGCCCGATTTGCAATATATTTTTTTCACAAATTATATGCTTGGGTCCCCTGCTAATATATAGATTATACCCATTTATTTCATGTTTAAACGTTATTTCACTTCTGTTATGTTAAGAACCTGTGCTTCAATATCTATTGTATAAAGTGAAAGAAGCGGTTTTGAACCTATGCTTATTTCATAGCCCGCACCGGAAACATATCCCGAATTTGCTTTTTTACCCGTTCCTTCAAATTTGATTTTTACACTGTATTTATCAGGTACTTCTGCAATACGGATGTCGCCTCTGTCTGTTTTGATTTCTGTTTCATACGGCATTTCTTCAGCTGATACAAGTGTACCGATTTTCCTGCCCTGTGAATCATATACATCACTGCCGATGTCGTTTTTGATTGCATTTACAGATTCTATCCTTACATTATCAACAACACATTCGTAGCTGCATTTTACATCCTCGACCCTGGCGGTTTCATCTTTCATACCAACAAAACGCCATACAAGTGCTACCGCAACAACAACCACAAACAGAATTACGGCAATATCCACTATACTTACTTTGCCAAACAAGCGGCCTTTTTCATCTATTATCATAATCAGCCCTCCTTAACTTCAAGTATAGTTGATTTACTTACATATTTTTCGGTTTTTATATTTATACTTTTACCAACCTTGATGTCCGTATCGTCAACTGTTATGCCATCTGCGTTTTTTATGCACGGAGATTCGAGCGTCAGCCTTACGGTATATCTGTTTGGAATTTCTGATACAACAAACTCGCCTGTTCTTACGTTTTCCTCAAGCGATGTTTCTTTTTCATATTCGCTGACACTTATAATTTTACCGATTACTCCGCCGCCTTTGTCGCCGGTTATTTCATCGCCTTCGGCAAATGCCCCTACATTTTCTTCTCTTATGCCTTTTATTTCAACAGTATACTGTACTGTTGCCCCGTTGCTTGCCGTTGGTTTTACGTTTGCATAGTTTGCAAACACCCACAAAACAGCCACAAGCACAAGAATAATAAGAACGTCTATAATGTTGAACCTTGCTTTTATTTTCTTTTCGCTCATTTTCATTTTCCTCCGTTTCCGGCAAGACTGATATATACATTTTCAATCTGTCTTGTTACGTTTTCGGCAGTAAACTTTTCACCGAATATTCTGATTGAATTTTCGCTCATTTTTTTGTAAAGTTTTTCGTCTGTCAGGACTTTTTCAAGCTTGCCTGCAAGAAGCTCGGGGCTGTGCACTGGCACAAGGTATCCGTTTTCACCGTCCTGAATTACGCCGGGGTTTCCGCCGTAGTCTGTTACAACCGCCGGAATTCCAAGGCTCATGCCTTCAAGAAGCGCAATACTTGTTGCTTCTGTGCCAAACGATGCATTTACACTTACATCCGTTATTCCGATAAGGTTATATGCATCTGCAATAAATCCTGGGAAATACACTGTTTCATTGTTCTGAAGTTCTTCAAGGCGACTGCCGTTACCTGCAGCAATACATTTTACGTTTATACCGCGTGATTTCAAAATTTCTGCGGCTTTTATAAAATCGTCATGTCCTTTTACATATTCAATGCGAGCTGCAAGAACTGCCGTTTTTTGTCCATCCTCTACACCGAAACGCTGCCGCTGAATGCGTTTTTCTTCATCTGTTAAAGGTTTAAGCGGTTCAATACCGTTTAAGATAACGTCTATCTTTTTCGGGTTTACGCCCACATCAGTCAGATTCTTTTTAGCTGCTTCAGCTACTGCTATAATACGGGTTGAAAACAGAGCTGCCGTTATTTTGTTTATTATCTTACCCACAATGCTTTTCATAAAATCGGACGGTTCAAATACGCTGTGACGTGTATATACAATTCCTTTCACACCCGCAAGACGTGCGGCAATTCGTGCCGAAAGTGTTGCGTGCGTATGTACAACATCGGGTGCAAGCTCTTTAAACACTTTCCGCTGTGCAAAAATGCCTTTTATGCTCATTGATTCGTCGGCTATTGCTTTTGCTTCCACACATTTTACACCCGTTTTTTCAAGTTCGGGTTTGAGCTTGCTTCCTTCCGGAACAAGAACGGTTAAATCAAACTTTTCCCTATCATAGTTTTTGGCAAAGGTAAGTACGCATTTTCCTGCGCCGCCGATATTTGTATCACTTATTACGTTTACAACTTTAATTTTCTGCATTTTCCTTCTCCTTTTTGATGCACGTACCGGCTGCTGCCGAAAGTGCAATTATTATAAAGAAAAACATATAAATTCTGTAGTTATACCACACATTATCAAACATTCCCTGAACAAGATATCCAAGCATTGCACATATAAGCGCTGTCATAAGAGGTTTTAAATCTTTATCTTTCAGCGAAACAGATGCTGAATTGCGGAAAAAGTTTATTATTATACCCACAAATGCAACCACTCCTACGATGCCCATTTCACATATAACGTGCAGATACAGGTTATGTGAATGCGGTGCAATTATTGTGTTGAGGCTGTATATAGGATACACGCTTCGGAATGCCTGTTCCCCTATACCGATGCCTGTTACCCAGAAATCTTTAAGCATATTTATTGTGCCCTGCCAGATATATACTCTGTATGAGGTAGAGCTGTCTGCCGTGTTTCCTATGCTGAGAAGTCTCTCTATTATTGCGTCGGGTACTATAAACGGCAAAAGTCCTATGCCGAGAATACATACTGATAGCAGTTTTTTGCCGTTCATAAAAAGCATAAGTCCCATACTGAGCATTATACCAATCCAGCATCCGCGCGAATACGTAAGTATCATACACACGAGCTGGAGTGCAAGCGACATAAAATACATAAATTTGCGGTTTTTATTAGTTGTTTTTACAAGTGAGGCAAATGTAACCGGAATAGTTATAAGCAGATATTCGCCGAATACGTTGGGGTTACCGAATGTGGCATAAATTCTTCCGCTTATGTTTTCAAACATATCGCTGTCCTGCCACGTTGTTGCCGCCTGTCCCGTAATTTTCTGATACAGTCCATAAACAGATACGAAAAATGCAACTGTTATTATTGAATTTACTATTATATAAAGAAGCTTTTTGCTGTCAACAGAGCGTCTTATTACAAAAACTGTTGATACAAAAACAATATATACAAGTGCCGGTTTTATACTGCCCGATACGTTGTATGAAACCATTGTGCCAAAAACAATTGCTACGAGGAACAACAGTACCGATAAGTCGAACATATCAAACCTTATTGTTTCTTTTTCATTATACAGATAGGATATGAATGCGCCGAGCATAACAATTATACACAGTCCAACTACTGCCATTGTAGGTATAAACGGAAATGCCGTTATGATAAGGAATATTCCTATCTGCGGGCGGGCAAGCATAAGTGGCAGAATTACAAGTGCTGCTACAGCCACATACCACATAGGTATAAGCGAGCAAAGTCCGAATATACTTCCGATTACGATTGAAACCGTAACTGCCACATATGATTTAAACGGCGTTGTAAGCTTTGCTTTTTCTTCCATTTCGGGAAGACCGATAAGCTTTTTAAGTCTGCATCCGCTGTAAAGACCTGCGGGTGAAACGTTGATAAGCATTCCTATGCAGGAAACAACGGCTATTGCCACAGTGTATGGTCCTACGATGCCACCAATCATACGGGTTGCCGCAAGACGTACAATTATATAGATAAACAACATTATTGAATAATAACGAATGCTTACATACTGCCAGTTTTCAAGAAGAAACGAGCAAAGACTGCCGCATGTACTGTGGGATATTGCTTTTCCTATTCCCGCAAACATACCATGAAAACAGTCGTGGAAAAAGCCGAAAAAGCCGTTTATGGTTTTTTCAAAGCTGTTTCCCCATGTTTCTCTTCTTTGTTTGGTGAAGATGCGATATATACCACTTTTTCTGAAAAGGTGTCCGAAAAAGTCGGATATTTTCATATAAAGCTTATAGTATCCGCTGTTTAAATACATATCACGTAGCAGCGTGCAAACCTTTACAACAAATGATACTATCAAACTGCTTTTAATCATCCGCTTTTCCTCCTTTCAGAAACCTCTTTTTAATAAAATCAAGTTCTTTTATTTTCAAAAGAAATGCCAGAAATATATAAACTGCAACGCCTGCCATTGCAGGTACGGCAAAAGTTATAATCCTGTTAAGTAATGTTTCTACTCCGACTGATGCGCACATAAACTGACGTACAAAAAATACTGTAAGTACAAACGCCGATGCCATAATAATAATTTTTATAAGCTGAAAATCTTTAAAGCTTTCTTTAAAGAAGCGGGATTTCAGCATTACGACGGAGAATATGCACCACAGCGCCGCCGAAACAGATGCCGCAAGAGCAAGACCCGAAATGCCCATATATTTAGATAAAATAAAGCTTAATGCAACGTTTGTTATTATACTTCCCACCGATGAAATAAGCGGTGTTTTTGTGTCGTGCACGGAGTAGAATGCTTTATTGAAAATTTCCTGTGCGCTGTACCATACCATTCCCATAGAGTACCAGAACATTGCCGCAGATGTCATTTTAACTGCTGTTTCGTCAAACTCGCCACGCTGATAAATTATTCTGATAATTTCTTCGCCTTGAAGGAGAAAAACAAGCGCTATCGGTATTACGATAAGAAGTACAAGCTTTATGCTGCCGGCAACTACATCCGACCATTCGCGGTCTTCTTTTGCTATTGAAAGACGCGACATTTTCGGGAATGTGTAGTTGGTAAGCGATACGGCAAATACGCTTGCCGCAATTATGTAAAGTCTGTTAGCATAATTAAGGATTGACGGACCGCTGCCGTTTGCAAACCCAGATGCTATGCTCATATTAACAGTTGCGTTGATTGGCTGTACCCAAGATGCGAAAAGCACCGGAAGTGCAAGTGCAGCAACGTTTTTAAGTCCGCTGTCCGCAAGTCCTGCTTTAAACGAATGTCTGTATCCTTTTTTTCGTGCAGGAACTGCAAGTATGATAAATTGCAGCACCCAGCCGATGACAAGGCTTGCTGCAAGTCCGTATATTCCAAAGTATTTATTTAATGTAAAAAGGTAAAGAATGCAGACTGCGTTTGAAACAATACTCATTATTGCAGGAATTTTGAATTCACCCTGTGACTGCAAAAGTCCTACAAAAACAAATGCCATACCCGTAAAAATAAGCATTGGAAACATAATCTGCAGTAGCTGGGCTGCAAGCAGTTTTGTTGACATATCAAGGCTTGGTCCGAAAACGGACATAATCGGACCTGCAAATGCAATACCAAGTGCCGAAATAACCGCTGTTGCAAGTATGATTACGTTTAAAAAACGGGTTGCAAAAAGGTTTGCCCTTTCCTTGCCGTCTGTTTCCATAAACATATTGTACACGGGTATGAACGCCGAGGATATTGCCGAGCCGAGTATCATATCGAAAAAGCTTACAGGAAGCTGTGATGCCATAAAATAGGCACTTGCCTGTGCGCTTGTCCCATAGATTGCCGCAATAACCATTTCGCGTACCTGCCCGAGTACTTTTGACAGCATTATTGCAATAAATATGAAGCTGACTGTTCCTGCCGCATTCTTTTTATTCATAGTTTACGCCTTTTTTGAAGTTATTTTACTTTCTTCGTGTTTTATAAGTCTTTTTATGTTTGCTCTGTGTTTGATAACCGCAAGGAGCATAAGCACGGTAGAGAATATTATATAAGGAACATCTCCGCCCGTAATGATTACGAGAATCGGATATGAAATCATTGCACATACGCTGCCGAGGGACACGTATTTACTGATTATAATTGTACCAACGCCAATTGCAATTACAACAAGTGCCATAAGCGGGTCTGCCATTGCACCTACTGCCGCAGTTGTTACAATACCCTTGCCGCCTTTGAACTGGAAGAATATCGGGAAATTATGACCGAGAACTGCCGCAACGGAAACTATATATTCCGCTATACGAAGAAGGTCGCCTTTTATAAATATACCAAGAACAAAACGTGTGATAAGGACAGCAATAACACCTTTGAGCGCGTCCCCTACAAGTGCAAGAATTGCCGCTTTTTTACCGATTGTACGGAGTGTGTTTGTTGCGCCGGCGTTTCCGCTGCCGTGTTTTCTTATGTCTTTAACACCGAAAAGTCTTCCTATAAGGATTGAACTGTTGATACTGCCAAGAAGATATGCAATAACAGCAAATATTGCTATTAACAAATAGTTCATTTATATTACCCCTTTACTTTTTCTCGCCTTTTTCTCTTATGATAAATCTGATTGGTGTGCCCTCGATTGAAAAGGCATCTCTTATCTGATTTTCAAGGTATCTGATGTATGAGAAATGTGCAAGCTCTTTATTATTGACAAACAAAACAAACGTTGGCGGTTTTGTTGATGGTTGAGTTGCATAATATATTTTGAGTCTTCTGCCTTTATCCGACGGCGGCTGAACTTTAAGTGTTGCTTCGTTTATAATATCATTAAGCGCACCTGTTTTTATTCTTATTGCGTTCATTGCCGCTACGGATTTAATAAGGTCAAAAACTTTGTTTACTCTTGCGCCCGTTTTTGCTGAAATAAATTCAATGGGAGCATACTGCATAAACGAAAGCTGTTCCATAACTTTTGTTTTATAATCTCTCATTGTATTGGTCTGTTTTTCAATGAGATCCCATTTATTCACAAGCACAATAGTAGCCTTGCCTTCTTCGTGGGCATAGCCTGCAATTTTGGCGTCCTGTTCGGCGATACCGCCATTACCGTCTACCATAAGAAGGCACACATCCGCACGTTCTACTGCCGCAAGTGCTCTTATTACACTGTATTTTTCAATTTCGTCATCAATTCTGGATTTTTTACGAAGACCCGCAGTATCGATAAACAGATATTTTTGTCCGTCTTTTTCAAAAGGTGCGTCAACCGCATCTCTTGTTGTGCCGGGAATATCGCTTACGATAGAACGCTCTTCGCCGATGATACAGTTGATAAGCGAGGATTTTCCCGCGTTCGGTCTGCCGATTATGGCAACCTTGATTACGTCATCCTCTTCTTCTATTTCATCGGGATTCGGGAAATGCTCGTATACACGGTCAAGCAAATCACCGAGTCCGAGACTTTGCAGACTCGACACAGCAACCGGATCGCCCATGCCAAGGTTATAGAATTCATAAAATTCCATTGGCGGATCGCCGACTTTATCCGTTTTGTTTACTGTAAGAACAACAGGTTTACCTGACTTTAAAAGCATTGATGCAACACTCTGGTCGGTTGCGGTAAGTCCTGTTTTTACATCCACAACAAATATTATTACATCAGCCGTGTCTATTGCTGTTTGTGCCTGCAGGCGCATCTGCGACAAAATTATATCGTCATTATCCGGTTCGATACCGCCGGTATCAACAAGAAGAAACGGAATGTTCCGCCATTCTGTTTCGGCATAAATTCTGTCCCTTGTTACGCCCGGAGTATCTTCTACGATAGACACTCTTTTGCCCACAAGTCTGTTAAACAAGGATGATTTTCCAACATTAGGTCTTCCAACTATAGCTACAATAGGTTTCATACTTTTTTACCCCACTATTTTATCCTTACAATTATATACTATTATGGCATTTTTGTCAACTTATCGACAAAATCAAACCCGTCGTTATCAGTTACAATTACTTTTGTGCCAAGCTTCTTCTCAATGTCGTCTGTGGTTACATCATCAAGCAGGACATTTTCCCCTGCACGAAGCATTGACGTTGTTATGTAAAGTGCCTGTCCAAGTTCCTTATCTTTAAGCTGGTTTATAATGTCGCATCCACAAAGAAGTCCTGCAACAGTTATATTTTCGCCAAAAACTGTATTCTCTATTCCATACACGTTTATTTTAAGGTTACCGGTTTTTTCTTCAAGACGCTTTGCCAGCGACTGCACAAACGAAAGCGCCGCCATTCCCGTTGCAATGCTTACGGTTTTTTCTTTTTTAAGCGGTTTTACATCTTCAATTGCAAAGTCAAATTCGTCCTGCATTGACGCAATAAGACCTACGCCGTTTTCAATCTGCGGAAAGTCTTCATATGCTTCAAACGGCGGAATTTCTTCTTCAGCTTTAAGATAAAACTCGTCCGCAGCAAAGATAAAGCGGCTTCCGATTTTGGAAAGAAGTTTGTCCTGCCAGGAGGCAACCTGACTTACCACCTGCACCGCTGCCTCTTTATCATAAGGCTTTAGCGGATAAAGTCCGTCACGGTATTTTGTTATTCCTACAGGAACAACCGAAACCGACGTTACAGATGGATACATATTTGCCAAATCCGAAATTGTTTTATCAAGTGCCGCACCATCGTTAATGCCCCTGCAAAGGACTATCTGCGCGTTCATTACAATGCCGCACTCTGCCCAATATTTCATAATATCAAGCATTTTGCCGGCATTTTTGTTTTTTATCATAAATTCCCTTAAGTTAGGGTCTGTTGTATGGACCGAAACGTTTATGGGACTTATTTTCATTTCACCTATGTTTTTGATTTCACGTTTGGAAAGGTTGGTAAGTGTTACATAGTTTCCGTGCAAAAACGAAAGCCTTGAATCGTCGTCTTTGAAATAGAGCGTTTTACGCATATTCGGCGGCAGCTGATCAATAAAACAGAAAATGCATTTATTTGCACAGCCTTTTGCCTTTGACATAAGCGGATATGTAAATTCAAGACCAAGGTCTTCATATTCTTCTTTAGTTATATAAAATGTTTTTGCTATGCCGCCGCGGGAAATTTCAATGTCAAGTTTTGTATCGGCGCAAAGATATTTATACTGCAATACGTCATACACGTCACTACCGTTTATACTTGTAATAATATCGCCCGCTATAATCCCTGCCGAATCAGCCGGACTATTCTTTTCAACGCACGAAATTTCGTTATATTTATCCATATTATCACCTTTCCCCAAGAAAAAAAATAAAGGGAGTAGTGCTACCCCCTTTTTGCATGGACCATGATAATTTTATTATGCTTCCTGTGTGTTTGCAATTACTTCTTTACCGTTGTAATATCCGCATGCGCTGCAAATCCTATGCGGCATTTTGTACTCACGACACTGCGGGCACACTACCATACCCGGAATAGCAAGTTTCCAATTAGCTCTTCTTTTATCACGTCTTGCTTTTGATGTTTTTCTCTTTGGTACTGCCATACCCGAACACCTCCTTAGATAAGCAGCAATTAATGTACTTAAAGTGTATATTAAATCTGATGTTTAATCAGTCTTTAAACAAATGGTTCAATACGTCCAAACGGGGGTCCGTAACATTTTCTTCGCAGGAACATTTTTCAGTATTTTTATCCGCACCGCACACCTGGCACAGACCTTTACAATCAGGCTTGCACAAATGCTGAAGTGAGCAGTTTGTAAGGAAATTATTAAGTGCAATATCATCCACATTGATAACCGATTCGTCAAGCACCAGCACATCGTCAGCATCTTCTACTTCTGTATCCGCCTGAACCAATGTTTCATTAAACTCGTAATCAATTTCAATGCCGATGGGTTTTGTACATCTATCACAAAATGTATCAGCAGAGCCTGTAACGTGAGCCGAAAATTCAAGCACGCCGCTTACATTTGCAATTTTTCCTTGTATGGAAAGCGGAGCGGAAAACTTATATTCCGTGCCGGAAAATTCCATATTTTCAAAACTTACGGTTCCGTCCACTTTAAGCGAGGCACCGTTGTTATTTAAAATACCGATTAAATCAAGTTCCATACTTTCCTCCGAACTTTAACCGTTTACATACAAAGTATATTATACATACTTTTTCCGTATTTGTCAAGTTTTTTTTATATATATTTGATTATTGTTTTTATAAGTTTGTTACTTTCCTTATTGTTGTTGCGCCTTTTTCAAGCGAAATACTGCCTGTACGGCAAATTTCAAGAATTTCGTAATCACGCATAAGATTTATAAATTCGTCAATCTTGGTACTGTCTGCAGTAAGCTGAAATACCATTGATTCACGGGTGTAATCCACTGTTTGCGCGCCGAATGCTTTTGCCGCCATCATTATTTCATCTCTTGTATCTGCCTTATTTTCCATTTTGATAAGCATAAGCTCGCAGCTTACGGATGTTTCGGGTTCAAGGTCTCTTATGGCAGAAACATCCGGCAATTTCTGAAGCTGATTTACAAGCTGTTGTTTTTCAATATCATCGCCTTCAAAAATAACCGTTATACGCGAATACTGCGCAGATTCGGTTTCACTTACAGTAAGTGCATTAATGTTAAATCTGCGACGTCTGAACATACTTGTTACACGGTTAAGTACACCGAATTTATTGCTTACAAGTACCGCCATTGTATATCTGTTCATTTAAGGAATTCCCCACTTTCAACGATTATTTCTTCTGTGCATCCGCCCGCTGACATTACGGGAAGTACAAATTCATCTTTATCCACAGCGCAGTCTATAACATATGTACCGTCACACGAAAAGGCATTGTCAAAGGCTGTTTTAAGTTCATCAAGTGTTGACACCCTTTCCCCTTTTGCACCAAAACCCTCTGCCACTTTTACAAAATCTGTCGGACGACCAAGTACGGTCCCTGAATAATGCTTTTCAAAATACATTGTCTGCATCTGGCGTACCATACCAAGAACACCGTTGTTCATTATAAGAATAACAAGCGGAACGTTATTTTCGACCGCAACTACAAGCTCGTTAAGGTTCATTCCGAAACTGCCATCACCTGTTATAAGAACGGTTTTTTTGCCCGTTCCTACATGTGCGCCGATTGCCGCACCAAGCCCGAAGCCCATTGTACCAAGTCCGCCACTTGAAATAAATTTACGGCTTTTTGAAAACTTAAGCGTTTGCGCTGCCCACATCTGATGCTGTCCAACATCTGTTGCAACAGGCATGTCAGGTTCTATATAGCTGTTCAGCAATTCAAGAATGTTTTTCGGGGTCATACCCTCACGCTTATCTTCATATTCCAAACCTTTTTTGCGAAGGGCATCTATTTCTTTCTGCCATTTTGGATGAGTTTTTTCATCGAGCAGTGGAATAAGCTTTTCAAGCGTTTTCTTTATATCCCCACGAAGGTTATGATGCGCGGTTATTGTTTTTGACAGCTCCGAAGCATCTATATCAATATGTACTATTTTTGCTTTGAGGTTAAAGTTTTCTCTTTCACCTATAACACGGTCATTAAACCTTGTGCCAAGCGAAATTATGCAGTCTGCGCTGTTCATTGCTGCCGATGAAGCGAATTTCCCATGCATTCCCTGCATACCGAGAAAACGCGGATGGTCTGTCGGGATTGCGGAAAGTCCCATCATTGAACAGCCTATCGGTGCGTCTATTTTATCTGCAAGCTGAATAAGTTCTTCTCCCGCTCCACTTGAAACAAGCCCGCCGCCGAAATAGATATACGGTTTTTCGGATTCGTTTATACATTTTGCCGCTACCGCAAGCCTTTTATCTTTTGCAGGAAGCTTTTCATTCATAACTACCGCCGGTGCGGGTGTATATTCACACATTGCCATCTGTACATCTTTTGGAATATCCACCAGAACAGGACCCGGACGGCCCGACATTGCAAGCGAAAATGCTTCACGGATTGTATCCGCAAGCTCGGTAACATCGCCGACAAAATAGTTATGTTTTGTTATGGGAAGTGTTATACCTGTTATATCAATTTCCTGAAAACTGTCATACCCTATCTGCGAGGTTGCTACGTTGCCCGTTATTGCAACCATTGGAACAGAATCAAGATGCGCAGTTGCAATTCCCGTTACAAGATTTGTTGCACCGGGACCCGATGTTGCAAGTACAACACCAACCTTACCGGTTGCCCTTGCATACCCATCGGCGGCGTGTGCAGCTCCCTGTTCATGTGCTGAAAGCACATGACATATTTCGTCTTTATATTTATAAAGCGAATCATATACACTAAGAATCTGCCCGCCGGGGTAGCCAAACACTACGTTGCATCCTTGTTCAAGCAGAGTTTTTATTACAATATCAGCGCCTGATAACAGCATAAGCAAATTCCTCCGTTCAATCTAAATAAAATGCCCGCCTCAAACCGTATTTGAGATGGGCATCCCATTCATATATAATATATACTTATAATCAAATTTTGTCAAGATTTTTTTAAAGTGTATATAAACCCTATTCTGTCAGGTATTTATACATAAATGCTTTAAGCGCAAATCCCGTGCACTGAACAAGGAAAATAACGGCAATTACCTTATTTATGCCAACAAGGTCATCAAGCGGTTTGATAAGCGATGCCGTTCCCGAAATAAGCTCTGCCCAACCGATAACGGAAATGGCCTTCCACGGATGGTAATGCTCTTCTTTGAGTTCAACGCCGTCCATAACCTTGATTATGCCCGAAAATAGTTCCCACATTCCAAAGAAAAATGGAATGAGTACCGGTGAGGAAAGCTGATTAAAAAGAGGGAAAATTGCAAGAAGAATTGTGCATATTCCGTCTGCAATAAGCCAGCGCGAACCGTGAATTTCATGGCTTTTTTTAATACATACAAAAAGGTTTATGCTACCTGCAATAAACATTGCCGTGCCGAGTGTTCGGGCGGCAAGTGTAAGATTATCGTGCGTTTCAAATGCAAATACTGCCGCGGCAAAAAGAATAACCGCCGCCACAAGCCAGCATGCCTGCACCCACGAAAATTTGTGCTCTTTATGAATTATATGCGCGTGCTTCATATCATCTTCCTTTCGGTATTATCCTACTGAATTATAATTACTGAACAAATTTAGCAAAAGTCATTTGCTCCATATGAGAGTTTCTATTGTATATTCATCTTTCCAAGCCAACCCAGTATACATTTCTTTGCCGTCCACAGAAACAAAAAAATCACCGATGTATGACATATGGTTGTTGTTAACAAGCCATGAAGCGCGTATGACATAATATTCTTTTCCGTCTTTTTCAATGGTTTCTGTGACACCGAAGGAAAACGGAAAGCCCGTGTTCTCGTCTTTATCTCCTAAAACAGAGTAACATAACTTTTCGGCATCTTCAGGTGATATATGCTGATTCTGCGGGATAACCAAATAATGATACAAAATGCCACAAATAGCCAAAAATAAGATTGTAGCAATGATAATAATACATATTTTTTTATTCATTCACATCACCTTGATAAATATTATCAAATAGTTATATGCTTGCTAAACTATTTTAATTGTGTATGCATCAATTATATCATACATTTTTTGTGATTTCAATACAAAAATCGGCACGCAAGACTACGTGCCGACTGGTTTCATTTAGTTGTTTCTGCCTCTACAAGGCGTGCGGCGCCGTAGCGTTCACGCAGGGCATTTTTCTGGATTTTTCCTGTTGCGTTTCTTGGAATATCCGCAAAAATAATCTTTTTCGGGCGTTTATATCTTGGAAGTGCTTTGCAGAATTCGTGCATTTCTTCTTCCGTAGCGGTCATTCCTTCTTTAAGCTGAATGATTGCTGCTGTGATTTCGCCAAGTCTCTCGTCCGGAAGACCGATAACACCTACATCGTTTATTTTTTCGTTTGAACGAAGGAAATCTTCTATCTGCACGGGATAGATGTTTTCACCGCCAACGATGATTACATCTTTCTTACGGTCAACAAGATAAATAAATCCGTCTTCGTCCTGCTTTGCCATATCACCCGTATAGAGCCATCCGTCGGGAGTAAGCACGTCACGTGTTGCTTCAGGATTTTTATAATAGCATTTCATAACGCCATCACCTTTAAGGCAAAGTTCACCGACTTCGCCCTGCGGTACATCGTTTCCTGTTTCGTCAACAATTTTTACCTGCCAGTTATATCCCGGAATACCGATTGCACCGACTTTATGTATATTTTCAACACCAAGATGTACTGCGCCCGGTCCTATGGATTCGCTGAGTCCGTAGTTTGTATCATAATCGTGGTTCGGGAAAACCTCTTTCCAGCGTTTGATAAGTGACGGCGGTACCGGCTGTGCACCGATATGCATAAGTCTCCACTGCGCCAGTCTGTAGTCCGAAAGGTTTATATCCCCACGTTCGATTGCATCAAGAATATCCTGCGCCCACGGCACTAAAAGCCACACGATGGTTGCTTTTTCGTCGGATACTGTCTGCAGAATCCATTCCGGTTTTATGCCACGGAGGATTACCGCTTTTGAACCTGCAAGAAGTGAGCCGAACCAATGCATTTTTGCGCCGGTATGATAAAGTGGCGGAATGCAAAGGAACACATCATCTCTTCCTTGTGAATGGTGATTTTGTTCCACCTGGCATGATGCCACCAGTGCTTTATGCCTATGCAGAATTGCTTTCGGGAAGCCTGTTGTTCCCGAAGAAAAGTATATCGCACCATCATCCTCATCGGAAATTTCAACGGCAGGAGCCGCTGATGAGCAATATGTAATCATTTCACCGTAATTATCCGCAAATGCAGGAGTGTTATCTCCTACAAAGAAATAGTGTTTTATACGAAGTTTTGGCAAAACGGATTCAATACGCTGTATAAATTCCGGACCAAAAACCATAACCGAAATATCCGCAAGGTCTGAACAGTATTCAATTTCGTCAGCTGAGAAACGGAAGTTCATAGGAACGGCAATTGCGCCCGATTTCATTATACCGAAATAAATGGGAAGCCAGTCAATGCAGTTCATCATAAGAATTGCAACCTTATCCCCTTTTTTGACGCCGCGTGTAAGCAGAAGATTTGCAAATCTGTTTGCTGCAACATCAAATTCGCGCCAGGTAAGTTCACGTCTGTATTTACCTGTGCCTGATGCTTCGATAAGGCTGTATTCGTGCCACGAAACATTTTTGTCCGGCTGGTTTTCCGGATTTACTTCAACAAGGCTTACCTCATTCGGATGAAGCCTTGCATTTTTTTCAAGAAAATCTGTAATAGGCATTTTGTTCTTCCTTTCAGGAGAAATTTTTATTCACCAAGTGCTTTTTTTGCAGAAACCGTAACCTTGCTTTCATAGCAAGAGAACATATTATCAACAAGCTGTTTGTCAGGTTTTTTGGTTATAAGGCTTACAACAGGTACTATTACAAGACCTGCTATCATCGCAAATGCTCCGCAGTTGATGGGCGACTGTAAAACAACTGGGAACGAACTTCTGAAAAACATATTCAAAATCATTATGCCGGAGCCGAAAATGAAGCTTGCCCATACGGCAGGTTTTGAAACCCATTTTGCATAAAGTCCGTACAGGAATGGTGCAAGGAACGCACCTGCAAGAGCACCCCATGAAATTCCCATCATATCTGCTATGTAACCGAGTTTATCTTTGTTTATTGCAATAAAGGCAGATACGGCAATAAAGATAACAATGAATATTCTCATAACAAGAACCTGCTTCTTTTCGCTCATATCTTTTACAATATGACCTTTAATCATATCAAGTGTGAGTGTTGAGCTTGATGCCATAACAAGTGATGACAGAGTTGACATTGATGCTGAAAGAACAAGCACGATAACAACACCGATTAAAATGTCGGGCATACCGCTCAGCATTGCCGGAATAACAGCGTCGTATCCGCCGACCGGATTACCTGATACCGCTTCAACACCTGAAATCTGCGCAAATCCGCCAAGGAAATAACATCCGCCGGCAACAACTATTGCAAATATGGTTGAAATGATTGTTCCTTTTGCAATGTTCTTTTCGCTTTTGATGGCATAGAATTTCTGTACCATCTGCGGAAGTCCCCAGGTACCGAGTGATGTAAGAATTACAACACTGAAAAGTCCAAGCGGGTCAGGTCCGAAGAAGGATGCATATGCGCCCGGAACTGCATGTTCAACATTTGCAAGCTCTGTAATTGCGCCCATAAATCCGCCGTGACCGGAAAGTACTGCCGCAATTACGGCAATAATTCCGCCAAGCATTATAAGCCCCTGTATAAAGTCATTTATTGCTGTTGCCATATATCCGCCGGCAATTACATAAACACCTGTAAGCACAGCCATTACAATTACACATGTATCATATGTAACATAATTTCCGAACGCCATTTCAAAAAGTCTTGAAAGTCCGTTATATAGCGATGCTGTGTAAGGTATGAGAAATACAAACACGATTAATGATGCAACAATTTTAAGCGCATTGCTGTCAAAACGTTTGCCGAAATATTCGGGCATTGTTGCCGTACCCAGATGCTGGGTCTGAAGTCTTGTTCTTCTGCCGAGGATTACCCACGCAAGAAGTGAGCCTAAAAACGCATTACCAAGACCGATCCATGTGGAGGCAATACCGAATTTCCAGCCGAACTGACCTGCATAACCTACGAAAATAACCGCCGAAAAATACGACGTTCCGTAAGCAAACGCTGTAAGCCACGGGCCTACATTTCTTCCGCCGAGCACAAAACCCGACACGTCTGTTGTGTGTTTTTTGCAGTAGAACCCTACTCCGAGCATAACCGCAAAGAACACGATTAACATAATAATTTTTACTGCCACTTTTCATCATCCTTTCTTTATTTATTACCGGGTGGCGGAATGGCAATAAGAACCCGACCCGTTAGCGCAATCGAAGATTGCGGCCGGGCACCCCGGAACCTTGTTGTTTTCAACAATAAAAAACCGTCCTCCGATAAGTCAGAGGACGGAAAATGTTCCGTGATACCACCTCAGTTCACAGACTCCTCACGAAGCCTGCCTCAGCAAGTAGGTAAGATAAGAAAGAAACTTACACTACTTACGCACTGTAACGGGTGCACCCGGCAGGAGGTACGTACTTCTCCCCTGCAGCTCCCGGACCGTATTCAGCATGGTTTCGGACCCCGGCTTGCACCAACCACCGTTTCTCTGTGCTCCATCCGCCTGCTTACTTTTTTCCGTTCACAGCTTTTTAATTATTTTATCATATTATAAGTATATTTGTCAATATGTTAATTACAAAAAAGGTATTGACAAAAAATTGCGAGGGTGATATAATGACAGTAATTTCATATAAACCGATGAGGCAGAAAAAAGTCAAAGCCGGTCTTTTATAGCGAGCGGATTATGGTGGAAGTTCCGCAAAGGCTGTTTGAGTAATATGGACTGCTAAGGGCGGCGTTAAATGCGCCGACGTTAAGGCTTGCGTTATAAGCCGGGGGTATGTTGGTACCCTGCCAAGCGCACGTGTCAAAGACGTGAATTCAAGGTGGCACCGCGGATATGTTGATATTCGTCCTTGAAAGCAATAAGGCTTTCAAGGATTTTTTATTTTTAGGAGGAAACAATTATGAAAATCGGTAATGTTGATTTTGATACTTATTTTAACAACTATCCCGACAAGGATGGCTATTTCGGAAAATACGGCGGAGTTTATATTGACGATAAGCTTAAAAATGCTATGGCTGAAATTACAGAAGCTTATTATTCCATCTGCCAGTCAAGAAAGTTTATTGCTGAGCTTCGCCGAATAAGAAAAGAGTTTCAGGGCAGACCTACTCCGGTTACGCATCTTGAACGTCTTTCCGATGCGCTCGGCGGCAAGGTTCAGCTTTATGCAAAGCGTGAAGACCTTAACCATTCCGGTGCGCATAAGCTCAATCACTGTATGGGGGAAGCGCTGCTTGCAAAATATATGGGTAAGAAAAAGGTTATTGCCGAAACAGGTGCCGGTCAGCACGGTGTTGCTCTTGCTACCGCGGCGGCTTATTTCGGGCTTGAATGTGATATTTATATGGGCTCTGTTGACATTAAAAAACAGGCACCTAACGTTGCAAGAATGAAAATACTCGGTGCTAATGTTGTTGAAGTTACACACGGACTCAAAACTCTTAAAGAAGCTGTTGATGCGGCATTTGACGCATACAGCAAAGAATATAAGGATTCTATTTACTGCATCGGGTCTGTGCTCGGTCCTCACCCGTTCCCTATGATGGTACGTGATTTCCAGAGCGTTGTGGGTATTGAAGCACGGCAGCAGTTTGTTGATATGACAGGTCATTTGCCGGATGCTATTGTTGCGTGCGTGGGCGGCGGTTCAAACGCGGCAGGACTTTTTGCAGGTTTCCTTAACGACCCGGTTGATATTTATGGTATTGAACCGCTTGGCAGAGGTCCGAAGCTTGGCGACCATGCGGCAAGCCTGAAATATGGTACAGAGGGCGTTATGCACGGATTCAACAGCATTATGCTGAAAGACGAAAACGGCGAGCCGGCTCCCGTATATTCCGTTGCAAGCGGACTTGATTATCCGTCTTCCGGCCCGGAACACGCATTCCTTCAGGAAATCGGCAGAGTTAAGTATGATGTAATTGACGACGAAGAAACCATTGATGCATTCTACCGTCTTGCAAGACTTGAAGGTATCATTCCTGCTATCGAAAGCTCACACGCTGTGGCATACGGAATGAAACTTGCAAAAACCATGGAACACGGTTCTGTACTGATTAACCTCTCCGGACGTGGAGATAAAGATATGGATTACATTATCGAAAATTATGGTATAAGATAAAATAAAAAAGCTTCCCAAACGGGAAGCCTTTTTTTGCGTGGTTTTCGGAAGTACACACAGGTCATTTCCTACAGTTACAATCCCTCCACCACCTGCGGTGGTCCCCCTCCCTTTACACAAAGGAGGCTTATTCCTATCCTTTTTTCAGGTCGTGAACATCCTTCCTGATTTGTTTGTCGTTTTCGATATAGGAAACTGCATCTTCAGCAGATTTTGCATAGTAATACAAATCTTTGCAATTTGCATTTATAAATTTCTGCTGCAGTGCTATATCAAGAAAATCTTCCAGTTTTTTGTAGTATCCGTTCACATCAAAAATCACTATAGGTTTAACATGTCTGCCAAGCTGTTTTAATGTAAGCACCTGAAAAAACTCTTCAAGTGTGCCTATGCCGCCGGGTGTGATAATAAACGCTTCGGCAAGGTCTTCCATTTTTGCTTTTCGTTCCGCCATTGTTTCCGTATATATAAGCTGGGTACATTTATCATAAATAAGTTCTATTGTTTCATCACGGAAAAATGTGGGAATTACACCATAAATTTCGCCGCCGCCGCGTGTTACACCGCGTGCCGCCGCACCCATAAGTCCGTTGCCGCCTGCACCAAATACAAGCGCGTGTCCCCTTTTTGCCATTTCTTCGCCAAGTTTTTCAACTGCATCTATATAACATTTATCAATTTCGTAGCTTGCCGCACCAAATACACATATTTTCATTATAATACCTCCCATCTATCTTATGAATAAGTGTATCACAAAAATTCATGATATTCAAGAGGTAAAATTTTTGTCATAATTTTATCCTTGCAACAGGGCAAAAAATGTGCTATAATACTATAGCGGATTAAACAAAGGAGGTGCCGGATTTGAGTACGGAAGGCGTAAAAATAATTGCAAAAAACAAACAGGCGTACCATTTATACGACGTTAAAGATAAGTATGAAGCCGGCATTGAACTTGTGGGTACGGAGGTTAAATCCGTAAGGGGCGGCAAGGTTAACCTGAAAGACAGCTGGGTTTCCATTGACGACGGCGAAGCTTTTGTTAAAGGTATGCACATAAGCCCTTACGAAATGGGTAATATATTCAATAAAGATCCACTTCGCAAAAGAAAACTGCTACTTCACAAACAGGAAATCAACAAGCTTCATTTTGAAGTAATGAAAGAGGGATATTCGCTTGTTCCGCTTTCGCTATATTTCAAAAAAAGTAAGATAAAACTTGAATTTGCGCTTGCAAAAGGTAAAAAGCTTTACGATAAGCGTGAAGCCGCCGCAAAGAAAGATTCCCAGAGAGATATGGACCGTGCAGTGAAAGAAAACGCTAAATATTAATATGGGGACGTACCGGTTTCGACGGGGACGATGAAGCTAAGATAGCGGGTAGTTGTGCAGGTCAACTTTAAAACCTGTAAAGTTATAAATTAAATAACGAATCTAATTTATTAGCTGCCTAAGTGCAGCCGTCTTACCTGTGATGACCACAGCATAGGATAAGGCGAATACTTGTGGTGAACGTGAGCCGGCAAAGCTTTGAGCCGACCATGAATAATGAAGCTACCGAGCTGCAGGGGTTGTTTGTGAACCCTGCAGTAAGGGAAATTTAATCACAAACTGCACCCGGAGAAGTCTTTGTGAATTTGTTTTCGGACAGGAGTTCGACTCTCCTCGTCTCCACCAAGAAAAAGAGATAATTTTACTATCGGTAAAATTATCTCTTTTTCAATGAAATTTGCCATAGGCAAGTGAAATAGCTACACTATGAAATACACTTCGTGTATGAAATATTGCTACGCAATATGAAAGGCAAATTTTATTTCATATTTTGCGTTAGCAACATATTTCATAATCCATCAGGATTATTTCATATCGAGCAAAGCGAGATATTTCATCAAAAAACAGACAACAGTAAAATTATATTGCACTTACAAAATGGAAAAGAGTACCGCAAGGTGCTCTTTTTTATTTTGGTCGTTAAATCGAAGAGAGTCGAACTCGAAAGAGGGTTTTTGCGATAAAAAAAGACGCCAGATGGCGTCTTTTTCATTTATATTTATCTTTTCAAATATACGGGAAGTCCGTTTTCATATTTAAGGGTTGGTGTTCCTTCGATAAGCGGCTGAACGTAATCAATCATTTCCTGTGTTACGTCGTTACCGTTTGAAATCCATTCCTGCGGAACTACTCTTTCGCCGTTTGCGATATTCTTGATATCGCGGCTTACAATCTGCATTTTATATGGTTTATTGCTTACTCTTTCATAAGCCATCATTTTACCTGTGCCGCCTGCTACTGCTTCTGCAACGCCTGCTGCGCCAACTTCAAATGCTTCGTTTATATCAACAAGTGATGTGAAATGAGATGCACATCTCTGCAGAACGTTAATTTCAATTCCTCTTGCTTTGAAACCAAGGTTATCACGAACCATATTTTCAAGAACCTTTGCTGTTCCGCTGAGGCATTTATGTCCGAATGTGTCTACAAGACCGCTGGATGCTTTGTCGCAAACGTATGTGCCGTCAGCATATCTGATACCTTCGGATACTGCAACGATGATGTTTTTAACGCCTTTTGCGTTAAGCTCTTTAATGTCATTGAAGAATTTTTCGTCATCAAAATCGCTTTCCGGGAGGTAGATAAGATGCGGAGCTGCACATTTTTCGTTTCTTGCAAGAACTGATGCTGCTGTGAGCCAGCCTGCGTTTCTTCCCATGATTTCAACGATTGTTACGGAGTTGAGGTCATAAACATCGCTGTCAAGGCCAACTTCACGTACTGTTGTTGCAATATATTTTGCAGCTGAACCAAAGCCCGGTGTATGGTCGGTTTCCATAAGGTCGTTATCAACTGTTTTCGGTACACCGATGATATTGATATCATAACCGATTTTTTCTGCATATCTGCTTAGCTTATCAACAGTATCCATTGAATCGTTACCGCCGATATAGAAGAAATATCCTATATCATATTTTGTGAATACGTCAAAGATTTTTTTGAAATCATCTTTTTCGTCATCAAGTTTCGGCAGTTTATATCTGCATGAGCCGAGGAATGATGCCGGAGTTGTTTTAAGAAGCTCTTCATCTTCTTTTGTTTTAAGGATATTTGCCATATCAATAAAGTTTTCGTTCAAAACACCAACAATTCCGTTTACCGCGCCGTAAACTGTGCCGATGTTTTCGTTTTTAAGTGCTGCTGATGCAACACCGCAAAGTGATGCGTTTATTACGGCTGTCGGGCCGCCTGACTGACCTACTATACAATTTTTCATATTTCTTTTCCTCCTATTATAATACTTTGCCGAGGAACGAGCGTGTTCTCGGGTTTTTCGGGGCGGTGAAGATTTCTTCAGGTGTGCCCTCTTCCATAATTTTACCTTCGTCTATAAAAAGAACTCTGCTTGCAACCTCTTTTGCAAAGCCTATTTCGTGTGTTACCACAACCATTGTCATTCCCTCTTTTGCAAGGGATTTCATAACATCAAGCACCTCGCCTACCATTTCGGGGTCGAGTGCTGATGTAGGCTCGTCAAACAGCATTACATCCGGATTCATACAAAGTGCGCGAACGATTGCAACCCTTTGTTTCTGTCCGCCGGAAAGCTGTGACGGATATGCATTTGCCCTGTCTTTAAGTCCTACCCTTTCAAGAAGCGCAAGAGCTTTTTCTTCCGCTTCGGCTTTACTCATTTTAAGGAGTTTAATCGGTCCCATAGTGAGGTTTTTAAGTACCGTCATATGCGGAAACAGGTTGAACTGCTGGAACACCATACTCATTCTTCTTCTCATAAGATTTATGTCAGTTTTGGGGTCCATAATATCTGTGTTTTCGAAATAAATATGTCCGCCTGTAGGTTCTTCCAGCAGGTTGAGTGACCGGAGGAATGTGGATTTTCCGGAGCCTGACGGCCCGATGATTACAACCACTTCACCTCGTTTTATTTCGGTTGAGATTCCATTTAAAGCATGGATTGTTCCTTTAAAGCATTTGGAAAGGTTTTCTGTTCTGATTACAACATTATCGTTCATTGTTTCTCATTCTCCTTTCCAGAAGATTTACAAGCTTTGACAGTCCGAGCACCATTACAAGATAAATAAGTGCTACTGCCACAAGTGGCATAAATGGGCTGTAGGTTGCGCTTCTTATTGCGTTACCTGCGTACATAAGGTCGCCAAGACCGATGTAGAAAGCAACTGATGTTTCTTTAAGAAGAACAACAAACTCGTTTGCAAGTGCCGGAAGAACGGTTTTGAACGCCTGCGGGAACACAATGTAGAACATTGTCTGCATATATGTAAAGCCAAGGCTTCTGCCCGCTTCGGTTTGTCCGTCGTCAACACTCATTATTCCGCCACGGACAATTTCCGCAACATATGCACCCGAGTTAAGACCGAAGCATACTACTGCCGAAATGAATTTATCTACACCCAGTGGCATAAAGATTACGAAATATATAATCATAATCTGGACAACCGCCGGAGTTCCGCGCGTTACCGTAAGGTATATTTCGCATATTTTGTTAAATATGCTGAGCAGAATTCCGTGTTTCGGATTTTTTATGTATGTGCATCTTACAAATGCCACTATAAAACCAAGAACTATACCGATGATAAGTGCAAAAAATGTAAGCTTTATTGTTGTCCACAGACCTTTGAAAATTGTTTTCCATCTGTCGTGCTGAATAAAGTTTATATCAAAATCTTCTTTAATGGAGTTCCATGTTCTGCCAAGAAAACCTGATGTATCGGGTTTAGCTCCCGTTACGCGCATTTCAAAACATTCCGCAAGACCTTTATTTACGTTTGTGGATTCTATTTTCTTTCCGCTACCCTCTGCCGTGGTGATAGTGGTAATGGCTTTTACTTCTTCCCTGATGGTTTCTGTTCCGCCATATACCGCATCAAGCGCCGCTTTTTCCGGATAAATTTTTATTCCGTCCTTTGTATCGTAAAGAACAAGCGTTACATCCACCATTTTTTCGGGTGCTGTTTCAAGTATTGTGAGTATTTTCTGTTCAAAATCCATTTTGAAATCAAGAGAGGATTTGAACATTGTACCGTTTCCTTTTTTAACGTCGGTACTTAAAAAGGCATTGTATTCCGGCGCTATAACACCGTGAACATCAATTGTGTTTACTGTGCAGTCCAGTATAATATCCTTTTCGTCACCATAGGAAACAGAATTTACTTCTATGCTGTTTTTGTCGGCTATGTATTGAAGCGATTTTGTTACCGCAAGCGCATCAAACCCGCTGTTAACGATTTCCTGTGCCTTTTCGGGCGTAACCTCGGTTGCTACAGTTTCGGAACGTATTTCAAAAACGCACCAGCAGGCCGCGACTGCAAGAATAACTACTGTGGCAATAACAGCAAATAATTTCTTTTTATTCATTTTCTCAATCCTTTACAAAACAAATATACTGCAAGAACAGGCTGTGTCCTTGCAGCATAATTTTTGTTTGTTAATTATTCAGCTGAAATGTAGTTTGCTATAATTCTGTCTATTGTACCATCAGCTGTAAGTTTTTCAAGTGCTGCGTTGATTTTGTCAAGAAGGTCTGTGTTTTCCTTTTTAACTGCGATAGCATAGTCTTCTATAGCATATTCTGTTTCAAGAATTTCAAGTCCTTCGTTCTGTGCAACAAAAGCTTTTGCCGGTTCGTTATCGATAATAACTGCATCAACGTCGCCGCCTTTTAATGCGATTATTGCATCAGCACCTTTGCTGTAGCTTACAACGTTTTCTTCGCCGTAATCATCTTTTGAATAGATGTCGCCTGTTGTTCCAAGCTGTGTACCGATTTTTTTGCCTTCGAGATCATCAAGAGATTTGATGTCTGAGCCTTCAGGAACGATTACAACCTGTACCCCTGTTGCGTAGCTTGATGTAAAGTTTACTTCAAGTTTTCTTTCGTCTGTAACAGTCATACCTGCCATACCGAAATCAACTTCGCCTTTTTGAACAGATGTGATGATAGAATCAAATTCCATATCAACAACTTCAAGCTCTGCACCAAGTTCTTTTGCAATTTCTGTTGCAATGTCAACGTCGATTCCTTTGAAAGCTTCGCCTTCTTTGAATTCATACGGCGGGAAAGCTGCGTTTGTTCCCATTTTGATTACTGTGGCATTGTCCGGTTTTTCTACTGCCGGCTGCTGTGAGCATGCTGCAAAGCAAAGAATTAATGCTGCAGCAAGAATTAAACTGAGTACTTTTTTCATTGTTAATTCCCCCAAAACATAAATTTTTTTAGTCTTTTTGACCTATGAATTAATATACCATATTTAAACACAAAAATCAATAGTTTTTTGGTTTTTTATGCAAATAAATCAAAATTTGTGAATATATTATACCATTACTTGATTTTTGCGTTTTTTTATGCTACAATGTGCATATATAAAAAAGAGAGGTAAAATTATGACTGATTTTTTAACACCAATTTTACGCCTTTTGCTTTCGGTGTTACTTGGCGGAATAATCGGATTTGAACGTGCAGAACGTGGACGCGAAGCCGGACTTCGTACACATATTATGGTATGTCTTGGTGCGTGTCTTGTAATGCTTATAAGTGAATACATTGTAGTTTCGCTTGGTATGAACACCGACGTTACACGTCTTGGTGCGCAGGTAATAAGCGGTATCGGTTTTCTGGGTGTTGGTTGTATAATTACCGGCGGAGATAAAATAAAGGGACTTACAACCGCTGCCGGACTTTGGGTTACAGCTTGTATAGGGCTTGCGGCAGGAATAGGATATTACATAATTGCAACCGCAACCACCATAATTATGATTCTTGTAATGCTTCTTATTACCCCCTTATCCAAAAGAATTCTTGCTTCAAAAAGTAAGGTTACTCTTTTAATAACGGTTGTTTCGCCCGAAGTTTTTGAAAATATGGCATTGCTTCTCGAAGACAAAATTGTAAAAATAAGTTCTGTTGAAAAGAGTCCAAACGGAAATATATGTTTTTCCGTAACTTTAAATTCCATGAATCAAAAGGAAACAACTGCTCTTCTTTGTCGTATCGGTACATTCGACGGTGTAATTGAAATTATGGATAAAAACCTGTAGTGCACTATTGCATTACAGGTTTTTTTATGATATAATTTTTATATATGCTTACTAAAGTGGAGGTATGTAAAATGAAAAAATTTTTAAGCTTGATTTTAATGTTAGCAGTTGTGCTTTCATCAATGGCTGTTATGGCCGCACCGGCATTTACCGATATGGGTGCTGACCACTGGGCAATGCCATCGGTTGAGAAGCTTGTTAATGAAGGTACTATACGAGGATATGAAGACGGGTCTTTCCGTCCCGACAACACCGTAACCCGTGCCGAATTTGTTAAAATGATTGGCAAAGGTACAGAAAACGGCAAAGAAGAATTTGATGATGTTGATGAAAGTCACTGGGGATATGAATATATTATATATTCAGGGCTTAAAGGAAACGGCAATAATTTTGAACCGGACCGTGCAATTACAAGAGGTGAAACCGTTGAACTTCTATGGCGCCGTGCGGGCGGAAAAACCGGAGTTAAAGCTCCGGAATTTGTCAAAGAACAACTTCCGTATGCTAAAAATGCTGTGTCATGGATTTATTCAACCGGCGTTATGATTGGTAATGACGGATATGACCTTCGTCTCTCCGATACACTTACAAGAGCAGAAGCAGCAGCACTTATTATAAAGTCAAGAACATCAACAGCTATTCTTAATGCTGTTGACCTTATTTCTGCCGATATTCTTAAAAATGCATATAACTCTTCCGCTGCATTTGACAGTGCATATGCGGCAGACGGCACCATTACTTACGGCGAAATGGCAAGGGCAGCACTCCGCTATGCAACCGACAGTTATTATCCGGCATACAATACTTACTATTCCGAAGTTCCGTTTGAGCATGAGTATGCAAGAGATTTCTTTATAATGTGTAATCTTGTTCTCGGAAAAGATAAGATTACACTTGAAAACATTGATAAACCCGTTACAATAAGTGATGCACTAAAAATGCTTGTTGCAGCGGTTTCAAGAAGAGTTCGCGGCAACTTCAAATATGATATCGTGTTATATAACGATGACAGCGCTCTTAATAAAGCGGCAACTGCCAAAGATATTGCAGCAATGCTCGTTCAGTATGATGAATTCAGTGGATTTTCAACTGTGACATCTACAGCTAAAAAAGATGATGGTACGTACTCTTCTAAATATGTTACATCAGAAAAAACAGTGCTTCCTTACAATTCAGATGTATATACACTTATAACAGAAGGTGTTCCGACTTCGGTTTACGAAAAAGCATTTAAACTTGCAGAAGGTGCTTCAGGTGATGATTTCGGCAACCCTGCAAAAATATTCATTTTTGCAAAATCATATGCAACAATGTTTATGGACCAACTTTCCGTTCTTAAAGAACAGGCAAAAACAGCCATGGAAATTGATGTTGATTTTGAATACTATCCGGAGCTTGTATATAACAGCGGTAACGGATTTACAGTTCGTGTAAAATGCGTTATAAATAATATTGGAACAACAAACTATGTAACAAATGATTTGTTCTCCGAATCTCTTATTACAAATGTAAACGAGCCGCTTACAAACGGTATGAGCTTCTTTGTAGAGCTTACAATCCCCTACTCCAACTTTGTAGGATAATTTTAAAAATTTAAATCCCCTCGTATGAGGGGATTTTTTTATCACTTTTCCTTGGGTTTAAAAATTAGTGCAAAGATATATCCGAATACTATTGCGGCGGCTATTCCACCTGCCGTGGCGGCTATTCCGCCCGAAAATATACCCAGTATTCCATTTTCGATAATACCTTTTTTAGCGCCGTTTGCAAGTGTATATCCAAATCCTGATATCGGAATTGTTGCGCCTGCGCCGGCAAACTTTACAAGCGGTTCGTACCAGCCGAGTGCAGTTAAAAATACTCCTGCGCTCACAAAAAGCACAAGGATTCTTGCCGGTGTCATTTTGGTATAATCAAGGAGAATTTGTCCTACAAGACAAATTGCTCCACCTACTACGAATGCCCAGAAATACGTCATACATTCCCTCCCTGATTTGTTATGCGAAGTGCGTGCGCTATTGACGGAATACTTTCGCCCTGCAGGCTTGATGTAGGATTCATAAGTGCACCTGTTGCCATAAACAGCACATTATTTATTTTCTTATCCTGTAAATCTTTCATAATTTTACCGCAGAAGGTTACTGCACTGCAGCCACAGCCGCTGCCGCCTGCGTGTGCATCCTGCGAATGGTCAAATATTTCGGTGCCGCAGTCCATATGTCTTTTTTCAATATCAAGCCCTTCTTTTTTTAGTAGTTCATTAAAAATATTTGAACCTGTTTTACCAAGGTCCCCGGTGATAATAAGGTCATATTCTTCCGGAGAAAAGCCCGTATCATCAAAATGCGCCAAAATTGTATCCGCTGCCGCAGGTGCCATTGCCGCACCCATATTATTCGGATCTGTAATGCCTTTGTCAATTATTTTTCCTGTTGTTATGTGCGTAATATACGGCGGAGCAGAAGTTTTCCCGATTACAACTGCACCCGATCCCGTTACTGTCCATTGGGCTGTAGGAGTACGCTGACCTCCGTATTCAAGCGGAAATCGGTACTGTTTTTCAGATGCACAAAAATGGCTTGATGTGGCAGCAATAACCTTAGATGCAAATCCGCCGTCAACCAGCATCGCCGCAACAGACATACTTTCCGCCATTGTTGAACATGCTCCGTAAAGACCGAAAAACGGTATCCCGAAAGAGCGGATTGCAAAGTGACTGCCGGAGCATTGGTTTAGCAAATCGCCTGCAGTAATATAATCAATTTCATCTTGCGTAAGCCCGCTTTTTTCAAGCAGTCCGCAAATTGTGTTTTTAACAAGTGTACTTTCCGCTTTTTCCCATGTATCTTCTCCAAAACGCGCATCCTCGTTTATCTCATCAAAAAAAGCACCGAGAGGACCTTCCCCCTCTTTTTTCCCTGCAATGCAATATGATGTGTATATTGATGGCGGAAATCCGCATCGTACGGTTTGCCGCCCCATTCTTTTGCTCATACTATCACCTTGTTTCAATTTTTTTGTTAGTATAAACAAAAAAGCGAGTGGTTATACACTCGCCTTTTTTCGTCTCATTAAAAGTATTATTCCTATTACAATTGCCGTACCGGTAATTACTCCTGCCGTATCGGTCAGTATATCCGAAAACTGAAACGTTCGTCCCGGAACAAAAAACTGATGTATTTCGTCGAAAACTGCATAGGCTACGCAGATTCCTACCGAATACAAACTTTTATATATATGAGTCCTTCTTTTTGTAAAATATGCCGCAAGATAGCACGTGATGCCAAGCAGTAAAAATATCGAGTAATGCGCCACTACTCTTATCATTCCATCCATCATTTTTGCAGTAACAGCTATTTCTTCTTCTGTCATTTTTGTTATAGAAAGAAATGCCCTTAAAAGACGTTCGGAGAAACCAACACTCACTACAGTTGATTCCACTGCTGTCTGTGATGAAAAATGAAATATTACTGCCATTATCATAAACGTTAAAAGCCAGAAAATAACCGCTTTTTTATTCATAAGCTCTCCCTTTTAAAAATTCCCCCGAATTTATCGGGGGAATCAACCTTAAAATCGGATATTGTTATGTATTGCTGCATATACAAAAACAAGTATGTCAAGGATGTAGAAAAGCGCAAAGTTAACAAGTTTCCATACACGGAATACTTCTTTTCTGACTTTTTTTGCAGGGTCTTCATATGAAACAAAAATTGCATATACAACACCCATTAAAATCGGGAGCATGATGAGAAGCGGTGTTACCGGGATTTTAAGCATTCCCAGATTGATGTGGTTGTATGTAAACGGAAGCATTGTAATATTTATAATAAGCATAATTACAATAGCCCATAAGCATACGCTGTATTTGTCAAAAAGTTTTAAAAAGTTTTTCATTTAATTTCACCTCGTATTAAATTACAATGCCGCTTTTATGGCAATTGCACATTCAACTCTTTTTTTCTGCAAATGACACGCAAGGTCATAAGGTTTTTCAATTGACCCGTTAAAGTTCTGCGCATTTGCAACGCATCCGCCGCTGCAATAGAATTTTGCCCAGCAATTTGCGCAGTCGGGTTTGGTATAAACATTTGTTTTTGCAAATTTTGCAGTGAGTTCCTTATTTGTTATACCATCATTAAGGTTGCCGACTTTAAATTCTTCATTTCCTGCAAACTGGTGGCAGGGATAGATATCGCCTTCAGGTGTTACAGCCATATATTCACAGCCGCATCCGCATCCGCTTAAACGTTTTACAACGCAGGGACCTTGGTCCAAATCTATCATAAAGTGGAAGAAATTAAATCCGTTTCCTTCCTGTTTACGTTTTATGTATTCTTTTGCAAGAGTTTCATACTCCTTGCATATTGTATCAATATCTTCATACTGCAGAGCATAATCTTCTTCAAAAGGAGCAACAACCGGTTCAACCGAAATCTGTTTAAAACCAAGGTCCGCAAGATGAAGCACGTCTTTTGCAAAATCAAGGTTATATCTTGTAAAGGTGCCTCTTACGTAATAGTTATCCTGATTTCTTGATTCCGCTACCTTTTGGAATACAGGAACTATTTTATCATAGCTTCCTTTTTTATTTACGTTCACACGAACTCTGTCATTTATTTCTTTTCTGCCGTCGATACTGAGAACTATATTGCACATATTTTCGTTTATAAATGCAAGCTTTTCGTCATCAAGCAAAAGACCGTTTGTTGTAATCGTAAATCTAAAGTTTTTATCGTGAAGCTTTTCCTGCTCGCGTGCGTATTTAACCGTTTCTTTAACAACATCAAAGTTAAGAAGCGGCTCGCCGCCGAAGAAGTCTACTTCAATATTTCTTCTTGAAGCGGAATTCTTAATTACAAAATCTATTGCCGCTTTTGCAGTTTCAAGGCTCATAAGACCTTTTTTGCCGCCGTAATCCCCTTCATCTGCAAAACAGTATTTACACCTCAGGTTACAGTCGTGAGCAACGTGCAGACACAGCGCTTTTACAACTGTTCCTTTTTTGAAGTTTTTTGCAATTTCCTGATAACAGTCTTCCGTGAAAAGCATATCCCCGTCATAAAGCTCTTTTATTTCTTCATATGCTTCTTCAAGAGCTTCGCGGGAAAAGCCCCCGCAAAAAGCCATAGCTTTTTCTGAAAGACCATCTTTTTCAAAGCCTGCCTCGCTATAGTATTTAGTAAGCATATACGCAGGCTTTTCCATGACATGAACACAGCCGCTGTATACGTCAATAGCAATGCTGCTTCCAAGCATTTCAAAACAATGTACCATAATAAATCTTCCTTTGACTATGTGTAAACAAACACCGCCGTTAATTAAGGCGGTGAATGTTTACTTATGTTAAGTTAATTATTTCTCGCATTTCTGATTTGCAACTGTACATGATGTTTTGCATGCAGACTGGCATGATGTCTGACATTCGCCGCATCCTGCTTTGCTTGCGTTTGTTTTCATTACGTTACCTGCAATTGTTTTTACCTGTTTCATATTAACACCTCATTTATAAAATTTATTTGTTTCTGAAATTTAAGTTTCTTCTTTTAGCAGGCTTGTAGTTTTTCCCTACAAAACTGCCAAGCATTCCAAGAAGAATTCCCGTAAACAGAACAAGCAGAAATTCAAATGTGAATATTCCTATTCTTCCCGCTATAAGACCTATAAAAAGAAGAATTACGGAAAGACCAAATCCATATTTAAAGCCTGTAACTATAGGCGAGGTTTTTGTTACCTTGCCTGCTATGTACGCAGTCATAAGCTCTGCAATTATGAAAATGGTTCTGCTTATTCCCGGAAGAGCGCCTTGTGTAAGGGGCGAAATAATGTATACTATCGCAACAAGAACTATTAAAAGAAGCGCAATTATAAACGTAAGTATCCAGTACGGCGCAAAGTATTTAACTTCATTTGCAAACCAACTTGACCTCTTTTTTGACGGTCTTCTTCGTCTTGGCGCATCCATTATAATCCCCCTCTATACAAAATTATTTATCTTCTACGTATTTGATTACATCTTTAACAGCCCAACGTGCTATTTCAATAACAGTTTTGTCCTGTTTGGATGTTTCAATGAGAAGCTTATCGTCTTTAATGTTTTTGATTGTACCGTACATTCCGCCGATTGTAAGAATATCATCTCCTACTTTCATTGCGTCAAGCATTGCTTTTGTCTGTTTTTCTTTTTTCTTCTGAGGTCTTATCATGAAGAAGTAGAAAATTCCAATGATTACAATGAAGTACAAAATCATTCCTAATGAGCCCATTTGTTTTCCACCTTTCAACTATAATAATATTATTATAACCTTTATTTACTAAATAATCAAGTCTTTTTTCGTATTATCTCGTAACGTGTTGACATATTTTTATTTCGGTGATAAAATCTCACAAAGAGATATTTATGGGAGTGATATTATGAAAAAAGATTCAGCAAGAGATTACATTATTGAGGCATTCCGTCTATATTCCCGATTGGGAGAGCCTGAGGCAGATAATGTCCGTGAAAAGATATATGTTTATGCCATCACCAGCAGACGAACAAATGAAGTTCCTGCTGGGGCGGGACATATTTCAAAGCCTACGGAGGCTGCGGCAATAAATGCCGATAAAACAATGCGGCACTACCGCAGTGAGCTTATGGATATTGATGCAGCAAGCAAAACCGTAAAAGCTCTAGAGCAGAAATACCGCGGATATGATGCAGCACAGGTACTTCGTGATATATATTTCAAAAATGCTCATCTTCCATTAAAAAAAGCGGATATTCAATCAAGGGTGACAAGCGCATCAATCAAAAACCATATAAGTGAAAGCACTGCATACCGCATACTTAAATCCGCACGTGAAATTTTTGCATATCACAGAGGGCTTACTCTGCCAAGCGATACATATGCATCGCTTGAAGAAATTGTCAGCTGAAAATATTTACTTTCCCGACAAATTATGATATAATGTGAGTATAACTTTCAAAAGGATGATTTTTATGAAAAAACTTTTTGCAATACTTTTTATGGCAACGATTTTGTGCAGCTGTTCACAAACAGTGCCGACAACAGTTACACGCTCTGGTCCCCCTGAAGATATTATTACTCCTGAGGCTACATTCTACGCAGAAATAACATCTTCAAAAACAAGGCCGATTGCCGTAATGATTGATAATGACGAAGAATCGGCACGTCCGCAGGCAGGACTTGAAAATGCATATCTTGTTTATGAAATAACGGTTGAGGGTGCGGCAACAAGACTTATGGCACTGTTTAAAAATTATGATATTGCAAAAGTTGGTCCCGTCCGCTCCGCAAGACATTATTTTCTTGATTATGCCCTTGAAAATGATGCAATTTATGTCCACGCAGGCCAAAGCCCGCAAGCGGGCAGAGATATTGCCGCACTGGGTATGATAGATATAAACGGACTTAACGGACTTGACGGACAGTATTTCCACAGAGATTATACTCACACATCATCGTGGCACACGCTTTATACAGGTACGGACAAGCTTGCCGAGCTTGCAGAGGTAAAAGGAATACGCAAGGAATCGGACGAGCTGATTTATAAGTATAACGAGCAGGATACAGAAATTGACGGGCAGCCCGCTACAGAGTTTACTCTTCCCTATGCACCGTTTTACAGACTTACATATGAGTATAATGCTGACAGCAAACTCTACGAGCGTTACATAAATGGCGCACCTCACGCATCACAAAGCGGACAGACGCTTTCAGCTAAAAATGTTATTGTACTTTATATGGATAATTACAATCTGAACGACGGCACCAATACCGGCAGACAGGAGCTTGATAACATCGGGTCGGGCAAAGGGTTTTATATGACAAACGGAAAATATAAAGAAATTACGTGGTCTAAATCTTCAAGACTCGCAAAAACCGTTATTAAAGATGAGTCGGGCACGGAAATTATACTTAACCCCGGCATTACATATGTCCAGATTATCCCCGCAAGTAAAGGTGTTACAATAGAATAAATTTTAAAACTCCGCTTCATACAGAAGCGGAGTTTGTCATTTTATGATATTGACACGATAAGAAAAATGTTATATAATGTAAGTTACTTATTAATTAATGTTGAGAAACAATTAGCAAGAAAGAAGGCTAAACATATGAAAAACGAAAAACTCAAAAGCTCATTATTCGGATACAGCAAAAAAGCCGTATGCGAATATCTGGCTGAAATGAGCGAAAAATCTGAAGCAGAGCTTAATAAAGTTGCCGGCGAAGCAAAAGCCGCACAGTATGAAATAGAATCTTTAAAAGCAGAAAATAAAAAAGCCGCCGCAGAAGCCACAAAGCTTCGCCAGCGTATTGAAGATAACGATATTTTAAGCAAACAGTATATGAAAGAAATCGGCGATGCAAAGGCTGAGCTTGCACGTCTTAATGAGGTTGTTAAAAACCTTACCGAAGAAAAAGAGGCTCTTTCCGCTACCCTTACCGCACTTGATGCCGAAAAAAAAGCCATTTCCGAAGCTCTCATCAGTGCGCGCCAGAAAGCCGACAGTATTGTTGAAGGCGCTAAAATGGAAGCCGACGATGTTATGCAGAAGCTTGCGATTGAACGTGAAGAACAGCTTCGTATTGCGGCTATCGATATGGAAAACGCAAAAGCTGCAATCAACAAAACAACAGGCGAGCTTGTTTCCCTTAAGCAGGAAGTTATTGCCGCTATGAACAAGTATAAAAGCGAGCTTGAATACATAATATCTGAATATAAAATGTAAAGGAATGATAAGCATGGCGCTTAGCGAAAAAATTCTTAAAATTCTCGATGACAACTGCAAAATGACAGCGAAACAGATTGCTTCGATGCTTGGCAGTGATGAAGATACAGTTGCAAAAACAATTGCCGACCTTGAAGATAAAGGTATTCTTCTTGGATATAATGCAATGATTAATTGGGATAAAACTGATTCCGACAAGGTTACCGCACTTATTGACCTACGCGTAACACCTCAGCGTGGCGAGGGGTTTGACAAGGTTGCGGAAAGAATATACAAATATCCGCAGGTACGTTCCGTATATCTTACTTCCGGCGGATACGACCTTATGGTTATAATTGAAGGCTCCGATATGAAAAGTATTGCGCTTTTTGTTGCAGAAACTCTGTCCACAATGGAACACGTAATAAGCACAACAACTCATTTTGTGCTTAAGAAATACAAAGACCACGGTGTTGTTTTTGAAAACGACGAAGTGGACGACAGGCAGGTGATTACGCTGTGAACATAAACGATGTTATTTCAACTCGTGCAGCGTCAATTCCGCCGTCAGGCATAAGAAAGTTTTTTGACATTGTTTCCGAAATGAAAGACGCCATATCTCTTGGTGTTGGCGAACCGGACTTTGTAACACCCTGGCATATAAGAGAATCGGGTATTTATTCTCTTGAAAAAGGAAGCACCCACTATTCTTCAAATACTGGTGTGCTTGAACTCCGTCAGGAAATTTCAAAATATCTTACAAGAAAGTTTGATATTGAATACGACCCTACCAATCAGATTATTGTAACCGTGGGCGGTAGCGAGGCTATTGATATTGCAATACGTTCGGTTATAAATCCGGGCGACGAGGTTCTTATTCCCGAACCGTCTTTTGTATGCTATAAACCATGTACGGTTTTGGCAGGCGGCGTTCCCGTGCCGATTACAACTACGGCAGAAGATAATTTCAAGCTTACACCGGAAGCTCTTAAAGCGGCAATTACACCAAAAACAAAACTTCTTGTTCTTCCCTATCCGAATAACCCGACAGGCGGCGTAATGGAAAAAGAAGACCTTGAAAAAATTGCGGCAGTTTTAAGAGATACAAACATTGTTGTTTTATCCGATGAAATTTATGCTGAACTTACATACGGACATAAACACATTTCTATCGCATCCTTACCGGGAATGTATGAAAGAACTGTTATTGTAAGCGGTTTCTCAAAGGCTTATGCAATGACAGGCTGGAGACTAGGTTATGTAACCGGTCCGAAAGAGCTTATTTCTGTAATGCTTAAAATACATCAGTATGCAATTATGTGTGCACCTACAACAAGCCAGTATGCGGCTATTGATGCACTGCGTAACGGCGATGATGATATTGATTATATGCGTGAGGAATATGACAACAGAAGACGTTTTGTTATAAAGTCGTTCCGCGAAATGGGACTTGACTGTTTTGAAGCAACCGGTGCGTTTTATGTATTCCCGAGCATTAAATCAACGGGCAAAACATCGCAGGATTTCTGTGAACAGCTTCTTCGCGAACAGAAAGTTGCCGTTGTTCCGGGCGATGCGTTCGGCGAAAGCGGTGAAGGACATATCCGTGCATCGTATTGTTATTCAATTAAAAATCTTACAACTGCACTCGAAAGAATCGATAGATTTATAAATAAATAATATGAAAGCCTCCCAATCGGGAGGCTTTTTTGCAGGAGGGCACAGCGTCCACCCCATATCTGTCATTCTGAGGAGCACAAACAACGAAGGATCTCAAGAGATTCTTCGCTATACTCAGAATGACATAAAAAAAAGATGCCGAAGGCGTGTTTCTCAAAAGGATGTTTCCGAAAAAAGCCGATTGAGAGAGAAATAAGTACAGTTATTGAAAAATAGCTGTACTTTTTCTTTTGCTCAAAAAGGCTTTAAGTTAATAAACTATTAAGTCGTATCGAAATGATGCGACTTTTTTTAATGCAAAAAGGAGGCATAATTTTATGAAGATATATACTGAAAACTTTACTATTTTACTTAATAAACATATTACAAATAAAGAAATTGATACATATGAGTTTCGAGTGATGTGCTATCTTTTAATGCTGTCAGATGACGAAGGCACTTGCTATCCGTCATACAAAACGATTGCAGATAGAATTGATATAAGCGAAACAAAAGCCAAAGACTCTGTCAAGAAACTTATCGACCTTGGGCTTATAAAGAAAGAGAAACGGAAAAAGGCTGATGGTAGTGCAAGTTCTAATCTCTATGTAGTGTGTGAAAAAACCACCGTTAAGGTTGATGAGGTCGCAGAAGATACTACCTCTTGTATGCAAGACAACCTGCCCGGTAGTGTGCAAAAAGAACAAGGTGGTGTGTCAGACGGCTGTAATAAATACTCAAATGCAAATAATAATTATTTTATTAATAACCATCTATCATCAATAAAAGATGTCATGGATCAGGCAGAAACATATGAACTCGAAGGATTAACAAAAAAGAATTATGAGACCGCAATTGAGATTATGTTTAATTCAGAATCGATTTTAGTCTATGGTGAAATCATTCCCCGTGAAATTGTTCGTGAACGATTACAAAATATCAGCTACGAGCATATCGTCTATGTTGATAATAATATGCCAAGAAAATTGGCTGACGGCAAAGTTGAAATCCAAGTAAGAAGTCCTGTTCCTTATATCATAACTGCTTTGTATAATGCATTGCGTTATACGAAAGATGAAATTATAAGAATGGAATATGGTGGCGATGAAATGTCTGATTGCTTACGAGAAGATAGTCCTTGAATTGTTACCCCATACTAAAATTTATTACACCTTAACCAAAGAGAGTTGGGTTTGCGGGTTGAGCAAAATGACATGCTGTTCCTAATGGTTTTTGAAAGAGAAAATCTGCGGCAAGGTATTTACCCTACCCAAGAAATTTAACATCATAAATCATCGTGTGTCAGGACGAGTTAAAACCTGAAATTCGATTATAGGTGTTTGACCAAGGGTTAAGACGGCATAGTGAGCATAGAACTATTCGAGGTAAGGTAGTTACACCTTCCTGAAAAGTTAGCCTCTCGTATCCGCCATATAAACCGCATAGTCAGCCCTTGAAATCGATTTGAAAGAACAAACGAGGGTATGAAAAATCATCTAACGGGGCGCCCCGAAACGGCGAGGCGTGGTGTTTTAAAAGAAGCAGGATAAAGCTTGGTGCGCTATTCGCCCCAAGCAGGCTTACATCGCCGTGCAAAGCCCGGCGGAGAGGTTACAAAAGTGCATCTGGTGGTGCTGATTTGGTGCTGAAAGTGAAGAAAGACCGCAGTGTTGGGCACTTAAACAGGTGCTTTTCACGGTGCGGTTGGTATTTAACGATATTTTGAGAAAGGTGAGTGTTAAAATGAGTAAAGTTGTATTTAAATCGCCATATGCTCCAAGCGGCAAAGGTGTCGGCGGAGATTATATAAACTATATGGCAAAGCGTGAGAGAGTTGACAAGAGCATCAACACGAAAAGAGTTGAAATTAATCTGAATTATATTGCAACCAGACCTCGTGTTGAAAAGGTCGGAGAGCATGGTCTCTTTGGAAGTGAGGACAATGTTAACCTGAACAAGGCAAGGAATGATATAGTAAATCATAACGGAATTGTGTGGATGCCTATCGTATCTTTGAGACGAGAAGATGCAGACAGACTTGGATATAACAACGCAGATGCATGGAGAAATCTGATTCGGTCAAAGCAGTTTGAAATTGCAGAAGCCTATAATATTCCGGCAAAGGATTTGGTTTGGTACGGAGCATATCACGATGAAGGTCACCACCCTCATATACATATGATTGTCTATAACAAGAACACAGGCAGCGAATATCTCTCACGAAAAAGTTGTAACGACCTGCGAGTGATGTTTACAAAAACTATTTTCAAGGACGAACTCAAACAGCTCTACGATGAAAAACAAACGCTCCGAGATAGAATTATTGACGAAGTCAAAGAGAAAGTCAGTGAGTTTAAATCTGACATTGGCGGAGCAAGTGATGAGTTCGTAGAAGCCTTTAATGAATTGAAATTCTCTCTCGATGGATACTCCGGCAAGAGAAATTATAAATTCATTTCCCATGAGCAAAAGGAAAAGGTCGATGCGGTTGTAAAAGTTGTCTGCAAGGATGATAACCTGCAAGAGTTATATCGTCAATGGTGTCAGCTGCAACTTGCCAATCAAAGATACTATCGCAAGCATCCTGAAAAAAGTTTTGATGCCCTTGAGAAGAACAAAAACTTCGAAAAGCGTCTGCAAAATGCTGTGCTTAAATCTGCATTAAAAGATAACCGACAAGGAAATGTTTACACAAATAAAATCGACGCATCTCCTGTCTTTGGTGACATTGTATTCAGTCTCTGTAAAATGTTTGAGCAGTCAATACAGAAAGACATTGAGGAAGGCTTCACGAAATCAATTGTTGATTCCAAGGAAAGAGCAAAAGAATACAGACGTGATCATGGCATGGGAATGCATATGTAAATTAAAATTATGGAGGTGAATTTTATTATGAAAAGAGAAAAGATGACATTCAATGTGCCGCCTGCGGTACGAACTGAAATCAAAAATTATGTTAAACTGCTCGGCTTCAAAAGCGAGAGTGACCTCTGCAATAAGGCTATCAATGAGTACCTTACCAAACTGCATTATGAAGCAAACAGTGACAACATAAATAAGATTTTGGTTCAGGCGGTGGACTGTACCATAGAGCATCATGTTGATAGAGTCTCGGACATGCTCTTCAAACTTGCTGTCAGCATCGAGAAACAAAATCTCATTGCCAGCGGTGAGTATGATGATTACTATGAGGAGTACATCGAACAGGTAGCAATCGAAAATGTTATGAAAAGACATGGAAGATTGTAAAATCCTTCGTGGACTTCCTCTCTCTTCTGTGGTATGCTTTGTCTCGCAGGAGGTGAAATTATATGACAAAGCATACGAATGACTTAAGGCGATTGCATTTCGATTAACGAATGTGCAATCGCCTTTTGAATTATACGCTGAAACATTGACAACAAATTTTCAAAACTGTATTCGAAAAATTTATTTGGTATATAATATTTGAAAAGGAGTTGTTGAATCATGAATGAAATTACTAAACGCACTATTGAAGACTACAAAAATTATTTGGTCGAGGAAGAAAAAAGTTCCGTCACCATTGAAAAATATATTCGTGACATAAATACATTCGCAGAATGGTCAGACGGCAGAGAAATTACAAAAACACTTGTGCTTGAATACAAAACAATATTGGTACAGCAATATGCTCCTGCAAGTGTAAACTCTGTACTGTCATCCCTCAATGGATACTTCAATTACATTGAAAGATATGACCTGAAGGTAAAGAACTTAAAAGTGCAAAGACAGATCTTCTGTCAGAGCGAAAAGGAACTGACTAAGGCTGAGTATGAAAGACTTTTAAAAGCGGCAAAGAGCAAAAAGAACGAAAGGCTCTACCTCATTATGCAGACGATATGTGCCACAGGGATTCGTGTAAGTGAATTAAAATATGTGGATGTAAATTCTGTGATGACAGGACAGGCTCAGGTTAGGTTGAAAGGTAAAATACGAATGATAATTCTGCCGAGAGAATTGTGTACTCTCCTTAAAAAATATATAAAGGAAAAGCATATCACTTCGGGCAGTGTATTCGTAACAAGAAAAGGTCAGCCTGTGGACAGACACTCGATATGGAAATCGATGAAACAATTGTGTGAAACCGCAGGGGTATCAAAAGAAAAAGTATTCCCACATAACCTCCGCCATCTGTTTGCACGGACATATTATTCACTGCAAAAGGATATCGTTCGCCTGGCAGATATACTCGGACACTCAAGCGTAAACACTACCAGAATCTATACTATAGAAAATGGCTCAACCCACCGCAGGCAAATGCAAAGAATGGGACTTGTGCGGATGCAAAATTAAAAGACCACATAATCAGCATTATGT
>JAFTSG010000009.1 GCA_017467445.1 Clostridia bacterium | reverse complement strand
TCGAGGGTAAGTCCATCAACATTAAAAAAGAACCTGGAGTTGATTAACTCCAGGCCCAAAAAGATTTTAAATTATCAAAAACCAGTAGATTTATTTGAGTCCGAACTCAAAAAATGTTGCACTTAGTTTGACAAATCATTTATCTTTCTTGCTTCGGTATAAAATCTTTTGTCACAAGCCTCTCCCATTGAGAAGGTTTTTCTCGGCAAAGCGCCGTCAATAATTACGGATTTATATAAATCCGATTTATCCATTGCATCAAGTACCATGCCGAAATTATCGGAATCTGTACAAAGTTTATATACAACGTCTTCTCCGTGGATATAATCAACCTCACCGCCGTTTTTCTCGATATATGAATCAATAAATTTCTGCAGTGTTGCAACCGTAAGATATTCACTTGGGTTTGTTACCGTTACTTTTTTGCCTTTACCATTTGCTACAAATATAAAGCTCTGTCCGTTTGCATTTTCGTCATAGGATACAGCATATTCTTTTTCAAATGCCACAAGGAATTTATCTGCATCAAGTCCAAAAATAACACGGTGGATTGCTTCAAATTCAAGTGACGCATCATGCAGATTAACAAGCTCGCAAAGAGCATATCTTGCAGGAGAGGATTTTGCTGCATCTCCTATTTCTTTTTTCAGGTTTTCATAATATGCTCTTGCAGTTGCAAGCGAATGGTTTCCGTCGCCCATTGCATAAATAAGCGGACTATCTTTTTTTACGCCGTATTTTGCATTGAATGCATCAATATCATCAAGTGCAGCAAGTTTGTTATCAAGTGTTTCTGCTGCTTCTTTTGACATTTTATATCCTACAATATGACCGGAATTCTGCATCATATCAAAATCATACACTTTTTCAAATGTATCTTTAATTTTTGCATTACTTTCAATGATGTCGCAATTTTTGTCATCAATAAGAAGCATTATATGAGGAAGTTCGATGATTGCATTGTTACGCACTTTTAGTCTTGGCGGAATTCTGGAAATAACCGTTCCTTCCGTTGCACGTACTTTTGTCTGCGAACCTTTGTTATAATCATAATCTTCAAGGTCAACCGCACCTACAATACCAAGTCTTTTAACTCCGTTTGCAAGGGTACGTTCAACATAAATATATGAATCTTTATGTACGGTAAAAACATCTTCTTCCATATATTCGTTCATAGTTTTATTTGTATTTTCAATTCTTATGTCAATATCTTCATCATTAAGATATATTTCCGGCACAGTAAGACGAAGTGTTGATTTTTCTTCCCCTACAAAAGAGGAAACCGCTTTCCAGTATTCCGGTTCGGAAGTATACTGGTCACAGGCAACAACGCTCCATTTTTTCATTTTCTCACTGTCGGATGAAAATTTCGGCAAAAGTATATCTGCTCTGTTAAATGTCATAAAAAACCACCTCAAAAATAGATTATAACATAACTTTATAATAATGTAAAGTATTGAAAAAAGAATATTTGTATGATAGAATGAATAAAAGGAGGTATATAAAATGAAAAAACTCTTATCTTTGCTTCTGGCAGTTATTTTGATTTTGGTTTTGTGCTCGTGCGGCAAAACAGATTACACAAAGCTTTGTTATACTTACCTTCAGGAAGAAATTATTCCGGAAACAGGTATGCGAAGCGGAAATATACCTGATGTGGATATGCGTTCTATGAACTGGGATGGATATAAGCCGGAGAAAGGGCTTGTATTTTCACTCGTTGAGGATATGAGCGGCGATGGTGTACCCGAGCTTATTACAGGCGAAGAAACTGAATGTGATGATTTTTTTGGTGATGACGATACCAAAAACAGTGCTATTTTGATTAAAGCGTACGGTATATCAGATGATGAAATAGTTTTTATTGATGAAACAGAAATAGAGCAGCTTCTGCCGCTGTTTTCGTTTGTTGATATTACGTTTAAAGATAAAACTCTGTTTGTTTCGGGAATCGGTGCATGGGCAGGTGACCCGCCGTTTAACGACCATTATATTATAAAACTTGATGATGGTAAGCTTGTACAGGAAAAGCTGTCAACTATGGATATGTTTATTACAATCCCGCCCGAGGACTTAACCGATGATGAAAAAGATGTAGTTTACGGCACGTTAAAAAAACTGCAGAATTACGGATTTGATTATGAGGATATTTATGATATAACAGGTGGATACAACCCGTCGGCAACAAGACTTGCGTTTTATTCCCTGTTTGGTGAAGAAGGACGCAGTGCCGAATATTTTGACGGTGACAACATTCCCGACAAAAAATTATTTTACGATTATACAAGAAGAAAGAAATAGTAATAAAACAAGGCTTCGGACACTAAAGTCCGAAGCCTTTAATTTATACAAGCATTTTTTCCTCTTCTTCTTTTTCAAGTTCGCGGTATGCAACCTTGCCGACAAGTGTTTTCGGCAGGCTGTCACGATACTCGTATTCTCTCGGAAGAGCATATTTTGCTATACTTTTTTCACAATGCGCCTTGATTGACGCTTTAATTTCTTCTGTTGGAGTAAATCCCGGTTTAAGCACGATAAACGCTTTAACCCTTTGTATTCTGTAATCGTCTTTTACGCCGATTACCGTACTGAACATTACCGCCTCGTGAGAGTCAATAACATTTTCTATCTGCGACGGATAAACGTTATATCCGCTGGTTACAATCATACGTTTAAGGCGCTGAACAAAATAAACAAATCCGTCTTCATCCATATAACCAAGGTCGCCTGTATGCAGATAAAGCTTGCCGTCGTCATGCATACGGAGTGTCTGGCTTGTTTCTTTTGGATTGTTTATATATTCTTTCATAAGGGTTGGACCTGCAATACAGATTTCGCCCATTTCCCTTGTTGCCGCTTCCTCATTTGTATTTGGAACAACGATTTTATAGTATGTATCCGGAAACGGAATTCCTATGCTACCTTCGCGGTAATATTCGATAGGTGTAAGACAACTTGCCGTTACACATTCGGTTGTACCGTAACCCTCTCGCACCTGAATGGTTGCGCCGTGGTCTTTAAGGAATGCATCAATTTTCTTTTTAAGCTCAATTGAAAGAGAGTCTCCGCCGCTGAAAAGTCCTTTCAAGCTTGACAGGTCAACATCTCTCATACCCTCATTACGAAGCATTGCTTCAAACAGGGTTGGAACACCTGCCATATAATTTGGCATGTGCTTTTTGAAAAGTCCCGGGAATTCTTCTACATTAAGTCTTGGTACAAGCACGCATTTCCCGCCGTGCGCAAGCATTGTATGAATTCCTACACCAAGTCCAAAACCGTGGAATACCGGCATTACAGAAAGCATTACATCCCCTGCTGCAAAACAGCCCGATGCCGCCGCCGTCTGCATTGCAAGTGCATTAAAGTTAAGGTTGGTAAGAAGTATTCCTTTTGATGTGCCTGTTGTACCGCCGCTGAACAAAATTACTGCAGCATCTTCGCCGGCACCTTTAAATGATATTTTTTTGTTACATTCTTTTCCTTTTGCAAGAAAGTCGTGCCACGAAATAACCCACGGGTCGTTTACAACTTTGGGTTCGTGACCGATGAATTTATATAAAAATCCTTTTATTTTAGGAAGTGCCTCGCCGATTTTGCAGGCAATTACCTTTTCTACTGCAGTTTTTCCTTTGATAGCCTCAAATTTATTGTAAAACTGCGTAAGCGTTATTGCAATACGGCTTTTGCTTTCATTAAGATAAAACATAATTTCGTTTTCTGCAGAAAGCGGATGAACCATACTTGCAACAGCACCAAGTTTATTGATTGCGTAAAACATTATTACTGCCTGTGGCACGTTTGGAAGACATACCGTTACACTGTCGCCCATTTTTATGCCCTGTGCAGCAAGTGCTGCGCTGCAAAGGTCAATTTCTGAAACAAACTCTTCGTATGTAGCAGATTTTCCCATAAAATCATATGCTATATTTGAAGGATAAGTTTCTTTTGTTTTTTTAATCATATCATACATTGATATATCAGGATAATCCAGCGTGTGCGGTACATCCCCATAGTATTTAAACCATTTAGCATCAGAATTCAAAATCAATTTCCTCCCCTAATGTTTTATCGAGAAGCTGTGGATTTTTGAACAGATGTTTAATTAGTTTAAGTGAACGTGCAAAATAAAATCCGTCTGCAATACGTTCGTCAAGAGTAACACCAATATTCATAACATCACGCACAGATGTTGCACCGGTTTCGTCCGGCAAAAGTTCTTTATGTATTTCCCCTATTGTTATTACAATTCCGTTTGTTCCAAAATTGTTGAGATGGTGATAAACCGCATCACATTTTATGCTTCCGAGGTTTGACAAAAGAACTGTAACATAGTTTGTATCAACACTACTGAATGCTTTCGGCATAAGTCCATGATTATCCGCAAAACGCATAAACGCCATAAAAATATGCATTATGAATTTCGGAAGTTTTTTAACTATATTAAGAATATCGTCAACACTTTGTCCTTTATCCTCACGTTTTGCTTCTTTTACCTGCGGAGAAAGCTTATCTGTTATTGCTGTAACATTTTCATCGTCTTTCGGTCGATAAATCATAAGAGATTCTTCCGCATGGTCTGTAAAGCGTTTTTTAATTGTGAATCCCATTGAAATCTCGTGACGCATATAGTAGCGTTTTCCCGATATATATCTGTTAAGAAGTGGTCGCATTTTTATTGTTCGTGCAACCGCTGCAATTACACAATGAAACATTGTTACTTTTCTTTCGCCGCTTGCGTTTTTCTCTTTGATATATTTAAGCACTTCAGTTACGTCAAGTTTTTCATTTATGTACACTTCAGCCTGTGTTCGTTTTGGCATAAGATATGCCATATAGAAATGGACCCCGTCAATATCTTTGATACGGTATGCATCATACCTGTCTCCCCATTTTCTCATCATATCACTCCTTAAATTAAAGTACATACTTCGTCATTATACCACAAAAGCCGACAAAAAGCAACCCCACAAAAAAGTGGGGTTATTTAATCATATTCACAAGTTCCTGCTGCATGCATCCCCATTCATTTTCGTCGTAAATAAAATGCGCAGAGTTTTCAAGAACATTAAGTTTTATATTTTCTTTTTTGGGAATATAGTCAACCGATTTCATTGAAACAAGTTCATCTTTTACCGACTGGAAAATAACCGTTTTTGTTTCAAGATTATTTATTACGCCTCTCATTCGTTTGGATTCCCTGAACAGCTCGACGTATCGCGGCACCCAATCCACATACTCCCACAAATGACTGCTTAAGTTTATACTGTTCATGGTTTTGTATACTGCAGTAATTTCATCGTCATAATCAAAAAGAGTTTTTACCGTATTTACAACCGCAGATGCTTTTACCCCGATTTTAAGCGGTGTCTGCATGAGCATAAGCCCTTTTACTTTATTTGGATAGTTAATTGCATTTTCTATTGCAAAAAATGTACCCATAGAATGTGCCACTATATAAATGTTATCATATTTTCCGGTAAGATATTTTGCCACATCGGCAACCTGATTTTTCCACGCTTCCATTGAGGTATTGGCAAAATCAACAACACTGCCGCCGTGGCCTTTGAGCAAAATGTTATAAACGGACACTTTGTCTTTAACTGCCGATACAAATTTTTCAAAATGCCGTGGGCTTCCGAGTATCCCATGTATAAAAAGTATTGCCGTATTACTGCCTTTAAGTTCATTTATATAAGTTTTATGCGCCATAATTTCTCCTTTTGATTAATTTCATAAAGAATTTCACACAAATTCCTGTACCGAACATTGCAATTAGTGTTCCTTCACGCACGCCTGCTATTTTAAAGTTAAAGAAAACAAGTGAAAGTATCGTTGCCATTGCAACAAAAACAATATCGAACACTATTTTAGTATTGCCGAAATCTTTATTAAGTTTATCAGCTATTACTTTAACAAGTGCTTCTGCCGGATTCATTACTATTCCTGATACCGCCGTAAGAGAAATGCCAAATCCGAGCAGCACAACTCCTGCTACGGATAAAACAATTTTTATTAAATACATATTTACCGGTATGTACGAAAAAATCCATACTCCAAAATCAGTAAACCATCCGAATATGATTGACAGCGGAATCTGCAAAAGATATGATGATTTAAATTCTTTTCCCAGAAGTAACACCTGCATGAAAATCATTAACAGGTTAAATACCGCACTCCACATACCCAAAGTCATAAATGCAAATCTGATACTTAAAACATTAGGCACGGAAGAAATTGTTGAAACACCAAGCTCGGAACATTTTGTAAGTGCAATCCCAAGACCCATGAAAAATGTTCCCACTATAAGTATAATATACCCTTTTAACCCTTTCATTATAACCACCTTTTAAATTAAAAACGGGTGCAAGCATGCACCCGTACTTTCTTTAAATTTTGAATATACCAAGTCCGTCAAGCACGGATGAAATTAAAATGAGTACAATGCATATGGGAGCAACATATTTGATAACAATTTCAAAAAGGCCTTTGCTTTTAAATTTTCCTGACAATTCAATTTCGTCAACAAGAGTTTTTGGTTTGATAACATATCCTACAAATATACATGTAAGAAGTGCAACAATAGGCATGAGCACGCTGTTGCTCATAAAGTCAAAGAATGTAAGAATATCCATTCCAAGCGGTGCAATCCAACTCCATACGCCAAATCCGAGTGTTGACGGAAGTCCAAGCAGTATTGTTCCTGCAAAAACAACAAGACACGCAAGTTTTCTGTTCATTTTTGTTTTATCGCAGATAAACGATACTATTGTTTCCATAAGTGAAATGGATGATGTAAGCGCTGCAAAAAGCACAAGAATAAAGAATATTGCGCCTATTATTCCACCGCCGTACATACTGTTAAACACTTTCGGAAGTGTTACAAACATAAGGCTTGGTCCTTTACCGAGAGCTTCGGGGCTTCCACCCGAAAATACAAACACGGCAGGGATAATCATAAGTCCTGCAAGGAATGCAATCCCTGTGTCAAAAAGCTCGATATTTCTTACCGATGATTCAAGATTTACATCTTTCTTCATATATGAACCATAGGTAATCATAATACCCATTGCAAGTGACATTGAATAGAAAAGCTGACCCATTGCCGCAAGCACGGTTTTTATAGAGAATTTGCTAAAGTCCGGTGTTATGTAATAAAGAACACCTTCCATTGCGCCGGGCATACACATTGAATATATTGCAATAAATGCCGAAAGTGCAACAAGAACCGGCATAAGGATTTTACTTACTTTTTCTATACCTTTTTCAACGCCAAAAAGAACAACAACCGATGTAAGTGCCGCATAGATAACAAACCACATAATCGGTTCCGCTGTTGAACCAGTAAATCCGCCAAAGAACGAATCTTTTGCCGCATTTACTGCACCATTTGTAACAAATTCAGCAAGATATTTTGTTACCCATCCGCCGATAACGGAATAATACGGCAGAATAATTATCGGTACAAGTGCCGCAAGATAACCTACAAAAGTAAATTTTTTATTAAGTGCCTTGAATGCACCTATTGCACTGAGGCCTGTTTTACGACCTATTGCTATTTCTGCACACATGAGTGCAAAACCGAATGTTATTGCAAGAAGAATGTACACAAGCAGGAAAATACCTCCGCCGTACTGTGCAGCAAGGTACGGAAAACGCCATATATTACCAAGTCCTACTGCAGAACCTGCAGCTGCAAGGACAAATCCTATTTTTCCTGTAAAGCTGCTTCTTTTTTCGTTTGACATTATAATCACCCTTTTTAATAAATTATTACTATTTTATCATATTTTTACATTGTTTGCAAGTATAAAAAGCAATCATACATATGTTTTCTGCTTCTTTTGACAAAAATTTCATCATTAAATTATAAGATACGTCAATTGACAAAATGTGCATTTTTTTGTATAGTATTAATGATATGTTTTTTTTATCAAAATTTTATATTTTTTGGAGGGGTTTTAATATGAAACTCGTTTATGGCGTTAAGGACAAGCCTACCTTTGGGAAACTCTTGGTTTTTGCTTTCCAGCAGCTTCTTGCAATTCTGGCAGCAACAATTGCAGTTCCTGCAATTATTGGCAACGGCATGTCACATTCAGCGGCACTTTTCGGTGCAGGTCTTGGTACAATTGTGTATCAGTTATTCACAAAATTTAAGAGCCCTGTATTTCTTGGTTCTTCTTTTGCATTCATTGGTTCAATGCTTGCAGCATTTGCAGGTGCCGTATCAACCGAAGCAGGATTTGCAGGTCTTATAATCGGTGCAGGTTTTGCAGGTCTTGTTTATGTTGTTCTTGCGATTATTGTTAAATTTGCAGGCGTTAAATGGATAAACAAACTTATGCCTCCGGTTGTAATCGGACCTACAGTTGCTCTTATCGGACTTTCTCTTGCAGGCGCCGCTATAAACGACCTTCAGGTTGGTAAAGTTATGGTTAACGGTGCTTCTGTTGCATCTCCATATGCTTGCATTATCTGTGGTCTTGTTACACTTGCAGTTGTTATTATCTGCTCCGTTTACGGCAAAAAAATGACCAAGCTTATTCCGTTCATTATCGGTATCGTTGCGGGATATGCACTTGCTACAATCCTTACATTAATTGGAAACGCAACAGGAAATCAATCACTTATGATTATTGATTTTTCTGCTTTTGCAAATATGAAATGGTATCCTGACTTTACATTTGTTACAGCCCTTAAAGGTGTTAAAGCCCTTGACGCAAGCTATATTGCAACAATTGCAGTTGCATATATTCCCGTTGCATTTGTTGTATTTGCAGAACATATTGCTGACCATAAAAACTTAAGCTCTATCATCGGCACAGAACTTCTTGAGGAACCTGGTCTCCACAGAACACTTCTCGGTGACGGTGTTGGTTCTTTTGTAGGTGCTTTCTTCGGCGGATGCCCGAACACAACATACGGCGAATCTGTTGGTTGTGTAGCTATTACAGGCAATGCGTCTGTTGTTACAATTCTTACAACAGCTATCATTGCAATGCTTGCATCCTTTGTTGCTCCGTTTGTAACATTCCTTGCTACAATTCCTAACTGCGTAATGGGCGGTGTTTGTATTTCACTTTACGGTTTCATTGCTGTTTCCGGTCTTAAAATGATTCAGCAGGTTGACCTTGGTCAGAATAAAAATCTGTTTGTTGTAGCAGTAATACTTATTACAGGTATTGGCGGACTTACACTTACATTCGGTAAAATCACAATCACATCTATTGCTTGTGCACTTATCCTTGGTATTCTTACCAACGTACTTGTTTCCAAAGCTAAGGAGGCTTAATTAGGTAATGGCTAACGTTAAAATATTTGACCATCCGCTTATTCAGCATAAAACTACTATTCTTCGTCAGACAACCACCACAAACAAAGAGTTTCGTGAACTTGTTGAAGAAATTACAATGCTGATGTGTTATGAGGCGCTTCGAGATTTGCCTCTTGAAGAAGTGGAAATTGAAACGCCTATTCAAAAAACAACACAGAAAATGATTAAAGGAAAGAAAATGGCTGTTGTGCCTATTCTCCGTGCCGGACTTGGTATGGTAAACGGTATGCTTAACCTTGTTCCTTCCGCAAAAGTAGGACATATAGGTATGTACCGTGATGAAGAAACAATGGAGCCACACGAATATTACTGCAAGCTGCCGCCGGATATCGACAAACGACTTATAGTTGTTGTTGACCCGATGCTGGCAACAGGCGGTTCCGCAATTGATGCGATTAATCAAATTAAATCATACGGCGGAAAACAGATTAAATTCCTTTGTCTTATTGCAGCTCCGGAAGGTATAAAAGCTCTTTCCAAAGCACATCCGGATGTTGAAATCTACTGCGCAAACGTAGACGAATGTCTTAATGAAAGATGCTATATCGTTCCCGGTCTCGGCGACGCAGGCGACAGAATTTTCGGAACAAAATAATATAAAAGCCACCCGAAAGGGTGGTTTTATTTTTTCTATTTTCTGCCTTCTCCGCCGGGGCCATCTCTTCTGTCCGACTCATCGGCAGGACGGGCAATTCCTGTTGAAATCCATTTATTATCCGTTGCTGTTTTTTCTCCGTCCTTTTTCTTTTTATCGTCCATAATATCACCTCTTAATTAGTATAACAGTTTAAAGGCGAAATTATAAGTACAATATTTATTTATCAAGAAGCTTTGGATATTTTTTTGTAAGTATATACTGCACATACACATTATCAAAATCATCCGCTTTTGACATCTTTCTGATTTTGCCAAAACAATGTACATACATAAATATTACAAATACATAGAGAAGCAGAGTTGACCACAATATTCCTATTGTGCAAAGTGAATTATAAAGTCCGTGTGCCAGAGCTGGAATAATAAGGCAAAGGGCAATTTCTTTTCCGGAACTGAACAGAGGGCTGTTTAAATTTATCATACCCTGCGTTTTCAGATCTTTTTCAACTGCCGCCGCTTTGTCTGTAAGATGCCACATACTGTAATGATATCCCATCATAACAGCAAAAAACATATGCCCCGGTACGGAAAGCACGGCTCTCATAATGCCGACGTAAAGTCCATTTTCCACAACATAGAAAATGTTTTCAAGTGCCGCAAACCCAAGCGATACAAATACCGCATATATAAGTCCGTCAAACAGGCTGTTAAACTCTTTGTTTTTACGTGTAAAATACACCAAAACAAGAAATTTAAGTGACTCCTCTACCAGCGCAACACCTATAATATTATCGGTAAATATGTACATATACGCTTCTTTTGTGTAAGGAATATTTCCCCCTGCTTTTGCAATCTCAAGCGTTTCCGGTGAAAATAGACTCTCTGTTATGCCCGCAAGGAAAAGCTCAATCTCGGCTGCAGGAAAACATATTATTGCACCAAACGCAAACAACTTAAGCAGCAGCCCAATCGGCTCCTTGTCTACCCTGTCTTTTTTAAAAACATAAATGCATAGCACGATTGCCGGAAAAAGCGCAACCGCCATTAAAATATAATCACTCATTTCTTTTTACGAATCAGGTCATGCAAGCCATAATCTTCAATAATTTTAAAGGCTTTTTCCTTTTCTCCTTGTCCCCAGTATATTACTACAAGCATCATTGCTGTATTTTTTGTTTGAACTGCTCCTGCCCCAAAAAGACGTTCCGTTTTTTCAAGCAGTTTAATACATTCATCCAAAGCTTTTTCAAACTCTTTATTATCAACTAAAATACGTATAAAATTTTGTGTGTAGATTACTGTATCCACACTGTCCTCTCCCGAAACCTCTTTACTTTTTTCAAGCACTTGTTGCATAAAGCTCATTGCTTCCTCAATTCTGCCAAGTCTTACAAGTGTATCGACAAGAAGGTTTTTAGAGGAAATTGTATCACGATGATTTTCTCCCAAAAGCTCTGTAAATTTACGAACAACTTCCTTATTATATTCCAGAGCTTCTTCATTTTTGCCAAGTTCTTTAAGTGTTGTAGCCAGATTACTCATATGCGCTATTGTATCAGCGTTGTAAAATTAAAGTTTTCCGCCATATAATTTGAAATATTTGAAAGTACTGCACGGCTTTTCTGAATATTGTTGAAATCAAAATAGACGCACCGTGGATTTGCAAGTCGTTCTTTCATTTCACTAATCAACTTTTTAAGAAGCGTACTTTTTCCTATTCCTCCAATACCGTAATATGTCAGAACATGAATGTTATTGTCACCCGATATCTCTTTTTGTACTTCTTCATACTTTTTCCAAAACGCTGCTCTTGGTTCTTCTCGGTCTGTAAAAACTCTTGTTGCTTTTTCAAGCTGTTTTCCTGTCCTGACTTTCATATTATCTCTCACAACCTTTTATCTTTTTAATTATTTTACCATATTGTATAGAAAAAGGCAATATCTGTGATATTGCCTTTTTCTATATTGATTTTTTCTTATTTTACAATACATATACCATAAATAAACTTACCCCATTGAGTTATCTTTCCCGAATACACCTTTTTTCATCAACAGATATATTATCCATGGAGTTTGGCATTGACAAAAATAATATCCGCATCTTTTGTCACAATATTATAAGTTATCTTTAATCTTTTGAATAATTTCGGCATATTCAGAATCAGACAGAGTTACCCTATGCGGATTCATCGCAAATACTCCGCCCCATTCAAACTCATCCTCATACTTTGGAACAAGATGAAAATGAAGGTGACATCCGGTATCTCCGTATGCGCCGTAATTAACTTTTTGTGGTGAAAACGCTTTATGAATAGCATTTGATACCTTAGCAATATCTTCAATAAATTCTTCTCTTTCTTCTTTAGTAAGGTCAACAATTTCACTCACATGTTTTTTATGAGCAACAATAACTCTTCCTTTATGGCTTTGTTCCTTAAACAAGTAAACCTTACTTTGAGATAATTCACAGATTTTAATCCCAAACACGTCCAGAAGTTCATTTTCCATACAATAAGCACAATTTTTGTTCATATCAATTCTCCTTAATAAATTTATTATAATTAATTTTATCGCAAATTTCCTGACCATTAAAGAAAAACCGCCGGAAACGGCGGTTTCTAATCATGCGTGTTTTTTGTTTTCTTTATGTTTCTGCCACATTACCCACAGCGGACCTGCAATACAAAGTGATGAATATGAACCAGAGATAAGTCCGAGTGAAAGCGGAAGCGCAAAGGATTTGATAGAATCGATGCCAAATACGCATGCAAAAATGTAGATGATTGCAACTGCAACAAAGGTTGTTCCGCAAGTATTGATTGATCTTGAAAGTGACTGCGAGGTGCTTTTATTTACAAGCTCTTCCATCGGCATTTTGTGTTTTGCTGTAATTTTATTTTCTCTTATTCTGTCATAGATAATAATTGTATCGTTAACAGAGAATCCGATTATCGTAAGCAGAACTGCAATAAAATTATCGTTGAGCGGCATTTTAAATATAACAAATGCAAAGAACACAACAAGGCAGTCGTGAAGAAGTGCCAGAAGTGCCATTACACCTGCAGAAAGACCTGAAATCTGCTTAAATCTTACCCATACATATATAACAATAAGAACAAATGCAATTGCAACTGCAAGAAGGCTCTTTCGCAAAAATCTTGCACCGATAAACGGCTGTACGTTGTTTGATTCAGAAAGAGTTATGTTGCTTTCCGGATATTTTTCGTTAAGAGCCGCATCAAGTGCGTTCTGCTGTTCAATTGAAATTGCTTCGTTTCCGGCAACATTAAGAACGATTCTGTTTGTGCCGGTTGCAATATCTGTTGTTGTTTGTACTGTTACATTTCTGCCGAGCGTCGTATTTGCAATCTGACTTACTGCGGTATTATCTACTTCACCTTCATAGGTGTATTTCATAATTGCGCCACCCTTGAAAGAAATATCAAGAGCCACACCGTTAATACAAATTGCAACAATTCCGATTAATGCCACTACAGCGGAAATTATAAAAAATATTTTTCTTTTACCGTAAAAATTAATCATTGTTTTACCCTCCTGCCGCCGTATAAGAATGTGTTTCTGAACATCTTGAATTTACTGAGTGATGTTACCATAAGTTTTGATGCCAGAATTCCGGATACGAAGTTGAGAATGATACCTGTAAGAAGTGTGTATCCGAATGAGAGAATTGCACCGGAACCGAATACCATAAGAACAATTGCAACTATAAGAGTTGTTATATTTCCGTCAAATACTGCGGAAAACGCTCTCTTATAACCTGTTTCAATTGCGCTGCGGAGGGTTCTTCCTGTATTGATTTCTTCTTTGATACGTTCAGAAATAATAATGTTTGTATCAACACCCATACCGATTGACAGGATAATACCTGCGATACCCGGCAGTGTGAGTGTTACCTGTGGGAGTGAAATTGCAAGAAGCTGACCGCCTACCTGGAGAAGAAGACCGATACATGCCACAAATCCCGGAAGTCTGTAGTACACAATCATAAATATGCCGATAAGTATAAGTGCTAAAATTCCTGCATAAACCATTACGTTAAGTGAACCTGCACCGAGTGTAGGAGAAATTACGCTAAAGTTTTTAGCTTCAACTGAGAACGGTAATGAACCGGAATTGATTTTATTTGACAAATCCTGTGCTCCTTCAAGAGATGCCATTCCGTTGATAATTGCCTGTCCGCCATTAATCTGTTCCTCAACGCTAGGAGCAGAAATAAGACTTTCATCCATGAAAATTGCTATCTGCTTACCGATGTTTGCTGCTGTTGCCTCAGCAAAAAGCTGCGCACCTTCTGCGTCAAGTTCAAGAGTTACAACCGGCTGACTTGTCTGCTGGTCAAGAACAACATCGCTTTTTACAACGTTTTTACCTTCAAGAAGGATGTTTCCGTCAACATCACGGAAAGTAAGAAGTGCTGTTTCACCAAGCTCTTCAATAGCTTTCTGTGCATCAAAATCCGCTTCGTCTGATTTCCACGGGAAACGGATAAGTACTTCACCTGCCATATTATCAACCGTAATTTCACGGTCAAGAATATTATTGTAGTCAAGTCTTGTTTCAAGAATTGCCCTTACAGATGCAAGCTCTGCTTCTGTTGGCGTTCTGTCAAGGTCTTTCGGTGCATAAATGGCTTCAACGCCGCCTCTTATGTCGATACCGAATCTCATGTCATTGGCATTGTTCATTTTGATGAAACTGAAATCGCAAAGTGTGAGTGTTAAAATAAGTGCGATTACAATTGCAACAATAAAGAATGTGCCTCTGTTGATTTTTTTCAAATTTATCACCTCATAAATTTTATTTTAAACTTTTTTAATAATATTTGTGGCCTACAACAAATTCGTCCCCAAAAATACCTGTATTATGCCCATGTTCTGCTACCGGCAACTGAATAAAACAGTTCTTATAGTTATAGTAGGGCACCATATCATACACTACTCCCATAGAAACATCAAGGTCAAATTCCCTGCGGAGAAGCAGATTAAGCTCATATCTGCTCATTTCAACGCCTTTATATTCGGGAAGCATTTCATTTATAAAAATGTCCATATTTGTTGAACGTATATACCAGATTTTACCATCACTTTGAAAAACAAAATCTATTATTTCGCCATCTTCAAATCTGTATGTTAAAGTATCTCCATCAATTTCCCAGTTTTCAAAGTCAGCAAGATATTTAAGCTCGTCCATTTCTATGCCACTGTAAGCAAGTTTATTGATATACGAAAGCGACTGCATATTTTCAAGCATATTGTCGTGTTTTGATTTTTTGACTGCTCCGCTTATTATAAATAAGGCCGCCACAAGAATTATCGCGGCAAGAACTGCCGATATCACAATCACAAGCTTCTTATTTTTCATATTCATATATACATCCCCCATTTAAACAATCTCTACAATTATAGCATATTTTTCCGCATAATGCAACACTAAAAAAATAAAAACCCTTACTTTTTATTTGTAAGGGTTTTGTTGTTACTTATTATATTCTACACCAAAATGTTCATAACCCGATTTTGTTACTATCCTTCCTCTTGGAGTACGGTTTAAGAACCCGAGCTGCATAAGGTACGGCTCGTAAACATCTTCAATGGTTGTAGGTTCCTCGCCTATTGTTGCAGCAAGGGTATCCAGTCCTACGGGACCTCCGTCAAAATGACCTATTATTGACATCATCATTCTGCGGTCAACACCGTCAAGACCGAGTTTATCAATTTCAAGCATATCAAGTGCAATATCTGCAAGTTTTTTTGTTATAATTCCGTCACCTTTAACCTGTGCAAAATCACGCACACGTTTGATAAGGCGGTTTGCAATTCGCGGAGTTCCTCTTGAACGGCTTGCAATTTCCATTGCGCCATCTTCTTCAATACCGATACCGAGTATTCTTGCGGAACGTTTAACAATTTCACAAAGTTCCTCATTGGTATACAGTTCAAGACGCATTATAACACCGAATCTGTCACGAAGCGGTGATGTAAGCTGACCTGCTCTTGTGGTTGCACCAATAAGTGTGAACGGCTGTAAATCAAGCCGGATTGAACGTGCACTCGGACCTTTACCAATTATAATGTCAAGGGCAAAATCCTCCATTGCCGGATAAAGCACCTCTTCAACGCTTCGGCTGAGGCGGTGGATTTCGTCCACAAACAAAATATCGTTTGGAGCAAGGTTTGTAAGGATTGCCGCAAGGTCGCCCGGCTTTTCAATTGCAGGACCCGATGTTACACGAAAATTAACATTCATTTCGTTTGCAATGATGCCTGCAAGAGTGGTTTTACCAAGCCCCGGCGGTCCGTATAAAAGCACATGGTCAAGTGCTTCTTTTCTTTGTTTTGCCGCATCTATAAACACGCTTAAGTTTTCTTTAACCTTGTCCTGACCGAAATATTCTGACAGGGTTTTCGGTCTTAAGCTATATTCAATTTCCGCATCTTCGCCTATAAAATTACCCGTAACTGATCGAATATCTTCCATAAGCACCTCCATTTTACATTAAAACAGATTTTTAAGCGCCTGCTTAATCATACTTTCCGTATCTCCGGGGGTTACTCCCGAAAGGGCTTTATCGGCATCACTTGGCGAATAACCAAGCGATACAAGTGCCGCTGCCGCCTCTTCATATGCAGCATTTTTAGGCGCGCGCACAGTTTCGCTATCCGCAGATAAATCAAGTTTCCCTTTCAGCTCAAGAATTACCCTTTGTGCAATTTTTGTGCCTATTCCCTGCGCACGGGTTATTGCTTTTGCATCTCCCGTTTCAAGTGCTGTTATAAATTCCTGTGGCGACATTACGTTAAGAATTGCAATTGCCGCTTTCGGACCCACACCCGAAATACCGATAAGCATTTCAAATATGCGCAAGCTTTCCTCCGAGGTAAATCCGTACACATCAAGAATTCCCTCGCGGATATACATATAAGTATAGACTTTTGTTTCTGCTCCGAGCGGCATTGCGCTGCTTTCGGATAAGGGCATAAATATTTTATACCCTATCCCTGCAGTTTCAATAACCGCAAATTCATTATTTACGAAAGCAACTGTGCCTTTTATATATGCAAACACTTCGTCACCTCATTATCTCAGTGAAGCACCAAGCTTTTCACTAAGCATTTTAACGATTTTTTCCATCATTGCAGTTATCTGTTCTTCTGCAAGTGTACCTTCGGCGCTACGGAGTGTAAGTGAATATGCAACACTCTTTTTGCCTTCTTCTATCTGGTTTCCTTTGTATACGTCAAAAAGAGTAAGCTCTTCAAGAAGGTTTTTACATACGCCTTTGATTACATCTTCCATATCGGCAACAGGAGTTTTTTCGTCCATAATTACGGCGATATCTCTTGTTACTGCAGGGAATTTCGGCATTTCTTTATATGTTTTTTCAGTATTTATATTTGCAAGAATTGTTTCAAAATCAAGTTCTGCAACATATGCTCTTTCAGTAAAGTCATAGTTCTTTGCAACTTCAGGATGAATTTCGCCCACTAAACCGAGAACTTCGCCACCAATTGTAATTTTCGCGCATCTTCCCGGATGGAATGACGGATTGTCGACTGCTGTTTCGTAGCGAAGACCCGAAAGTCCTATGCAGTCTGCAAGGTCATCAACCGCACCTTTGATGTCATAGAAATCTACATTTCCGTACATACCGATTGCAACTTTTTCTTTTTCAATCGGGAGCTTATCCGGAGTTGTGGGAATATAGATATTACCCATTTCAAACAGTTTTGCAGAAGCATTTCTGTGGTTTTTGTTGTTTGTAAGAATATCCATCATAGAACCGATAAGTGTTGTTCTCATAACAGAGTTTTCTTCACCAAGCGGATTTAAGATTTTTACAACGTTACGTTTTTTGCTGTCTGCAGGAAGTCTTATCAAATCAAACATTTTCGGTGAAATGAATGAATAGGTGTTGATTTCATACATACCGAGTGCAACAAGTGCATTTTTGATTTTTGATTTTGCAAGCTGTTTTGCGTTTCTTCCGCCGGGTTTTGATTCCCCACGCAGAAGTGTTGTCGGGATATTGTTATATCCGTAGAATCTTGCAACCTCTTCCGCAATGTCTGCCATTGCTTCAACATCCGCGCGGTATGTCGGCGGAATAACCTTATCGCCGTCAAATTTAAATTCAAGATCGGTAAGTGTTTTTACCATAAATTCTTTATCAATTTCACATCCGAGAAATGCGTTGATTTCAGCGGGATTGAATGTAATTCTTCTATTGTCGGCAGGAGCGTTGTTTACATCAATAATTCCACCTACAACCTCACCTGCACCGAGTTCTTCAATAAGTTCACATGCACGGTTTACCGCGTCTTCAATCATATACGGATCAAGACCTTTTTCGTAGTGTGCACTTGCTTCGGTACGAAGTCCGAGTTTTTTTGCTGTTACACGAACGCTTGCGCCGTCAAAATTTGCACATTCGAAAAGAAGTGTTTTTGTATCTTCTTTGATTTCGGAATTTTCGCCGCCCATAACACCTGCAACTGCAACCGGTTTTTTGCTGTCGGCAATAACAAGCATTGAAGAATCAAGATTTCTTCCAACACCGTCAAGTGTTGTAATTTTTTCGCCGTCTTTTGCACGTCTTACAACGATTTTCGAATCTTCAAGATATGAAAGGTCAAATGCGTGCATTGGCTGACCGTATTCCATAAGCAGGAAGTTTGTTATATCAACTACGTTGTTGATTGAACGGATTCCGCATCCTTTAAGTCTGTCACGGAACCATTTAGGCGACGGACCGATTTTTACATTTTTAACAATTCTTGCCGCATATCTGGGGCAAAGCTTTGTATCTTCAACTTCAATACTTGCGTAATCAGAAGCTTTTTCGCTGTTTCCTGTTACTTTCGGTTTTTTGATTTCAAGCGGTCTGCCGAATGTAACTGCGGCTTCTCTTGCAAGACCGAGAACGCTGTAGCAATCTGCACGGTTAGGTGTGATTTCAAATTCGATTATATTTTCATCAAGTGAAAGTGCTTCTTTTACATCTGTACCCGGTGCAATATCTTCCTTAAATATAATAACACCGTCTTCACATGCGCCTTCGTAATCGGAAATGTTCATACCGAGTTCTTCGTGTGAACAGAACATTCCGCAGGATTCAACTCCACGGAGTTTACCTTTTGTGATTTTAACTCCGCCCGGAAGATTTGATTTATGAAGAGCAACCGGAACAAGAGCACCCTCAAATACGTTAGGTGCACCGGTAACAATCTGAATTGTTTCTTTACCCACATCTACCATACAAACAACAAGCTTGTCCGCATCGGGATGTTTTTCTACGGAAAGAATTTTACCAACAACAACGTTGTTTATTTCTTCACCCAAATTTTCATATCCCTCTACTTTTGTACCCGACATTGTCATTTCGTCGGAAAAAGTTTTCGGGTCAATATCTTTAATATTTACATAATCATTAATAAATGTCATTGATGCTTTCATTATGTTCTGCCTCCCTTAAAATTGTTTAAGAAAACGAAGGTCGTTTTCATAAAGCAAACGCATATCGTTAATATCAAATCTGCGCATAACAATTCTTTCAAGTCCAAGACCGAACGCAAAACCGCTGTATTCTTTCGGGTCTACTCCGCAAGTTTCAAGAACTTTCGGGTGTACCATACCGGCACCAAGAATTTCAATCCAGCCTTCGCCTTTACAAAGTCTGCATCCTTTTCCTCCGCAGGAGAAACAGCAGATGTCAACTTCGGCTGACGGTTCTGTAAACGGGAAGTGATGCGGACGGAAACGGATTACCGCATCTTCACCGTAGAGTTTTTTAGCAAACAGTTCAAGACTTCCTTTAAGGTCTGCCATTGTAACGCCTTTATCAATTACAAGACCTTCTATCTGATGGAAAAGCGGACTGTGTGTTGCATCAACCGCGTCGGAACGGTATACTCTTCCCGGTGCGATAATTCTTATTGGCGGTTTGGTTTTTTCCATAACCCTTATCTGCATTGGTGATGTCTGGGTACGGAGAACTATGTTATCATTTATATAGAATGTATCCTGTGTATCTCTTGCCGGATGGTTTTTCGGAATGTTAAGTGCTTCAAAGTTATAATAATCAAGCTCAACCTCCGGACCTTCAGCAATTTCAAATCCAAGACCTATAAATATATCTTCAATTTCAGTTAAAACCTGTGTAAGAGGATGCAGTCTGCCACTTGTATTACGTTTACCGGGCATCGTTACGTCAATAACCTCTTTTTCAAGACGGCGCGCAGTTTCTCTTTGCGCAATAAGGTTTTTCTTTTCTTCTACCTCTTTTTCAATAAATTCTCTTACTTCGTTGGAAACCTGTCCGATTACGGGACGCATTTCCGGGCTAAGTCCTCCCATTCCACGAAGCACAGATGTAAGCTCACCTTTTTTACCGAGGTATTTTACTCTTGCATCTTCAAGAAGATTTTTTGCTTCTTCCGAATCAATATTGATTGCGGAAATTTCAAGTGCGGCATTTTCTCTGATCTTTGCCAGCATCTCTTTCATTTCAATCATCCTTTCATAAAAAAAGCCTTCCGCCCCCATTGGGACGAAAGGCATTTATCTTTCGCGGTACCACCCAAATTCCGACGCGTGCGCCGGCACTTTTTTCAGAATATAACGGTTCTTCCCGTCGCCCCCTACTAACAAATGTTCAAGGGCGCAGCTCGCAGGCGAACTTCGGCATACTGCGTATCGCGAAAGCGCTTTCAGCCCATGGCGCCTCCTCTCTTATTCGTGCACATATGCTTACTTTTCCCGGTCATTGCCTTTCTTTTATATGTATTTTACCATATAAAAAACAAGTTTGCAATACTTTTTTAATTTTTTTTAAAAAACACTTGCATTTTGTAGTTTTGTGTGTTATAATACTTTAGACAATGCAAAGATGATACTTGGAAGGAGTGTTAATATATGAAAGAAGGAATACATCCGAATTACCAGCCGACAACAATAAAATGTGCATGTGGTGCAACTATTGAAACTCGCTCCACAAGAGATGATATTTCTGTTGAAATATGCTCTAAATGCCATCCGTTTTTCACAGGTAAACAGAAGCTTGTTGACACAGGCGGACGTGTTGAAAAATTCAGAAAAAAATTCAATCTTAATGAAAAATAATTTTTTTAAATGCCTGAATATTTATTCTTCGGGCATTTTTTTTAGAATTTTACCAATGAAAATTTTTTGAAAGGATGTTAGTTTATGCCAAAAAGAGACGATATAAATAAGATTATGATTATCGGTTCCGGCCCTATTATTATCGGTCAGGCTTGTGAGTTTGACTATTCCGGAACTCAGGCTTGTAAAGCACTTAAAAATCTTGGTTATGAAATTGTTCTTGTAAACTCCAACCCGGCAACAATTATGACAGACCCGTCTACTGCCGATGTTACTTATATAGAACCTCTTAATGTTGGCAGACTTACTGCCATTATTGAAAAAGAACGTCCTGACGCTCTTTTACCCAACCTTGGCGGTCAGTCAGGTCTTAACTTAAGTCTTGAGCTTGCAAAAGCAGGCGTGCTTGACAAATATAATGTTGAAGTTATTGGTGTTCAGCTTGATGCTATTGAACGCGGTGAAGACAGAATTGAATTTAAAAAGACAATGGACAAGCTTGGCATTGATATGCCGAAGAGTCTTCCGGCTTATTCTGTTGAAGAAGCTGCTGAAATTGCAAACGAACTCGGTTACCCCGTAGTTGTTCGTCCGGCTTATACAATGGGCGGAACAGGCGGCGGTATTGTATATAATATTGACGAGCTTAAAACTATTGTTTCCCGCGGTGTTGCCGCAAGTATGATTGGTCAGGTTCTTATTGAACAGTCTGTTATCGGATGGGAAGAACTTGAAGTTGAGGTTGTTCGTGACGCAAAAGGTAATATGATTACCGTTTGTATGATTGAAAACATTGACCCGATGGGCGTTCATACAGGTGACTCCTGCTGCAGCGCACCTATGCTTACAATTTCAAAAGAACTTCAGGAAAGACTGCAGAAATATGCATATTCCATCGTTGACGCTATCGGCGTAATCGGCGGAACAAACGTTCAGATGGCACATAACCCCGAAACAGACCAGGTTGTAATTATAGAAATCAACCCGAGAACATCACGTTCTTCTGCACTTGCATCAAAAGCAACAGGTTTCCCGATTGCTCTTGTATCTGCAATGCTTGCAACAGGTCTTACACTTGACGAAATCCCGTACTGGAAAGATAAAACTCTTGACAAATATGTTCCTAACGGAGATTACGTTGTTATCAAATTTGCTCGCTGGGCATTTGACAAATTCAAAAATTCCGAGGACAAGCTCGGCACACAGATGAGAGCTGTGGGCGAAGTTATGTCTATTGGTAAAACATATAAAGAAGCATTCCAGAAAGCTATCCGTTCTCTTGAAACAGGTAGATACGGCCTTGGATTTGCTAAAGATTTCAATTCAAAATCAAAAGAAGAACTCATCAAGCTTATTGCTGAACCTTCAAGCGAAAGACAGTTCATTATGTACGAACTTCTCAAAAAAGGTGCTACTATTGAAGAACTTCATGATATTACAAAAATCAAACACTGGTTCCTTGAGCAGATGAAAGAGCTTGTTGAGGAAGAAGCTGCTATTGCAGAGAATCTTACAGACGAGCTTCTTATTTCCGCTAAAAAAGACGGTTTTGCAGATAAATACATTGCTTCCCTTGCTGGCGTAAGCGAAGCTGAAATCCGCGAAAGACGACTTAGCCTCGGTCTTGTAAAAGAATTTGAAATGGTGCCCGTAAGCGGAACTGAAAACGGCGAAGGATATTTCTTCTCCACATATAACGGTGCCGATAAAGAAAGAGGCAACATTGAGGTTGACGGCAAAAAGGTTATTATCCTTGGCGGCGGTCCTAACAGAATCGGTCAGGGTATCGAATTTGACTATTGCTGTGTTCACGCTGCATTTGCTCTTAAAGAAATGGGTTATAAAACAATTATGATTAACTGTAACCCTGAAACTGTATCAACTGACTATGATACATCAGACAAGCTTTATTTTGAACCTCTTACAGTTGAAGATGTTCTCAGTATTTATGAAAAAGAAAAACCGATTGGTGTTATTGCTCAGTTCGGTGGCCAGACTCCGCTCAATATTGCGGCAGAGCTTGAAAAATACGGTGTAAGAATTCTTGGTACATCACCTGAAACCATTGACCTTGCCGAAGACAGAGACAGATTTAATTCCATTATGATGGATATCGGCGTTCCGATGCCGGACTCCGGAATGGCAATCAACTACGAAGAAGCAAAAGCAGTTGCAGATCGAATCGGTTATCCCCTTATGGTTCGTCCATCATACGTTCTTGGTGGACGCGGAATGGAAGTTGTTTACGACGACGGAGACCTTGAAACTTATATGTCAGCGGCAGTTGGCGTAACTCCGGACAGACCTATTCTTATAGATAAGTTCCTTAATAACGCTATGGAAGTTGAAGCCGATGCTATTTCTGCAAGAGATGTTGCGTTTGTACCGGCTATCATGGAACATATCGAACCTGCAGGAATTCACTCTGGTGACTCTGCTTGTATTGTTCCGTCCTGTCACATTCCGGAAAAACATATGCAGACAATCTACTATTATACAGAAGAAATTGCAAAACGTCTTAACGTTTGCGGTCTTATGAATATGCAGTATGCAATTGCAAACGATACAGTATATGTGCTTGAAGCAAACCCACGCGCATCTCGAACAGTGCCGCTTGTTTCCAAAGTATGTAACATATCAATGGCTAAAATTGCAACTCAGGTTATTATGAGCGATTATGAAGGAACTGAAAGCGTTGTTAAAGATCTGAAACGCAAAAACATTCCTTACTACGGCGTAAAAGAAGCTGTGTTCCCGTTCAATATGCTTCCTGAAGTTGACCCGATACTCGGGCCGGAAATGCGTTCAACAGGCGAAGTTTTAGGACTTTCTCATTCAGTTGGACGTGCTTACTGCAAAGCACAGGAAGGTGCAAACATTCACCTCCCCGAATCAGGCAAAGTATTTATCAGCGTTAACGACAAAGATAAAGAAAGTATGCTTGAAGCAATTATGAAATTCAAAAAGCTCGGATATGAACTTGTTGCAACCGCAGGTACACATAAGTTCCTTGCTGAAAACGGTGTTGAGTCAACACTTGTTAAGAAAATGCACGAGGGCAGACCGAATATTTCCGATAATCTTACAAACAACGAAATTGCTATTGTTATCAATACAGCAAGCGATAAGCAGAGTAAGCTTGACGACTCTTACATCCGTAAGACTGCCGTTAAGAAAAACATCCCCTGCTTTACAACTGCCGCTGCGGCAAATGCTGTTGTAAACGGACTCTTTGAGCTTGCATACAATGCACGCGAAGTAAAATCACTTCAGGATTATCACAAAGAAATAAACGAATAGTTTTAACACACTATGCACGGGCGAAAGTCCGTGCATATTTTTTTGTCAAAATTATTGCACTTATGTAAAATTTGTAGTATAATTAATACATTAGGTTTTTAAAGGAGTTTTGGACAATGAATATCTTTAATCTTAACGAAATGACAGCTGAAGAAAAAAGCAAAATTATGAAAAGAGCTGAAACCGACATTACATCTCATATGATACTTGCAAAAGAAGTGTCTGATGATGTTAAAGCAAACGGAGATGTAGCGCTTGTAAAATATACCGCTATGTATGATAAAGTAACTTTGGCACAAAATAAAATCAAAGTTACCGAGCAGGAAATTGAAGACGGTTACAACCGTCTTGATCCGAAAGTACGCGGTGCGATTGAATATGCCGCAAAAAACATTAAAAACTTCCACGAAAAACAACTTCCGGAAGAAATGTGGTTTACAGAAGTTGACAAAGGACTTATGGTTGGCGAAAAAACAACCCCTATTGTTGACGTTTGTCTTTATGTTCCCCGCGGAAAAGGAAGTTTCCCGTCCGTTCTTTTAATGCTTGGAATTCCCGCAGTTGTTGCAGGCGTACCGAAAATTGTTGTTGTTACACCGCCGAATGAAAAAGGCGATGTTGACGATGCAATTCTTGCCGCAGCTAAAATTGTAGGAATAAAAGAAATATATAAAGTTGGCGGAATTCAGGCTGTTGCCGCTGTTGCATACGGTACTGAAACTGTTCCAAAATGTCACAAGATTATCGGACCGGGAAATGCATATGCAACTGCCGCTAAGCGAGTTCTTGCAAACTATATTGATACAGGACTTCCGGCAGGACCGAGTGAATCCATTATTCTTGCAGATGAAAACGCAGACCCCGAAAAAGTGGCTCTTGACTGGATGATTGAAGCTGAACACGGTCCCGATTCTGCGGCTCTTTTGGTAACACATTGCAAAGAGCTTGTTGAAAAGGTGCTTCCGATTGTTGAGCGTCAGCTTGAAAAATTAAGCGATAAAAGACGTGAATTTATTAAAACAAACTTTTCTACATACGGCGGCGTAATCATTACAGAAAATCTTGACGAGTCTATTGATTTTGTTAACGATTATGCTCCCGAACATATGGAAGTAATGGTTAAAGAACCTTTTACTGTTCTTCCTAAAATCAAAAACGCAGGCGAAATTCTGCTTGGCGATTATACACCTATTACACTTTGCAATTTCCTGCTTGGACCGAATGCTATTCTTCCTACAGGTCAATTTGCAAAAACATATTCAAGCGTATCCGTATTCGATTTCCTTAAACGTTCTTCCATAGGATATGCTTCCAAAGAAGGTTTTGAAATGGTAAGAGAAAATGCCGCACTGTTTGCAACCGTTGAAGGTTTTGATGCGCACGCTCTTGCTGTTAAAGATAGAAAGTAAGGAGATATAATGATATATAATAATGTAACTGAACTTATCGGGAATACTCCCCTTTTAAGCCTTAAAAACTACTGTGCGACCGAAAATATTAAAAGCGAAATAATTGCAAAGCTTGAGCTTTTCAATCCGGCAGGCAGTGCAAAGGACAGAGTTGCACATTATATGATACTTGAAGCTGAAAAAAAGGGGCTTTTAAAACCCGGCAGTGTTATAATTGAACCGACAAGCGGTAACACCGGAATCGGTCTTGCGTGCGTTGGTGTATCAAAAGGATACCGCGTTATTCTTACAATGCCCGATACAATGAGCATCGAAAGAATAAACCTTATAAAAGCTTACGGAGCAGAGGTTGTGCTGACAGACGGCTCTCTTGGTATGAACGGCGCCGTTGCGAAGGCAAATGAACTTGCAAAAGAGCTTTCCGGATTTATCCCCGGACAGTTTGAAAATCCAGCAAATCCGCAGGCGCATTATGAAACAACCGGACCTGAAATATGGCGTGATACAAACGGCGAAATTGACGTTTTTGTTGCGTGCATAGGCACGGGTGGTACTCTTTCAGGCGTGGGAAAATATTTAAAAGAAAAAAATCCCGACATCAGAATTATAGGTGTTGAACCATTTGAATCTCCCCTTATCACAACGGGAGTTGCCGGTCCGCACAAAATTCAGGGTATAGGAGCTAACTTTGTGCCTGATATTCTTGATAAAACCGTTTATGATGAAATTATAACCGTTAAAGGTGACGATGCAATTTTAACAGGAAATAAAATTTCAAAAACCGAAGGAATTTTGGTTGGAATTTCTTCCGGTGCAGCTGTTTTTGCCGCTGCAGAAATTGCCGGGCGAGAAGAAATGCAAGGCAAAAAAGTTGTTGCACTTCTTCCCGATACCGGCGAACATTATTTATCTACAGATATGTTTAAGTAAAAAAGAGTGAGAATTATTTCTCACTCTTTTTCTTTATAAATGAAAGCTTTGTTTCCGATATTATTATTGCCACAAATATAAGTACAAATCCTATTCCTATTTGCGGGGTTATTTTTTCGCCGTAAAAAAGTATTGAAAACAGTACGCCAAACACCGATTCAAGCGACAGTATGATTGCCGCTTCAGACGGATTTGTATATTTTTGTCCTACATTCTGTAATAGTAGACACGCCGCCGTTGCAAACAGTGCAAGATATAAAACAGATGTAGTGAGTGAAACCGTTATTTCGAACGCCACAGGTGTTATGATAAACGATGCTATCCACGAAAATATTGCCGTTACGGCAAACTGCAGAATCGTTAAAACTGTCGGGTCTTTATCTTTACTAAACATTGCAATAAACACCATATGAAGAGCATAAAACACTGCCGCAAGCAGCGTAAGTGCGTCCCCTTTCCCTACCGTAAGGTCTGATGTTAATGAAACAAGACCTATCCCCGCAAGGCAGATTACCGCAGCTGTTATGTTATATTTATCCGGTTTTTTCTTACTGATAAACCAGAACATAAATGGTACCATTACGCAATACGCTGCCGTTATAAATGCGTTTTTACCGGGCGTTGTATCTTCTATACCAAGGGTTTGTATGTAATATGCAAGAAACAGACAGGTTCCGATTATAAGCCCGTACCACAAATATTCTTTTGTGATTTTCTTAAGTTTTTTAAAGAATATAAGTGCAAGAACAACGCACGCCACAGAAAATCTTACTGCAAGCAGATACGCCGTTGGAATTATATCTACTGCATCTTTTACAACTACAAACGACGTTCCCCATATAAGCGTTGCAAGAAGAAGCGCCAGTTTTGCAAGAAGCCCTTTATTTATTTGCATTTTTCTCAAGCCTTTCCATAAAATCCACAAGCTATATTATACCTGTTTCGCCTGATTTTGTCAATTTATTTACCAAAATAAAGAATAGTTTTTGTTCCCCGGTAATATAATAGTACAAAACACTAAAGGAGAATGCAGATGAAATTTCATAAAAAACTGGAACAAAAAAAATTAACTAAACAACGTGAAATAAAACGAGAATATCTTCTTTCGCTTATTGCTAATGCAAAAAACCATCTCCATACGGTAGGAAACGGTTTTGAAGAAAGCACAAACGAAGATTTGACGGAATATTTCATATATGAGCGGCGTGCCGCTGAAATAAAATACCGTCATCTTCTTAAAATGTATATAAGCGAAAAGTTTGAGTCTGCTCCCCTTTTAATCAAAACTCCTCCTAAAGCAGAAACCGAACTCATTAAAGAAGCCTAATCAAAAGATTAGGCTTTTAATAATTTTGCAATTAGAATTTCAATACTTGTCCACTCGTCAACACTACCGCTTTTTATCATATAATCTGCGTTAAGGCAGTCATCAAGCATAATGCTGAACTGTTCGGGCGATTTTGCACGTGCTTTTTCAATATACATTTTTGCCACGTATGGCGACATTTTTATTGCCGATGCAACATCTGCTCCCCTGCCGTCCGCAAGAAGAAGTGATGTTTTTAAAAGTCGGCTTATCTGTCCGCCGATAAGTGCAATTATTTTAACAGGACTTTCTTTAAAGATTTTAAGCTCGCCCAGCATTTCAAAAACTGCCGCGCTGTTTCTTTCAAAAATTTCGTCAATCATTTTAAAAATTCTGTTCTGCAGGGATTTTCGTACCATAAGAGAAACATCTGCTTCTGTAACCTCTTTCTTATCGGCACAGTAAGAAATAAGTTTATTAACTTCATTTTCTACGTTTTCAAGACCTTCATCGCACTGGAAAACAAGCTGTTCAATGGCTTTATTTGTTATTTTAAGTCCTGCCTGCAAAAACATTTTACCGCAGAAGTTCACCAGCTCCGCCGGCGTTTTATACTGAAACTCCACATAAAGACCTTTTGATTTTGCCTTTTTCAAAAGTCCGCTTCTGCCATCAATCTCATCTTCATCAAAAACAAGGCACACATCGTCAGGAAGATTGTCAACAATGTCCTGCCACACCGCTTTGTTTTCTTCCGAAACCGTTTTAAATAGTTTTGAGTTTTCAATAACAACCAGTTTTCTCTCCGACATAACGGGATAGCTTTCAACCGCTTCCGCCACGTTTTTTGGATTGATTTTATCTGCATCAAATTTATGAATATTAAACTCACCCGCAGGGTCGTCTGCAAACTTTTTAAGTATCGCGTTTTTTGCCGAGCGTCTTAAATATTTTTCCTCGCCCGTAAAAACAAAAAGTCCGCATAAATCATCATCAACTATTCTTTTGTGAAGTTTTTCTGCATTTTCGTTTTTAGCCATACTTATCCTCACTTCTGTTTCATAATCCCGTCTTTATTTACAACAAATGTTATGTTGCCGTTTATATCTGTTCGAAGAATGTTGCAGTTATGTTTTTCAAGGCGCGAAATTACCTCTTCCGTCGGATGTCCGTAGCCATTCTCACCTACGCTTATAACCGCATACTCCGGCGTTGTTGTTTCAAGAAGCCCGTCCGATGTGGAATCGCCGCTGCCGTGATGTCCGACTTTTATTACATCGGCATCAACTTTAAACTCATTTATAATCAATTCTTCTGCCGGCATTTCAATATCGCCCATCATAAGAAAATTTTTGTTATTATAGCTTATATTTATCCCAAGACAATTATTGTTCGTAATATCATCTTCAAGAATTGTCTGTCCCGGCCAGAACACATCAATTTCGCAATCACCAAACACAAATTCGTCAGCCGAGTCTGCATACCTCACATCTGCAGCGGCAATACTTTTGCCAAGCAGCACCGTTTCCGTATGGGGAATCTTTGGAAGAACAACTTCATCCACGGTAACATTTTCCAATATGCTTTCAAGGCCGCCAGCATGGTCGGCATCAATATGAGTTATAAAAACTTTATCAAGATGCGTTATACCGTTATGTTTAAGAAAACTTACCGCATCATATTCATTCTTGCCCGTATCTATAAGAAATTTTTCTCCTGTTGGAGAGGCAATATAAATACAGTCACCCTGACCTACGTTTACAAACGTTATTTCAAAGGTCCCTGTGGGAATAAAATGAAAAATAAACGATATTGCAATTATTATTCCCGCAGCCACTGACGGCTGTTTATAAAACCTTTTATTTTTAAGACTTAAATATATTATACACAAAATAAACAGATATGTAAATAACCAAATTAAATCCAGAGATTTTACCATTATCGTTGCATAGGGAAAAGATGCAAATCCTTTTGCTGCAATAATAACTGCATCGGCAATATAACCAAGGAGAGTGCCGACAATAACTGCAAGCTTAGGAAGAATAATTCCGGCAAACAGCATTCCGAAAGTTCCTATGAAAAGTATTTCAACAATCGGTACTACAATCATATTGGTAAGAAGTGAAACAATCGATACACGGTTAAAAACATATATCACTACGGGCAGGTTTGCTATTTGTGCACAAAGTGTTACCCCAAGCACATCTGCCACAAAAGCAGGAAAAATTTTACACAAGGTAAGATTTATATACGGAGTAAAAAGACGTATTCCTATAACCGATGAGAATGATAACAAAAACCCAACGTCAAAAATTGAATACGGATTTTCAAAAAGTATAATTGCTGCCGCAAGGACTGTACTTGTTACGGCATCGTCCTTCCGGTCAAACAGTGATGCGATAAGCATAAGAATTATCACAACAGATGCACGGACTATCGACGGAGAAAGCCCTGTTATTATGGCGTAGATTATAACCGCTATAATAGAAACCGCTGACCTTATTTTTCTTGGCAGACCTGAAAAGGAAAACATAAACATAACAAACGCTACAAGCAGATTTACGTTCATACCTGATACGGCAGTAACGTGCGAAATTCCGCTGTCGATAAACGCATAATACATTTCGTCGGAAAAACCGGAAGTATTCCCTGTTGCTATTCCTTTTAAAAGTTCTTTCCCCTCGCCATTTGCATAACTGTCAATTCTGTCCGCTATTGTATAACGAAGTGCGCGTATCCTGTCATACAGCGTTATATCCGAATCTATTCGGGTAATAAATGTTTTATTTGTAAATACTGTGCCTATAATACCGTCGGAGCGTAGAAACACTTCCGAATCAAGTGCACCTGCAAACTTTGCTTTGTCCGGTCTTTGTATCGCGCCTACTATCCGTATTATATCACAAAATGCATATTCGGGGATGTCTTTTGAATACAGCTTTATTTTCTCGTTACAGTCATAGATTTCATTCACATAAGTTATTTTTTGGATTTTTATTGTTGATGAATAGAAATCGTTTGTTTTTTCAGGAATTGAATCCACTTTTCCGTAAATAGTGACGTATTTACCCTCTGTCCAGTCAAGAAAATCATCTTTACTTTCTTTAACTGCCGCAAACTGCGCCATACCGACACAAAAAGCTATAATAACCGCAGCTCCGACAATAAACCCCTTTTTATCGCCGAAGATTATACGCAAAAAAATTGCAAGCAAAAGACTTGCAATTATTGCTGTTATTACATTAAATTTTATTGCGGCAAGCGCAATTCCCGCAATATATCCCGATAATACAAACGCCAGTTTACGCATAATCCTTACAAAGAAGTGCTCTTATATATCCTTTATCTTTTGTTGTTGAATCAATATAAAATCCGCGTCCGTAATAGAAACGGATAAGTCCTGTGTTTTTTGATGCAGTATGCAGACGAAGCTGTTTAATACTGCTTTTTTTCATAATACTGTCAACAGTATGCATCATACTTTTACCGATACCGAGGTTCTGGCTTTCGGGAGATACCGCAAAACGACTTAAATATGCAATGCCTCCTTCGCGTATTTCAAGACGGAGACTACCCACAATTTCTTCACCGATATATGCCACAAGTACCCACTTACTGTCAATATCTTTTTTGATTTCTTCTACTGTTTCATCAAGGGCATCTATTGAAGAAAGTCCCGAATTTTCTATGTAGAGTTTAAACGATTTGTTTACAATTTCGTGAATTTTCGGTATATCGTCATATACTGCCTGTCTTACGTTAAGACCGGCATCAAAGCTTGGCATCATAAACATAATTTTCATAGCCTTTCTGCCCACAAAATGTTTTAAAAATCAATACGCTTATTATCGCGGGCAGATAAGGCGTATAATGAAAATTTTGCACATCGCCGTTTCGCGCCGTATACGGGGCGAAAAATTCGGCGGTGCTTTAAATCCTTCCGGAGGATATAACGTGATTTTTCACGTTATACCACCTTAGTCTTTCATTAATGTTACCATTACAGCTTTCTGGGCATGAAGTCTGTTTTCCGCTTCGTCAAATATTACGGAATGAGGGCCTTCAATAACCTCGTTTGTTACTTCATATCCTCTGTATGCAGGCAGACAGTGCAGGAAAATTGCATCGCCCTTTGCATAGCTCATAAGTGTATCGTCTATTGTAAACCCTTTAAAATCATTGATTCTTTTTTGTTTTTCTTCTTCCTGACCCATACTTACCCAAGTATCGGAATATACGGCATCCGCATTTGCGATAGCTGCTTTCGGGTCGGTCAAAATTTCAATTTTTGCTCCGCTTATTTTTGCAGCTTCCATCGCCTCGGCTACCATTTCGGCATCACATTCATATCCTGCAGGAGTTGCAACGGAAATGTCCATACCAACTTTTGCACATCCGTGAAGAAGTGTATTTGCCATATTGTTACCGTCGCCGATGTAGCACATTTTAAGACCTTTAAGTGCGCCTTTTTTCTCCTGAATTGTCATAAGGTCGGCAAGCACCTGACATGGATGAAGAAGGTCAGTAAGTCCGTTTATAATCGGAATATCGGCATATTTGGCAAGCATTTCAACCTCTGTCTGGTCGTATGTTCTTATCATAATACCGTCAAGATATCTTGAAAGCACCCTTGCAGTATCTTCAATACATTCTCCTCTGCCGAGCTGAATATCATTACTGCTTAAAAACAGCGGATATCCGCCAAGCTGATACATACCAACCTCAAAAGAAACCCTTGTTCTTGTGGAGGATTTGGAGAATATCATACCGAGTGTTTTTCCTTTCAAGATATGGTGCTCTTTCCCCTCTTTTGTTTCTTTCTTAAGTTTATGTGCAAGCTCAAGTATATCAAGTATTTCTTTTTCGGAATAATCGTTTAAGCTAAGTAAATCTTTTTTCATTTTTATACCTCCTCGCATGCTTTCGCAAGTACTTCAATAAATTTATCTACATCTGCCTTTGTTATTACAAGCGGTGGCAGAATTCTTATTATCTTACCGGCAATACAGCCTGTAAGATATTTGTTTTCAAAAAGAGCGTCACATATTTTTTTTGCAATGCTATCTTTTGTTTCAACACCAAGCATAAGTCCTATTCCGCGGACTTCTGTGATGAAATCGTACTTATCTGCAAGGGCATTTAATTTTTCTTTGAAATATGCGCCAACCTCTGCGGCATTTTCAACTATTTTTTCTTCTTTAAATATTTCAAACACGGTGCAAGCCGCATTACATGAAAACGGGTTTCCGCCAAAGGTTGTGCCGTGGTCACCCGGCTCAAAACCTGACGCAACAAATTCTTTTGCACACACAGCGCCGATTGGAATTCCGTTTCCGAGTGCTTTTGCAAGTGTGAAAATGTCCGGTTCAACACCGTAATTTTCATATGCGAACAATTTACCCGTTCTTCCCATACCGGTCTGAACTTCATCAAAAATAAGAATGATTTCCTTTTCGTCACAAAGCTGACGCACTTTTTTAAGATATTCAGCTTTTGCCGGATGCACGCCGCTTTCGCCCTGAACAGGCTCCATCATAATTGCGGCGGTATTTTCGTTGACAGCCGCTGCAAGAGCATCAAAATCGTTTATTTCAACGTGTTTAAACCCGGGTGTCAGCGGTTTGTACGGTTTCTGGTATTTTTCCTGACCTGTTGCCGCAACTGTTGCAAGCGTTCTACCATGGAATGAATTTTTAAGTGTGATTATTTCATTTTTATTCGGTTTTCCCTGTTTATAGAAATAAATCTTTGCAAGCTTCATTGCACCCTCGTTTGCTTCCGCACCGGTACTGCAGAAAAATGCTTTATCTGCACAGGAATTTTCTACAAGAAGCTTTGCAAGCTGTGCCTGCTTTTCTATGTAATAAATACTTGATGTGTGCAGAAGTTTTCCCGCCTGCTCTGTTATTGATTTTACAAATTTGGGGTGAGAATGACCAAGTGCTGTAACTGCAATACCGGCAAAAAAGTCATAATACTTATCACCGTCTTTTGTATAAAGCTCAAGCCCTTTACCGTAATCAAAACATACCGGTGTGCGTGCGCCGAATGTATTCATATAATACTGTTTATCGGTTTCAATAATTTGCGATAACATAAAAACACCTCTTTAATATATATGCATCAATTATACAACAAAGTGAATAATTATGCAATAGTGAAAATAAATAAATTTTTGCCATAAAACTACAATAATATATATAATATATAGAAAAGATGTCTATTTGTCAAGTTTTTGCATAAAAAACCGCCCTTTCGGGCGGTTTTACGTTTAATTAACCTGTAAAGTTCTGTGTCCAGTAATATTTATATCCGCCTGCGGCTTCATAAAATCCTACACCGAGGTACTTAAGATTTGCATTAAGAATATTTTCGCGGTGTCCCTGGGAGTTCATCCAGCCTTCAACAACTGCTTCGGGGGTGCTCTGCCCTGCCGCAATGTTTTCAGCAGCATATGAATAGCTTATTCCCGCCGCCTTTATCCTGTCGAAAGGTGATTTGCCGTCGGGATTTGTGTGAGAGAAAAAGCCTCTGTCACTCATATCCTTACTGTGTGCTCTTGCAACAGAAGCAAGCTCACCACTCCATTTAAGCGCCGAAAGACCGTATTTAGCTCTTTCAATATTTACAAGTTCAAGAACCTTAAGTTCAAATGCACTTGCATCTGTCGGTTCCTGCGGTGTGCTTTCGTCTGCTTCAGGAACAGATTCTTCCGTTTCCTGTTTTATTCCAAGCTTATCAAGCAATTCTTGTATTGAGCTGCCGGAAACGTTTGTACCTATGCATATTCCTTTATTACAGCTTATGTAATCTTTTAGTGACGATAAATTGCCGTTTTGCAGTACCTGCGTTATCGGACATGCTGCACTTGCACTTATTCCAATGACCATAGTCATAGCCATACAAATTGATAATACTCCTATCAGTTTTTTCATAAACATCTTCCTTTCCAAACTGGTTTTATATTTGGTTTTCAAAGTTCACCTCCTTTTGTCTTCTATTACATTATAACACTCCACATTAGTTTTTCTCAATGTAAAATATATGGAAATACTACAAAAGCAGAAGCAACCGCTATCATGTACACAATTACAGACTTTTTAATAATAGAAAAAGCGGACAGTACAAAAACTGTCCGCTTCGCTTTATCTGTCTTCTAAAATCAAATCAAGTATTGCAATTGCGGCTGCGCTTTCAACAACAACTGCCGCTCTCGGCACTATACAAGGGTCGTGGCGACCTTGTACTACTATTTCGTCATTTTCTCCCGTTTTTACGTTTACGGTTTTCTGCGGTTTTGAGATAGACGGAGTGGGTTTTATTGCAACCCTGAATTTAACCGGCATACCATTTGTTATTCCGCCGATTACACCACCATTATTATTGGTATATGCTTTAACGTCACTGCCGTCGTAATAATATTCGTCATTAGCATCAGATCCTGTCATTTTTGCAATATCAAAGCCTGCACCGAATTCAACACCTTTTACGGCAGGAATTGAAAACATCACCCCCGAAATTACACTTTCAACGCTGTGAAAAATGGGGTTACCTATTCCGGCATTTATCCCCGAAACCACACATTCAATTACGCCGCCAACGGAGTTCTGATCCATACGCGCGTTTTCAATTGCTTCTTTCATTTCTTCCCCTTTTGCTTTGTTTATTACAGGGAAAGTTTCGTTTGTAAGATTCATATAATCATTTAATTTTGCTTCATCAAGCACATCGTCATTTATTCCTGCAATTTCAGAAATATGGGAAACAATTTCAATGCCCATATCTTTTAAAATTTGTCTGCAGATACTGCCCGCAAATACGATTGGTGCAGTAAGTCTTCCCGAGAAATGTCCGCCGCCACGAACATCATTAAATCCGCCGAATTTGACATATGCCGGATAGTCGCTGTGACCGGGACGCATAAGTGATTTTAGGTTTTCATAATCGCCCGATTTGGTATTGGAATTTTCAATTATGCAGCATATCGGTGCGCCGGTTGTTACACCATCAAGCACACCTGTTTTGATTTGATATACATCCTCTTCTGCACGCGGTGTGGAAAACTTTGTTTTGCCCGGTGCACGTCGCTGCATCATTTTTGTAATATATTCATTATCAAGTTTAATTCCGCTTTTTACACCGTCAATCACAATGCCGATACATTCGCCATGTGATTCGCCGAAAAGTGAAATTCTTATATTTTTACCCCATGTTGAGTTCATTTATTATTCCCCCAAGCTTTTTATAGTCGTTCCAAAAATCCGGATATGATTTGGACACACACTCGGCACCCTCAATCACAACGGGATTTTTGCATTTTGTTGCCGCAATTGCAAGCGACATTGCAATCCTGTGGTCGTTATATGACGAAATAGTTGCACCACCGCCAAGGACCGATTTGCCACGAACACGGATTTCATCCTCGCCTGCTTCAATATCCGCACCAAGTGCTTTAAGCCCTGCGGTTATTGCTTCTATCCTGTTGCTTTCTTTTATCTTAAGTCTTGATGCGTTTACAATCCTCGTTTCGCCCTCGCAGAGTGCGCCAAGCACTGCAAGGATTGGTCCTAAATCAGGAATGTCCGACACATCAATTATCTTTTCTTCTTTTTCAATTATTTCAGCAATTCGTGCATCGCCCTGCTTTGTATCATAATCAAGACCAACGCAATTTACGTTATTGCCAAGTCTGTTTGCAACAAGCCAGAACGCCGCTGCCGAAAAATCCTGTTGGGATTTGAAATTGCAAGGTGCATACTGCCCTGTTGTTGTAAACTCTTTATAATCATTAATTATTACGGTTACACCAAATTTTTGCATTACGTCTATTGTTATATCAATATACGGTTTGGACTGCAAATCTCCGTCTATTATGATTTTGCCGCCGATAAGCGGAAGTGCAAACAGAAGTCCGGTTATAAACTGCGAGCTGACATTACCCGGCATTGTAAACGTATCTGTTTTAAAACCACCCTCAACAAGAAGTGGCAGATTTTTCTTGATATAATGCATATTGATTATGCCGTCATACATATCAAGCGGACGATCAGGAAGTCTGCCCTCGCCCACAAAAGTTGTATTTTCGGTTAATGCCGCAAAAACGGGAATCAAAAACCGGAGTGTTGAACCCGATTCGTGGCAGTCTGCCGTTACGTTTTTATTTATTTTATCAAGTCCGTAAATTGTAAGGCTATCACCATCCGCATCAATTCTGCATCCAAGTGCACGCATTGCATCTGCTGTTGCTTCAACATCTACCGACGCAGTAACAGGTCCGACGATGCTTTTCCCTTTTGCAAGGGCAGCGCATATTATTGCTCTGTGCAGGATGCTTTTCGATATGGGAAGTGATATATCCCCCGAAAGCCTTGACGGAGTTATTTGTATATCCATTAAAACAAGCCTCCAAAAATTTGTGTATCTGTTTTATGAATGAAAGATTTGCCTATTTCTTCAAGCATTATTACATTAAGCTGTTTACCGATATTCTTTTTATCAGCGCCAATAAATTCGACTGATTTTTTTAGCACGTCAGTAGCAATATCGTGCGGCAAGTCATATTTTTTAAGGCACTCTACAATTTTCTTTGCCGAGCCACTTGGTGTAAGTCCAAGCTTTTCGGAAATAAGAGTTACATAGTTCATACCTATTGCAACAGCTCTGCCATGGGACAGCGTAGAATAGTTATAATACTTTTCTATTGCGTGGCCGATTGTATGCCCGAAATTGAGCTTCATTCTTGCGCCGGTATCAAGCTCATCCTCTTCTACATAACGGCGTTTTATGTCCACACAGGTATATATAATGTTTTCTATGTTTGCATCAAATTCTTCTTTTGAATATGAAAAGAGCTTATCAAACAAATTTTTGTCTTCAATACATCCGTATTTGATTACCTCTGCCATACCGTCGGCAAAAAAGTCAGGTGACAGAGTTTTAAGTACAGTCGGGTCAATTATTACGGCATTTGGCTGATAGAAGTTACCCACCATATTTTTGCCCTGCGGAATGTCTACCGCTACCTTACCACCGACGGAAGAATCCACCTGTGCAAGAAGTGTTGTGGGAATTTGCACATATTTTATTCCGCGCATATATGTTGCCGCCGCCAAGCCTGCCGTGTCGCCTACAACACCGCCGCCGAGCGCAACTATAAAATCACCTCTGTTAAACGAATTATCCGCTAAAAAGCCGTAAATTTCGTTAAGAGTGTATATTGTCTTGCTTTCTTCCCCTGCCGGAAATACAAATTTATATACATCATATTTTGAAGCAAGACTTTTTACTACTGTATCGGCATGAAATTCATCTACGTTACTGTCGGTAATAACGGCACATTTGCCTTTTAAATTAATATAATCTGCAATATGGGAAAGCGCACCTTTTTCAATTGTTATATCATAGGCCTTTCCCGGGATATTTACTGTTAATTTCATATTAAAAACTCCTTACAAACACACCTTGACAAGCGGCAGAATGATAAGACTTACAATAGTTGAAACCGAAACCATTACTGCCGGGAAATACGGGTCTGCTCCGTAACGCTCCGCTACAATTGACTGCGTTGCCATTACCGGCATAAACGCCTGTACCGTAAACACGTTTCGCATAATCGGTTCCATAGGAATAAATGAAATCACCGTAATTGCAATAGCCGGACCGACCACAAATCTAAGGCAAAGTCCGAGAATGATGTTTTTATCAAATTTAACGTTTTTAAGTCCTTTATCCGCAAGCACAAAACCGATATACATCATTGCAATAGGTGTTGTCATTGAACCGACGGAATCAAAGGTTTTCATTATAAAATCGGGCAATTTTATTGGTGTTGTATATGTACCGATTAGAAGAAGCAGTATTCCTGCAAGCATTCCGTAAAGCGGTGGCGGAAGTAATTTTTTGATAACTTCAATTGGTTTTTGCTTTTCTGCTTTTCCCGAAATAATATTTACACCTATTGTCCAGAACAAAAGCATATTTGACATATAGTAATAAAGCACAAACGGCACACTTGCCTGTCCGAACATTGCAAGGTTTACGGGAAGTCCCATAAAAATAGTATTATTAAGCGCTGTCATTACAATCATCGAGCCGGCATATTTTTGTTCAATTTTAAAGATTTTTACAAGAAGATACCCTGCGCCAAATCCAAGGATGTGGCATATAAGCGGAACTGCAACGTATTTGGGTATGTTTACAATTTCCGCAGGTGAAAACGATTCCATTACGCTTGTGAATATGTTAAGCGGCGAGGTTATGTTTACAACCAGCCACGACATAAACACCGCAACTGTTTTATTAATTTTTCCTTTTGCAGTAAGTAAAAATCCAAGGACAAGAAGCATAAATACCGAAAGTACCGCTTCAAATCCGCCTAAAAATGCTGTCAAGTAGGGTCATATCCTTTCAAAAAAATGTGTATAATCTTCATTTGCTTTGCGGCAAGCCTTATTTATCATAGCAAGACTTTGCAAATTTGTTGCCGCAATGTCAAACGAGAGCATTTCATCTGTTCCGTTGTTGCCTAAATTTGTTATAATTTCAAGATGCGAGTTTTTCTTTATTTCTTTCATAAGCTTTGTGCCTGTTACATCGGCGGCAAGTACGCGAATATATCTTGCACCAGTGCTTACAAAATCAACAAGCTTATCTTTTGTAAGCCCCATCATCATACAGGAAATTATTCTCATAATTCTTGTATGTGTATACCGTTTGGTTTTTACTGCTGAAACAATACCCTCAAGAGTGCCGTGTTCCTGTGCGGCTTTTGCAATGCGGTTTTCAATTCCTTCTGTTACATATGCGGCGTTTGCAAGGTCAACTCTGCCCGTACGGATAAGTCCTGCAAAAAGTGTGCCAAGAATATCGGGATTTGTATATCTTCCCTCTTCAAGTGCAGATTTATAAATTTCAAACGCAGGCATATATTTTTTTAAGTTATCAAAATCCTTTTCAGCAATAAGGCGCCTGCAGGCTTTTGCACTTATATAATCATCTTCCGTATTTTCGCTGTCATAGCTACCGCCTTCACGTTTTACAGTAAACGGTGTGATTTTGAGGTTATATTTATCTATTGCCTTTAAATATTCTATAGCAAGAATGTCGTTAGGGGTAAAATCTGTGCCCGAAGCTGCCGCTATTGCCGATGAATAGCTTTTTCCTTCTGCAAGGTGCTTTTCCATTTGTTGTTCCTGCGCTGATGCCATAGCTTTTAGCTTTTCAATATCACCTGTTTCGCTGCCGAACGATACATAGTCACAGCCGATATTTTCAAGAAGGCGTATAGCGCCACCTGCAAAAATTTCCGCAGGAGCCGAGGCAAAGCAAAAAGGCAATTCAACAACAAGGTTTGCCCCTGCCAAAATGGCAGATTTTGCCCTTGTCCATTTATCAAAAGAGGCTACTTCTCCCCTTTGGGTGAAGCTGCCGCTCATAACAACAACAACTGTGTCTGCACCGGTAAGCTCTTTTGACTTATTTATATGAAATTTGTGTCCGCTGTGTAGCGGATTATATTCCGCAACTATGCCGCATACTTTCATATAACAACAACCTCTATGTTAATCTAAAATGCTAAATGCACAAAACTCACATATTTAATATGGTTAATATATACATATTATCATAAAATTATATAAAATACAAACTTTTTTTCAAAAAAATATTGTATACAAAGAAAATTTGTTGTATAATGGTATTATTATAAAATGCAAAGGAGTATGCACTATGAGTAATTTTCTTGAAAGAATAAAAGAAAGGGCTAAACAGGATAAGAAAACCATTGTTCTTCCCGAGTCTATGGATAGAAGAACCTGGGAAGCTGCCGAAATCATTTTAAAAGAAGACATTGCTAATGTTATTATTATCGGCACACCTGAAGAAGTTGAGGCAAACAGCAAAGGACTTGACGTTTCCAAAGCTACTGTTATCAACCCCTTTACATACGAAAAAACAGAAGAATATTTAAACCTTTTCGTTGAACTTCGTAAAAGCAAAGGTTTAACCTACGAACAGGCAAAAGAAACTGCGCTTGGCGATTATATGTACTATGCTTGTCTTATGGTTAAAGCCGGCGACGCTGACGGTGTTGTTTCCGGTGCTTGCCATTCAACTGCTAACACACTTCGCCCGAGTCTTCAGATTATCAAAACAAAACCGGGTGTTAAACTTGTTTCCGCATTCTTCGTAATGGTTGTTCCGGATTGTGAATATGGTGCAAACGGTACATTCATTTTCGCTGACAGCGGACTTGAACAGAATCCTGACCCGGAAAAACTTGCTGCAATTGCTGCATGTTCAGCTGAATCTTTTGAACTTCTTGCTGAAAGCGAAGCTATTGTTGCAATGCTTTCTCACTCAACAAAAGGCAGTGCTAAACACGCTGATGTTGATAAAGTTGTTGAAGCTACTGCAATCTGCAAAGCTAACAACCCGAACCTTAAAGTTGACGGCGAACTCCAGCTTGACGCTGCTATCGTTCCTTCCGTTGGCTCATCAAAAGCTCCCGATTCTGCAGTTGCAGGTAAAGCAAACGTTCTTGTTTTCCCTGACCTTGATGCAGGTAATATCGGTTATAAACTTGTTCAGAGACTTGCAAAAGCTGAAGCTTACGGCCCGGTAACACAGGGTATTGCAATGCCTATCAACGACCTTTCCAGAGGATGCTCTGCTGAAGATATCGTTGGCGTTGTTGCTATCACATGTGTTCAGGCTCAGGCTCAGAAATAATCTAAAATAATAGGAGGAAGATATACAATGAAAATATTAGTTATTAATGCAGGTAGTTCTTCTCTTAAATATCAGCTTATTGATATGGCTGACCAGTCTGTTCTTGCAAAAGGTCAGTGTGAAAGAATCGGTATTGACGGTTCTCTTCTCAAACACACACCGGCAGGAAAAGATACTGTAAAAATTGAAGAAGCTATGCCTAACCACACAAAAGCAATTACACTTGTGCTTGATGCACTTTGCAACAAAGACCACGGTGTTGTGTCTTCTCTTGAAGAAATTTCTGCAGTTGGTCACCGTGTTGTTCACGGCGGAGAATTCTTTAAATCCTCTGTTCTTATTGACGACGGCGTAAAAGAAGCTATTAAAGCTTGTTTCGACCTTGCTCCGCTTCACAACCCGGCAAACCTTATCGGTATTGAAGCTTGTGAAGAAGCAATGGGAAGTGGCGTTCCTCAGGTTGCTGTATTTGACACAGCTTTCCACCAGACAATGCCTGATTATGCTTACATGTACGGCGTACCTTACGATGCTTACGAAAACTACAAAGTAAGACGTTACGGTTTCCACGGAACATCTCACAAATATGTTGCAAACAGAGTTGCTGAAATTATGGGCAAAAAGGTAGAAGACCTCAAAATTGTTACAGCTCATCTTGGAAACGGCTCTTCAATTGCGGCTGTTGACTGCGGCAAATCTGTAGATACTTCAATGGGCTTCACTCCTCTTGCAGGTATCCTTATGGGTACAAGAAGTGGTGACATTGACCCGGCTATCATTACATATCTTAAAGATAAATATTCAATGACAGCTGAAGAAGTTATCAATACACTTAATAAAGAATCCGGTGTATATGGTGTATCCGGAATAAGCAGTGACTTCCGTGACCTTATGGCTGCTGCTGACAGCGGAAACAAACGTGCACAGCTTGCACTTGATATGTTTATCTATCAGGTTAAACGTTATATCGGCGCTTATGCAGCTGCAATGGGCGGCGTTGACGTAATTGTATTTACAGCAGGTATTGGTGAAAATACAAAAGAAATCCGTTTCGGCTCTTGCGAAGGTCTTGAATTTATGGGTGTTAAGATTGACGCTGTTAAAAATGACATGCGCGGAGAAGAAGCACTCATCAGCACAGATGATTCTAAAGTTAAAGTTTACGTTGTTCCTACAAACGAAGAACTTATGATTGCTATGGATACAAAAGCAATTGTTGAAGGCTAATTCAGATTAAACTAAAAGCCGGTGCTTTCTGCACCGGCTTTTTATTATGCTTAAGCCCTCCTTGTGTAAAGGAGGGGACCGCGATAGAGGTGGGAGGATTGTAATAATGATAATCCCTCAGTCACTACGTGACAGCTCCCTTTGCACAAGGGAGCCTATGCCCTTAATTATGCTTTTTTTATCTTATGGTATGTTTTCTTTCCTTTTTTGATTACAAATTCATCTGCAGTCGGCTGCCACATCGGGTCTGTGATTTTTTCGTTTTCAACAGACACTCCGCCGCCTGTTACAAGACGTCTTGCTTCGGATTTTGACGGGCAAAGTCCGGATTCTACAAGGATATCAAGAATTGTTTTGCCTGCTAAATCCATTTCGGAAGAAGGCATATTTGCTTCATCTGCGCTGCCCGCAAAAAGGCTTTCAGCAGTTGCTTTGGCTTTGTTTGCTTCTTCTTCGCCATGAACAAGTTTTGTAACTTCATATGCAAGAATTCTTTTTGCTTCGTTAAGCTCTGCGCCTTCCCATTTTTCCATTTTTTTGATTTCATCCATAGGAATAAATGTAAGAAGTTTAAGACATTTGATAACGTCGTCGTCCTGAACATTTCTCCAGTACTGATAGAAATCGTAAGGAGATGTTTTGTTCGGGTCAAGCCATACTGCACCGGACTGTGTTTTACCCATTTTCTTACCCTCGCTGTTTGTAAGGAGAGTAAATGTCATACCGTAAACCTGTTTCTGGTCTTTCTTACGGCAAAGTTCAAGTCCACCGAGGATGTTACTCCACTGGTCGTCACCGCCAAGCTCAATTTTACAGTCATATTTTCTGCTGAGCATAAGGAAGTCGTAGCTCTGCATAAGCATATAGTTAAATTCAAGGAATGAAAGACCTTTTTCAAGTCTTTGTTTGAAGCATTCCGCTGTCAGCATTTTATTTACTGAGAAGCATGAACCGATATCACGCAGGAATTCTACGTAGTTGAGGTCGAGTAGCCAGTCGGCATTATTTACCATAATAGCCTGTCCATCAGAAAAATCAATTACGCTTGAAAGCTGTTTTTTGAAGCATTCACAGTTATGGTCAATGATTTCTTTTGTCATCATCTGGCGCATATCTGTTCTTCCTGATGGGTCACCTATATGACCTGTTCCGCCGCCTACAAGGGCAATCGGACGGTGACCATGCATCTGCATATGGCGCATTACAACCATCTGCAGAAAATGTCCTACGTGGAGGCTGTCAGCCGTAGGGTCAAATCCTATATAAAAAGTTACTTTTTCCTTTCCGAGAAGTTCCCTGATTTCTTCTTCGTGTGTTGTCTGTGCTATAAGGCCTCTTTCCTGAAGCACGTCAAAAACATTTGCCATTTTGCTCAAACTCCTTTATGAATTATATAAGTTATATAATATACCTTTTTTATTTAAAAGCTCATCAAAAGTGCCTGTTTCAGCAATGCCGTCATATGTCAGGACAACCACTTTTGTAGCATTTTTTACTGTTGAAAGCCTGTGTGCTATTGTTATTGTTGTTCTTCCTTTTGAAAGCTCTTCAAGCGAGCTTTGAACAAGACGTTCACTTTCATTATCAAGCGCGGAGGTTGCTTCATCAAGAATGATGATTGCAGGGTTTTTAAGGAACACCCTTGCAATGCTTATTCTTTGTTTTTGTCCGCCCGAAAGCTGAACCCCACGTTCACCGACATTTGTGTTGTATCCGTCAGGTAGCGACATTATAAAATCGTGTGCACCGGCTTTTTTTGCCGCATCTACAATTTCCTCTTTTGATGCGCCGGGTCTTCCGTATTCGATGTTTTCATACACGTTGCCGGCAAACATATACACATCCTGCTGAACAACACCGATATTTCCGCGAAGCGAAGCAAGTTTTATATCCTTTACGTTAATTCCGTCAACCAGAATTTCGCCGTTTGTTACATCATAAAACCTTGGGATAAGACTGCAAAGTGTTGTTTTTCCTCCACCCGACGGCCCTACAAGCGCCACATTTTCACCGGAGGCAATTTCAAGGTTTATGTCATTTAAAACATATTCTTTTTTGTTGCCGTATTTAAATCCAACATTTTTAAGACTGATATGCCCTTTTACATTTTCAAGCTCTACAGCATCTTCTTTATCTGTTATATCGGGATTAATATCCATTATTTCAATGAAACGTTCAATACCCGTCATTCCCCTCTGAAACTGTTCGCCAAATTCTACAATTTTACGCACTGAGTTGATAAGAGCGGTTACGTAAAGAAGATATGACATAAGGTCGGCAGGGTTGATTTGTCCGTAAATCATAAATATTGAGCCGGCAATTACCACCGCAATATACATAATTCCGTCGTACATACGGGTGGTTGTCTGAAAACCTGCCATATATTTATACATTTTTCGTTTGATAGACAGAAATTTGCGGTTACCCTGACCGAATTTTTCAATTTCGAGATTTTCGTTTGCAAAGGACTTTACAACCCTTACACCGAGGAGACTATCTTCCACCTGTGAATTAAGCTCCCCTATCTGCACCCTCGATTCACGGAACGCCGATTTCATTTTTTTATTAAAATAGGATGCACACACTATCATAAACGGGATTATTGCAAAAATGATAAGTGTAAGCGGAAGATTGATAAACGAAAGTACCGTAAACGATACTATAATTTTTATTCCCGCAATAAAGAATTCTTCCGGACAATGATGTGCAAATTCGGTTACATCAAAAAGGTCGCTTGTTATTCTTGACATAATCTGCCCTACACGGACATTGTCATAATATGAAAAAGGAAGTTTTTGCAGGTGGTCAAACATATCACGACGCATATCTGTTTCGATTTTTGTGCCCATAACGTGACCGACAGACGCCATATAAAAGTTTGCCGCGCTGTCTATTATTCGAAGGACAATATAAAGTCCGCCGAGCATAAGTACAAGAGGCACTGTAAGGCGTGCAATATCATAAATACCAAGATTTGTTATATATCTTACGATAAGCGGTAGAACAAGCTCACACACAGTGGTAAGTGCTGCACAAAAAAGGTCCGCCGCCATTGTACCGACATACGGTTTGTAGTACGGAGCAAATCGTTTAATTAAGCCTGTTGTTTTCTTTCCTGCCATTTCTTTTCCTTTCAATTCAATCATATTATATAATTTTATCACAAAATTTGCAATTATTCAATAGATATTTTGAGAATTTATATAAATTATTGACTTTAATTTACATTATGATATAATAATATATATTAATATTTAAAGGGAATTTATATGAGAAAATTACTTAGTTATACAAGACGTGCAGTTGACGATTATAATATGATTTGCGAGGGCGACCGAATTGCCGTTGGGGTTTCGGGCGGTAAGGACAGTATTGCCCTTATGCTTGCGCTTAACGGGCTTAAACGATTTTATCCCAAAAAGTTTGAGCTGGTTGCCATTACTCTTTCACTTGGGTTTGAGGGTGCAGACTTCTCCCCACTTATAAAGCTTTGCGAAGAAAACGATATTGATCTTATAATTGAACAGACCAATATTGCCGAAATTGTTTTTGATATCCGCAAGGAAGAAAGTCCGTGCTCTCTTTGCGCCAAAATGCGCAGGGGTGCACTTCACGATGTTGCAATAAAACACGGTTGCAACAAGGTTGCGCTTGGGCATCATAATGACGATGTTATTGAAACCTTTTTCCTGTGTTTGTTTCAGGAAGCGCGCATAAGTTGTTTTGCGCCGGTAACATATCTTGACCGACGGAATATCACTCTTATTCGTCCGTTTATCTATGTGCCGGAAAACGAAATCAAACATTTTATAAAAGTAAATGATATTGAGATTATCCATAATCCCTGCCCTGCAGACGGAGTTACAAAACGTCAGTATATGAAAGATTTAATCAGGGATTTATGCAAGGAAAATATTGGTCTTAAAGAAAGGATTTTTCACGCAGTAAATACCTCTAAAATTGACGGATGGGGCGGTGACATCAAAAATGTATCGGATTCTGGTAACAAGTGATTCGCATGGCGACCCCGGATACATCTGCGATGCCATCGACAACATTATCGATATTGACCTTATTGTCCATTTAGGTGACCACGCAGCGGATATACGCGAGGTTACGAAAAAATATCCCGACTATGAATATAGAAGCGTGCGTGGTAACTGCGATGCTTATGATCCGACAATAGAAGAAGATACAATTGAAATTGACGGATTTAAGATATTTATAACTCACGGGCACAGATATGGCGTTAAAACAGGTCTTGACAGACTTGTTTCTCATGCGCTTGATATTGGTGCCGACTGTGCGCTTTTCGGGCATACACATCAGCCGTTTTGTGAAAGAGTGGACGGGGTGTTATTACTTAACCCCGGATGTGGCGAGCGGTACGGACGGCCCGGTTCAATAGGGATAATTGAAATTGAAGATGATGAAATAAAAGGATGCGTGCTATAAATGTGGCTTGAGCCTATTATCAAGGATTGTATTCCCTCCACAAACAGTTATATAAAAGAAAATAGCCTACCCTACGGCAGTGTTGTCATTGCCAAAAGGCAGACACAAGGACGTGGCAGACGCGGCAACAGCTGGGTTTCCGATGTGGAAGGAAATATATATATATCGGTGGTATATAAACCAAATGTCACTCCCGAAAAAATTCCGCTGATGAGTTTTGCGGCTGGAATGGCGGTACGAAATACGCTTGAGCATTTTGGCATTTCCGGCTCGCTTAAATGGCCTAACGATGTTGTAGCGGAAAGCAAAAAAATATGCGGCATTATGTCCGAACTATGGAATGGGTTTTGCATTACGGGTATTGGAATAAACTTAAAAAAAGTAAATATTCCATATGCCACATCTGCTGAGGAGCTTGGATTTACACTGGATGCAGATGCGGTAATAGAAATGCTTTTAAAAAATCTTGAATTTGAATTTTTGCATACAGAAGATTTGATTGAAAGATATATTCCGCACTGTGTAACACTTGGAAAAGAAATTCTGATTGATGGAATTTCGCGTGCAACCGCAACGGGAATTGCGCCTGACGGTGCTCTTATAACAACAATCGGCACGGTTTCCTGCGGCGATGTAAGTGTACGCGGGATTTACGGATATATTTAAAGTTTTTGTGCAAAATAGTCCTGAGGTGATATACTTTGGATATTAACTGCACTTTTTCATGCAAACATCAGGAGGACGGAAAATGCAATAACGAGGACACGCGTGCATCGGGATATGCCAACAGCGCGTGCCCGTATTTTGTCCCCCGTGATAAAAAGGAGAAGACAAAAGATGAACAGTTATATTAACGAAATTTCGGCAAAAGTGATTGAGATAAGACGGTATCTTCACGCTCATCCCGAGCTTGCATTTGAAGAAATAAATACTTCAAAATATATTTGCAAAATATTGGATGAATTTGGAATTAAATATAAATATCCCATTGCAAAAACAGGAATATGCGCACTTATAAAAGGCGGCAAGCCGGGTAAGACCATTCTTCTTCGTGCTGATATGGATGCACTTCCAATTAAAGAAGAGGTAAATTGTGATTTCAAATCCAAAACCGAAGGACTTATGCACGCCTGCGGACATGATGCGCATACCGCAATTATGCTTGGCGCGGCATATGTTTTAAATAAAATGAAAGACGAGCTTTGCGGTAATGTCAAGATTGTGTTCCAGCCTGCTGAAGAAGGTGTTGGTGGCGCAGAGCCAATGATTAAAGAAGGCGTTATGGAAAACCCGACGGTTGATGCGGCATTTGCTTTCCATGTTACACACCTTTGCAAAACAGGTCAGATTCTTGTGAAAAACGGACCTGTTATGGGTGCTCCCGATGAGTTTGATATTGTAATCAAAGGAAAAGGCGGACATGGAGCACATCCAGAAGAATGCAACGACCCGATTCTTACTGCATCCGATTTCATAACCACATTAAAAGAAAAACTGGTTTTAAATAACACTGTTGTAACGGTTACGGCAGTAGAGGGCGGCGCTACATATAACATAATCCCTGACATTGCTCTGATGAAAGGTACTGCAAGAAGCACAGATGTTGATACGCGGAATATCTTAGAGGGACGTATTGAAGAAATCCTTAAAGCTGTTTGTAAGGCGCACGGATGCACATATGATTATAACTTCAGATATATGTACCCGATTACAGTTAACGACGAGGGTATGACCAATATTGTGCGCAAGGCGGCATACAAAGTTCTTGGGAAAGAAAACGTGATTGAATATGACACCTGTCCAATGCTTGGCGAAGATTTTTCATATTTTGCAAATCTTGTACCCGGTGCGTATATCAAGCTTGGTATAAACGGCAACGGCAAGGGTGAGCACGCACTTCACAGCAGTAAGTTTGATATTGACGAAGATGCACTTAAACACGGTGTTAAGCTTGCAGTACAAACTGTAATTGATTATTTAGCATAAAAAGAGGAGTGGAAATCCACTCCTCTTTTTATCTTGTTAATATATAAAGGGTCAACGTCATTACTGATGCTGCTGCTGCCGCACTCCACAAAAATATATCCGTTTTTCCCATCCGTGTGCACGCCTGTTTTGTTTGGGATATTACATAATTATCTATGATATCCTGCGCTTTTTTTACTATGTCTGTTTCTTTTCCGTGTTTAATCATAATTCCTCCTTATTGTATCGGGGTACATATTTTGGTGCACATTACAAGCATATCATCTTTCGGTTTACCGCCGGTGACCGTGCTCATAAGTACCGAATTTGCAATTTCTTCCGACTGCCCGTTTGCATTCATTTCAATTATCTTTTTAACAAAATCTTCACCAAGCTTCCTGTCGCCTCTGTTATCGGGCACACCATCTGTCATCATTACAATAAATCCGCCCTTTTCAATGGTTGTATGGTAAGTATTTATATTTTCAATATCAAGAATGCCTAACGGCATTGAATTATACCTTACTATTTCTGTATTATCACCGTTTTTTATTACTGTTGCTGCCGCACCTGCTTTTATCATTTCCACGCTGCCTGTAAACAAGTTTACACTACAGCAATCAAGACTTATGCAGTATTCCCTGCCACCTTTACTTATAAGCCCTGCATTGATTATTTCAACTGCCGATTTCATTTCAAATCCGCCACGTACAAGCTTTTCAAAGGTTCTGACGGTTTTCCCACTTTCATTAGATGCTTCTTCCCCGCTACCCATTCCATCACATATTACAAGGTAAAGTATTCCACCTACTGTGAAAGAATATGCACTGTCGCCCGAGGAAGCTTCACCGGGTTTGTCCATTGTTGCTACTGCATTTTCATAATCAAACTTTTCACTTTCATACAGATAAACCGTGAACCCATCTTTTTCGGCAATTTCCGCTGCTATTTTCATTTTTCGCTCAGTTATATCGCCCACAAGCTCGGTTACATCAAACATAATTTCTTTATCTGTTTTTATTACAACCTCCATAATACCAAGCTCATTTTTGACGGTACTTATTTCGGCGCTTTTTATCCCTCTGTCAGAAAGGTTTCTTCCTATATCCGAAGACATAGTTTCATATCCTATCCCGATATTTTCAATCCTTTTTTCGCAAGCGGCTGCAAGGTCCGATATTTTCCCCCACTGCGTTGTAACACAGGAGATGCTATCTTTCGTGCGTTTCGCTAGAATATCTTCCCTGCGGTAAATATCGTGCAGGGTTATTGCAGTGCTTATTAGCAAATCACCCTTTACGCATTTGCGTGATACAATTTCATGAAGACGTTTTTCATCTCCATCGTAAAGAGCCTGAATTATTGCCGCAAAAAGCTTTGATGTACCTTTAAAGTTTTTTGACCAGCAGTATTTATTAAGACTGCATTTATCACATACTTTATACATAAGTCTGTCGCACAGAACCATAGCTTTATCTTCCGCTGGTGGATAGCTCTCCGGTTCAAATGCCGCTGTCATCCCTTCCAGAATATTTCGTATACTTTTCATACAAAGGAGTGTCTGGGATTTCACTCGAAGCATATATCCTTTTGCAGGATTGTAGGTTTCGGATTTAATGCTGAATTTTTCGATAAATTTTAGTATCCTATCAGGTGTAAAAAGGAATGCCGCACCTGCAATAAGTATTTCCACAACATTTATTAAAACTATTATTGATGAATTGTAGTATGCCGCAAAAACTGCATTTGACACGACTGCCGCCACTACAACACCAACCTTGCCGAAAAGGTTTGTTATGCCCGCAATAAGCCCCACAAATGCGTATACACCCACAAGAGCAGGAGCGTCCCCCTGCGACATTCCGGCTATTATTCCAAGTGCCGCACCAACCGCACCCGAAATTGCTATACCGCCTTTATGTGCACTAAAAAGGATGATATACATACTGAGTATATTTGCAAGCTTTATACCAAAAATTTCCGCACCCTGAAGTCCTGCAAGAGCGGCTCCTGTCATTATTGCTATTGCAATACTTTCGTCTTCGGAAAAGACCTGTCCTTTTCTTTCGATTACGTTTTTTGATTTTGTAAACAATACGCACATACCCCACACTGTTGCCGATTCAAACAGGGATATCATAAAATTATATATTGGAAAACCTGACATAAATGCCACTGTAATACCAACTGCAAGGTTAGCGCCCGCCGCTGTCATCGGAATAAAATCATCCTCTTTTTTGCGGGATTCCGGCACCACTTTTGCCAAAGCCCAGAAAAGCATAATGGCAGCTATGTATTTGAGTTTAAGCATTCCTATTTTCATAAAAATGCTGCCTATAATACAAGCAGCCATTACAACAAAGGATGCTTCCATTCCGCTGCATGAGGCATACCATGCAAGGCCCATCGGCGCCATTATGCCAAGAAGGGTTCCTCTTGATATAAAAAGTCCGATAATACCTGCCGCCGCAGTGCCATTTTTAACAATACTTTTTACAAATCCGCCAGCATCTGTGTTTTCGGTTATTCGTTTATAAGTTACTATTTCGGGTATTTTCATTTCCTTTCCCCCTTATCATTTGTCAATACAACTATACTACAACAAACATAAGAGAAAATGTAAAAATATGGAAATTATAAAAATTTTCTTATTTTTCTGTTATTTTTGAAGAAATTTTAGGTATATTATTTAAGAAAAAATAAAAATTGCCCTCGAGTATCAGCGAGCTATCGCGAGAAAAACAGAGAAAAACAGAGTTTGCGATTTACAGATTAAAATAATTCAAAAAAAGTATTGACTTTTTTGTTTTAATGTATTATAATGATGTAGTCACTTTGAATGACAGTTAAATATTTACAATAAAAACGGAGGGAATCGATATGTCAACTTTCATGGCAAAAGCTAGCGAAATAGATAGAAAATGGTATATCATTAACGCTGAAGGCAAATCTTTAGGTAGAGTAGCAGTAGCTGCAGCTAACATTCTTCGCGGAAAACATCTTCCTACATTCACACCGAATGTAGATTGCGGAGATCATGTTATAATTCTCAATGCAGAAAAAGCTGTTCTCACAGGTAAAAAACTTACAGACAAATATTACTACAGACACACAGGTTGGATTGGCGGATTAAAAGCTGTTCAGGCTAAAGATATGATGGCAAACAACCCGGAAAAAGCAATTATGTTAGCTGTTGAAGGCATGCTTCCTCACACAACTCTTGGAAGAAAAGCTTTAACAAGACTCAGAGTATATCGCGGCGGCGAACATAACCACAGTGCTCAGAAACCTGAAGTGTGGTCTATGGATATTAAATAAGGAGGAGGAAGAGTAAATGGCAGCAGCAGTTCAGTACTACGGTACAGGTAGAAGAAAAAAATCGGTAGCAAGAGTACGTCTTGTTCCGGGTAAAGGTAATATAACAATCAACGACAGAACTTTAGACGATTATTTCGGACTTGAAACATTAAAAGTTATCGTTAAACAGCCTCTCGTTGCAACAGAAACAGAAGGTAAATTTGACGTTATCTGTAAAGTTGCAGGCGGTGGATTCACAGGCCAGGCAGGTGCTGTAAGACACGGTATTGCAAGAGCTCTCTTAAATGTTGACGAAGAAAGCTACAGAGGTACATTAAAAGCAGCCGGTTACTTAACTCGTGACCCACGTATGAAGGAAAGAAAAAAATACGGTCTCAAAGCTGCGAGAAAAGCACCTCAGTTCTCAAAAAGATAACCTATCGACTTCTCGCGACTTCACAAGGCCTTTATTTACGGGGTTTTTGGAGTTATCAGATGTTGTGGAAAGTTGCAAAAAGCGTGAGATAAGTAACACACAAGCAACATATATGCAACAAAGTTATCTAAATAGCAAAGATATTAAAAGAGATGTTTTTCTCCACAAAAGAAAGACATCTCTTTCTTTTTATCATTAGATTTTATTGATTGCATCTATTAGCTCCTTCACATCCAAATGAGTATAAACTTTTTCGGTGAGCGTCATCGCACCGGCGTGTCCTACAATCTTTTTGATTATAGTTTGGTCTACATGAGCTTCGGCAAGCATTGATATACAAGTATGACGGCAACAATGCGTAGTTTTGTCAAAGCCTAAGTTTTCCATTAAAGGTGTAAAATAACTGTCATAATAATTGCGGTATTTGAATTGTTCCCCATTTTCAGTATGTAAAAGGTATTCGCTATCGGTATCATTATACCAAGCTCTAAAGAATGGCAATACCTTATCTGCGATGGGGACTTTTCTTATGCCGTTTTCTGTTTTACTGTCAATTACATCAAAGAACTGTTCTTCAATATGAACATCACTTTTCAGCAAATCAAGCATTTCAGAAATACGAACACCTGAGTAAATCAGCATAAGAACAATTTGATAATATTTATC
>JAFTSG010000008.1 GCA_017467445.1 Clostridia bacterium | reverse complement strand
TCGAGGGTAAGTCCATCAACATTAAAAAAGAACCTGGAGTTGATTAACTCCAGGCCCAAAAAGATTTTAAATTATCAAAAACCAGTAGATTTATTTGAGTCCGAACTCAAAAAATGTTGCACTTAGTTTGACAAATCATTTGTACATCCAAACCATTCGGTGCCTCCAAATAAAAAACCTGTCTTAAATACAGGTTTTTTATTGCTTTTTTAAAAATTTGTGCTACAATAAAAAATATATAAAAGAAGAGGGGGAACGATACATAATGTTTTTTACGGAAAAATATAATAACCTTAATGATGATCAGCGTGAAGAGTTACTCAAAACTTTGTTTATGAAATCAAATGCTGATTTTTGTGCAGAGGCACGCACGGAATATTATGCCGGAAAACTTAAATCTATGGGACAAAATGTTAGGATTGGTGCCAATGTAAAAATTGTAAATCCGCAGTACGTAAGTATAGGCGATAATGTTACAATTATGGATGATGTAACTATAATTGCCCGTGGTGAAGGCGGTGTCGAAATAGCTGATAACTGTAGTATTTGCGAAAGAGTGTATCTTGACACCCAGGCAGCAAACAGCGGGTACATAAAAATTGGCAGGAGAGTTTATCTGGGAACAGGAACAACATTGTTTGGACATGTTGGACTTGAAATAGGAGATTTTTCTCTTCTTGCGCAGAATATAACACTTACACCGTATTCGCATAAATTTGATGACCCCAATGAAATAATAAGAGAACAGGGCGGTCATATGAAGAAAGTCACAATAGGCAGAGATTGCTATCTTGGCATGGGAGTTTGTGTTATGTATAGCGGAGATATAGGTGATGGAAGTATTGTTGGTGCCGGTTCAACGGTGGTTAAACCGATTCCGCCATACAGTATTGCGGTAGGATGTCCGGCAAAAGTAATAAAGTCAAGAAAATAAAAAAGTACTGTTTTTGGGGATAAGATTTCTGCTTATCCTCGTTTTATTTTCCTATAAAAATTATTGACAAAAACGTCAAAACGTGGTATACTTAACTAGATCTCAATCGGAAAGAGTTTTCCGAAGCAAGATAATGACCGCCGATGAAAGTCGGCTAAGGCCATACGGACAGCCGGGTCAAATGCCGAAGACCGCATTTTGCGGTTGGCAACTTCTGTTGCCTTGTTGATTGAGTTAAAAGCTCAAGTTTTATAAGTTGGTTACTATAAACCGGTGCCTGTGGCATATAACTTGTGAAATGGTCAATAAGAGTAGTAAAAGTAATCTTTGCTATATAAACTCTCAAACCCATTGAGATACGAATGAGTCCCTTTACATAAAAGGTGTTTTCTGTTCGTTTTTACAAGCGGTATGCTGCAGCTGCAGTATATCGCTTTTTTGTTTGGGGGACAAAGATATGAAAAAGATTATTGAACTTAAAAACATATCCAAAGCATTTGACGGGGAAGGTGTCCTTAACGATATCAGCCTTTACATAAACGACAACGAGTTTATTACACTTCTCGGTCCGTCGGGCTGCGGAAAAACAACTCTTCTTCGTATGATAGGTGGATTTGAGCATCCCGACAAGGGCGATATTCTTTTTCTTGGCGAGCGTATTAATGACGTACCCCCGCATAAACGTCATGTAAATACAGTATTCCAGAAATATGCTCTTTTCCCGCACCTTAATGTATTTGAAAACGTTGCGTTTCCGCTTCGTGAATGCAAGGTGCCTAAAGATGAAATAAATAAAAAAGTAAACGAAATACTGGGTCTTGTTATGCTTGGCAATTTTGCAGGAAGAAGCGTAACAAGCCTGTCGGGCGGTCAGCAGCAGCGTGTTGCAATTGCCCGTGCACTTATCAGCCATCCGCGCGTTCTTCTTCTTGATGAACCTCTTGGCGCGCTTGACCTCAAACTTCGTAAAGATATGCAGCAGGAGCTTAAGAAAATTCAGCAGTCTACGGGAATTACCTTTGTTTTTGTAACACACGACCAGGAAGAAGCACTCAGTATGTCTGACACAATTGTTGTGCTTAATGAAGGTAAAATTCAGCAGATTGGTACTCCTGCTGATATATATAACGAACCGGACAATGCTTTTGTTGCCGACTTTATCGGCGAAAGTAACATCATTGACGGTGTTATGCTTGAAAACTATAAGGTAAGCTTTTCGGGACATACATTTGAATGTCTTGACAAAGGCTTTGCTGCAAACGAACCGGTTGATGTTGTTGTACGTCCGGAAGATGTTGATATTGTTGCTCCCGAAAAAGGTATGCTTTCCGGAACGGTTACACAGGTAACATTTATGGGTGTGCACAACGAAATCATCGTTGATATCGGCGGATTCAAATGGATGATACAGACAACCGATTCTGTAAACGTAGATGAACACATCGGCATATCTCTTGACCCCGATGCAATTCATATAATGAAAAAATCCAAATACTCCGGCATGTTCGGCGACTATTCGTCATATTCGAATGAACTTGACGAGCTTGCAGATGCAGGGGGTGAAGAGTAGTTTATGAATAAACATAAAAAAGGTGGTGCATTTCTGCCGCTTGCGCCGTACTCGCTGTGGTCGGTGTTATTTATAGTTGTACCGCTCATTTTCGTTGCATACTACGCCTTTACAGACGAGGCTTTCCGCTTTACAACAGAAAACATCACCCGATTTTTCACAGCTACAAGCAACATTCAGGCGGAAGACGGCACTATGCAGGAAGTACGCACATATCTTGTTATTTTCGGCCGTTCGCTTAAGCTTGCGGTAATTTCCACATTCATTTGTCTGCTTATGGGCTACCCAATGGCATATATTATGGCAAGGGCAAAAGAAAGAACACAGAAAATCCTTGTAACGCTTATAATGATTCCAATGTGGATGAACTTCCTTATCCGTACATATGCGTGGATGACTATTCTGCAGGATACAGGTATAATCAATAACATCCTCGGATTTTTTGGTATCCAGCCGATTCACATTATCGGTACGGAAACCGCAGTTATCATCGGTATGGTGTACGACTATTTTCCGTATATGATTCTGCCCATTTATTCAATAATGGCAAAAATGGACACTAAACTTCTCGAGGCGGCGCGTGATTTGGGCTGTAACAGCTTTGGCGTGCTTCGCAGGGTAATTTTCCCGCTTAGCCTTCCTGGCGTAATTTCGGGCATTACAATGGTGCTTATCCCATCAATAAGTACGTTCTATATATCACAGAAACTCGGTAACGGAAAGTTCTTTTTGATAGGTGACGCCATTGAAGGGCAGTACATTGCAAACAACCTGCATTTTGCGGCGGCAATTGCCTTTATTCTTATGGTAATTCTGCTTGTATGTATGGGCGTTGTAAAATACTTTACGTCTAAAACGTACGGGGGTGAGTAAAATGAAACTTTCGTCAAAAATATATACAGGAATTATATTTGCGTTTCTTTTTGCTCCCATTATCGTGCTTTTGATATTTTCGTTTAATGAAGCAAAAAGCTTATCGGTATTTTCCAGCTTTTCGTTTAAATGGTATACCGAACTGTTCAATGACCGGGATACTCTTGAATCTGTAAAAAATACAGTAGTTCTGGCACTTTCGGCAACAGCAATTTCTACAACAATGGGAACTGCGGCGGCATTCGGTATATACCGTGTGCGCAGAAACTGGTATAAAAGCATTTTTAACACGGTAACAAATATCCCGATGATAAATCCGGATATTATCACAGGTATTTCAATGATGCTTGTGTTTGTGTTTGTGGGCAGACTGTTCGGAATGGCAACAAGCCTTAATTTCTGGACAATTCTTATAGCGCACGTAACGTTCTGTTTGCCGTATGTAATTTTTCAGGTACTGCCAAAACTTCAGCAAATGGACTATTCGCTTGTTGAAGCGGCGCAGGATCTGGGGTGTACGCCAGTCCGCGCATTTTTCAAAGTAACCTTGCCGGAAATTATGCCGGGTATCATAACAGGTGCAATTATGGCGTTTACACTGTCGCTTGACGATTTTGTAATCAGTTATTTCACCTCGGGTAACGATTTTCAGACTCTGCCAATCCGTATCTACGGAATGACAAAGAAAACCGTAACACCAAAAATGTATGCTCTTGCAACAATAATTTTCTTTGTTACAATGGCACTTCTTCTTTTGAACAATATTATTGATAATAAAGAAAGTCGCGAACTAAAGCGAAAAAAGAAAGAAATTAAAGGGGGATAAAAAATGACAAGAAAACTTATGGCACTTTTTATAGTACTTGTGCTGATTTGTAGCTTTGGACTTACAGGATGTAACAACAGCGCTCTTACACTTAACGTGTATAACTGGGGAGAATATATCTCCGATGGTAGTGAAGGTAGCTTTGATACCGTACGTGAATTTGAAAAATGGTATAAAGAAACCTATGGTACTTCTGTAAAAGTTAATTACACAACATTTGCTTCCAATGAAGATATGTATAATAAAATTTCAAGCGGTGCAGTAAGCTACGACGTAATTATCCCGTCGGATTATATGATAGCTCGTATGGCATCGGAAAACCTGCTTATGCCCCTTAACTTTGATAATATTCCTAATTATCAGTATATTGACGAAGATTTCAAATCTTTGTACTACGACCCACAGGGTCAGTACACCGTACCTTATGCATATGGCATAATCGGTGTTATATACAACGCAAACGAAGTTGACGCAGCAGATACAGGCAGCTGGGATTTGTTGTGGAACTCAAAATATGACGATAAAATTCTGCAGTTTAATAACTCAAGAGATGCATTCGGGATGGCAATGTACAAACTTGGACTTGATGTAAATTCCGAAGACAAGAGTGTGTGGGACAGCGCATATAATGAGCTTATGAAACAAAGCCCGCTTGTATACAGCTACGTAATGGACGAAATCTATAATATGATGGAATCCGGCGAAGCGGCAATCGGTGCATACTATGCAGGCGACTATTTTACAATGAAAGATGCACAGGCGGACGATGTAGACCTTCAGTTCTACTATCCGGAACGCACAAACTATTATATAGATGCAATGTGTATTCCAACCTGCTGCCAGAATAAAGAGCTTGCGGAAATATTCATAAACTATATGCTTTCCGAAGAGCCGGCAGTTGCAAACGCAGAATATACCTACTATGCATCACCGAACCGTCTTGTATATGAAAACGCAGACTACATCGAAAATATGGGACAGGAAGCAATGGATGTTCTCTATGGCAAAGCCGAAAACTTTGCACAGGAATTTAACAAAAACGCATATCATAACTTAAGCAAAGAAATGCTTGATTATATAAATACTCTCTGGGAAACAGTAAAGATTAATTAACGGTTGTAATAAAAAGTGCAGAACGCATAAAGCGAAGTTAAATAAGAGGAACATCAATTAATATATTTATGTGATATAATAATGAAAGGAGTTGACTGCGTCAACTCCTTTTTTATCTTATCGCTTTATGCTACGAACAAACTTCACCTCTCGCAGTACCTATGTACAGCTTCGGGACTGAAGTTTGTCCGTTCTGCATCTTTTTCTTGCAACCTTACGTTACGTATCTCCTCTTGAAAACTGTGCATACTACAATCGGGAGTGATACAAATGTGCACAGCAATATCAGTAACAAACGGAAATCATTATTTCGGCAGAAACCTTGATTATGAACATACCTTCGGCGAGAAAATAACAATCACGCCGAGAAACTATAAATTTTGTTTCGAAAACGGAACAGAAATAAAAAATCATCCTGCCATAATTGGAATGGCACTTCCGGTGGATAATTACCCACTTTATTTCGATGCAGTAAATGAGGCGGGCCTTGGTGTGGCAGGACTTAATTTCCCTGAAAATGCCGTATATATGAAAAAAGACAGCGTAAAAGAAAATGTAGCGTCATTTGAACTTATTCCGTGGATTTTGTGTCAGTGTAAAACAGTGTCAGAGGCGGAAAAATTACTTAAAAACATAAACATAACAGACGAAAGCTTCAATGAAAAAATGCCGCCATCGCCACTGCACTGGATAATTTCAGATAAAGAAAAAAGCATAACTCTTGAACAAACAAAAGAGGGCGCAAAAATATATGAAAATCCGGTAGGCGTGCTTACAAATAACCCTCCATTTGACTGGCATATGTATAACCTGGCAAACTATATGAATGTTTCGTCCGATGAACCGGAAAACAGATTTTCGGATAAAATAAATCTTATACCTTATAGCAGGGGAATGGGCGGCATAGGACTTCCGGGGGACCTCTCGTCAATGTCAAGGTTTGTGCGCGCCTGCTTTACAAAACTTAATTCCGTATACAGTAAAACCGAAACGGAAATTGTGGGTCAGTTTTTTCATATACTCTATTCGGTGTATCAGCAAAAAGGCTGCGCAAAAGTGGGAAAGGGATACGAAATAACAAACTACTCTTCATGTTGTAATACGGATACGGGCATATATTATTATACAACTTATAATAATTTGAGCATCAATGCAGTTGATATGCATAAAGAAAACCTTGACTTCGATAAACTTATTGTATACGACCTTGTACAACAGGAAAAAATCAATATACAAAACTAGGCAATAACACATATATTGCCTTTTTTTTATTATTGTGATATAATTCTATATAGAAAAAATAGTTGATGCCGAAATAATTATTTCAGCTTAAAGGAGGATAAAAAATGAAAACAGAAATTTTAAACGTAAATGGAATGAACTGTGCGCACTGCGAAAAAGCAGTTATGGATGTAGTAGCTGAACTTGACGGAGTAGCGGAAGTAAAAGCATCGGCACCTGAAAAGAAAGTAACGGTGGTTTTTGATGAAACAAAAGTAACACTTGATATGATTGCAGACGCAATCGAAGAGGAAGGCTTTGAAGTGGTATAAATGAAAAAACAGGAACTTATAATCAGCGGTATGACCTGCGCTGCCTGCAGCGGAAGAATTGAACGTAAACTCGGTAAAACCGAGGGAGTTACCGAAGCGGTGGTCAACCTTGCGGGCGAAAAAGGCACGTTCACATTTGACCCTGATGTTATTTCCGAAACTGAAATAATTGCCATTATTGAAAAAATGGGTTATGGTGCGAAGTTGCCTGAAAAAGTTACTGCTGATGAAGAAAAATTAAATAAGGAAATCGAAATAAAGGTATTCAAAATCAAGTTTGCGGTTGCAGCAGTATTTTCAGTTATTTTATTTTATATTGCAATGGCACCAATGCTTTTTGGTAATGGCGTTGTGCCTGCGTTTATTTCACCTGAAACCTATCCGCTGCGTTACGCAATTTGCGAGCTTATTTTATGTATTCCTGTTGTGATAGCAGGATATAAATTTTATACTATAGGGTATAAAAATCTGTTTCAGGGTGCGCCAAATATGGACTCGCTTATTGCCGTGGGCACAACGGCGGCATTTATATATAGTGTATATTCAATAATTCGTATAATCGGCGGTGATATGCACGGCGTACACAACCTTTATTTTGAATCTGCTTCCATGATAATAACGCTTGTAATGCTTGGCAAAACCCTTGAAGCAAGGTCGAAAGGAAAAACAGGAGCGGCAATAAAAACACTTATAGGACTTAGCCCCAAAACCGCAACAGTTTTAAAAGACGAAAAGGAATATGAGGTTCTTATTGACGATGTTAAAACAGGGGATATAATTATTGTTAAACCGGGCGAAAAAATCCCTGTTGACGGTGAGATTATTGAAGGATATACAACTGTTGATGAATCAATGCTGACCGGAGAAAGCATTCCGGTAGAAAAACGGGTTGGCGATAAGGTTACAGGCGCATCAATCAATAAAAACGGTTATGTAAAATTCCGCGCTACAAACGTAGGAAAAGATACAGTTCTTGCACAGATAATCAAAATGGTTGAAGATGCGCAAGGGACAAAAGCACCTATTGCAAAACTTGCAGATAATGTAGCCGCAAAGTTTGTACCGACAGTGCTTATAATTGCTATTTTGGCTTGCGTAGGATGGCTTATAGCAGGGGAAAACGTGTCATTTGCAGTTACAGTATTTGTCGCTGTACTTGTTATTGCATGCCCTTGTGCGCTTGGACTTGCAACACCTACTGCAATAATGGTAGGAACGGGCAAAGGTGCTAAGCACGGGATTTTGTTTAAAAACGGCGAAGCACTTGAAACCGCACATAAAATTAGTGTGGCTGTATTTGATAAAACGGGTACTATAACGGAAGGGAAACCGGCAGTTACTGACGTAATAACGGCAGCAGGTTTTAATAAAACAGAGCTTATCCACCTTGCGGCATCTGCCGAAAAAGCTTCTGAGCATCCGCTTGGAGAGGCAATAGTAAAATATGCTACAGAAACAAAAATTCCGCTTACAGATATAACAGATTTTACTTCGGTAACAGGACAAGGGATTATTGCCAGAGTTGACGGTAAATCCGTACTGATAGGTAATCAAAAGCTGATGAATGAACACAGCATAGATATTGATATATCGCACCTTTCAAAAGAAGGTAAAACACCTATGTATATTGCTGTAGACGGCTCTTTTGCAGGGATAATTGCAGTTGCCGATACGGTAAAGGAAAGCAGCTGCGAAGCAATCAAAAAACTGCACGAACTTGGAATAAAGACAGTAATGGTTACGGGAGATAATAAAGCTACTGCAGCAGCAATTGCATCTGTGGTAGGTATTGATGAAGTTATTGCTGAAGTTATGCCACAGGATAAAGCGTCGGCAGTTAAAAAACTGCAGGAAGAGGGACATATAGTTGCAATGATAGGCGACGGAATCAACGATGCTCCCGCACTTGCGCAGGCAGATGTAGGTATTGCTGTCGGCTCGGGCACAGATGTTGCTATGGAAAGTGCCGATATTGTACTTATGAAAAGTGACTTAAATGACGTGTGTTATGCACTTTTATTAAGTCGCGCAACTATACGTAATATTAAACAAAATCTTTTCTGGGCATTTGGCTATAATACTCTTGGTATACCGATAGCGGCAGGTCTGCTTCATATATTCGGTGGTCCGCTTTTAAGCCCTATGATTGGCGCCGCGGCAATGTCGCTTAGTTCTGTATCTGTCATCACAAACGCACTGCGATTAAATAAGTTTAAAATAAAAGGACTGTGATTTTCACAGCCCTTTTTGTTATATATTTGTTTCAACTACCTTTCCTGTCTCAAAAGATTCAAATGTTGCTTCAATAACCTTAACAACACGGAGAGCTTCTTTTGGGTCTACAAGCGGTTTGCCGTTACCTTCGAGCGCATCAATAATAGCCTTGTAGGAACGGGTATAGTCCGTATCAGGCTCAACAAGAGGGATTTCCTCGGTTGTTTCTTTTCTGCGTGGAGCCATTGTTTTTGTAGGACCTGCTTTTGTATATACAATATCTTCTTCCCAATGTTCCTCGGTTTCTTTTGAACGGACAATTTTTCCGTCACAGCTCCAGTTTTCAACAATCATTGTGCCATTATCACCGCATACATACCATCTCGGCATTGCAATAAAGTTGCAGGTACCAACCTCAATCTGTGCAGATTTTCCGCTTTCAAAACGTAACATCAGTTTGAAATAATCGTCAACTTCGGGATATTTTATGCTGAACATATGAGTATATACCGAAACAACCTTTTCAGGAAGCATATTCATAATCTGGTCAATAAGATGTACACCCCAGTCAAGAAGCATACCGCCGCCGGCAACCTTGTACTGACGCCAGCCGTCGGGAACACCACGTGCACCGTGAACTCTTGATTCAATAGAGAATATGTTGCCGAGAGAGCCTTTTTCATATGCTTCTTTAACAAGAAGATAATCTTTATCCATTCGGCGGTTTTGATGAATGGTAAAAATACATCCTTCTTCTTCCGCAACTTTTATAATATCTTCAAGGTCGCTGCTGCAAACTGTAACAGGTTTTTCACATATAACGGCCTTTTTAGCACGCAGTGCGGCAATTGAATATTCTTTGTGAAAATTGTTCGGTGTTGCAACAAGAACAATATTTACATTTTTGTCTGCAAGAAGTGCTTCAGCGGAGGAATATACGTTTATATTCTGCTCTTTTGCAAATTTTGTTCTGTTCTCATTTATGTCGTAAATTCCGGAAATAAACAAGCGCTCATCCTTTGCAATTTCCTGGCAATGGTAATATCCCATACCGCCAAATCCGATAATTCCAAGTCCGTATTTTTTCATTACGCCCACCACATTTCTCCTTTGCTCTCAAAAATGAGAACATCTTTAAGGAATTCTATTGCTTTACGTAATCCCTCGTCGCCTGTCATAAGGCTGTCTTCGTGCTCAATACTGATTATTCCGTCATATCCCACCATGCGCAGGTTGGAAATAATGTCTTTCCAAACATGGGCATCGTGTCCGTATCCAACGGAACGGAAAATCCATGAACGGTGAATTTCATCACTATAATGCTTTGTGTCAAGAACACCGTTAACAGCTTTGTTAAGCTCGTCAACTTTGGTATCTTTTGCGTGGAAATGATAAATTGCATCGCTAAGATATCTTATAGCGGCTATAATATCGATGCCCTGCCAGAACAAATGGCTGGGGTCAAGGTTTGCACCTATTGTATCGCCAACTGCCGTGCGTAGTTTCATAAGAGTTTCAGGATTGTATACACAAAATCCCGGATGAAGCTCAAGTGCTATTTTCTTAACGCCGTGTTTATTTGCAAAAGCACATGCTTCTTTCCAGTAGGGAATTAAAACCTCGTTCCACTGATAGTCAAGAATATCAAGGAAATCCTCCGGCCATGGACAGGTTGCCCAGTTAGGAGTTTTATCTTCGGCGCATCCGCCCGGACAACCGGAAAAGGTAATGATGGTATCGATGCCAAGCTTTTCAGCAAGAAGAATGGTTTTTTCAAAATCCGCCTGATATTTTGCTGCCGTCCTTTTATTCGGATGAACGGCATTGCCGTGACAGGAAAGTGCCGGCACCGTAAGATTGTATTTTCCCAGCATATCTTTAAATTCCTGTATTTTCGCAGGATTATCAAGATAATCATCAGGATTTAAATGTGTATTTCCGGGGCATCCGCCGGCACCTATTTCAAGAGCCTGCACCCCGAGAGAACTTAAATATTTAGCTGTATCTTCAAGAGATTTATCATAGGTTGCAACCGTAAGAACTCCAAGCTTCATAATTATAACAACTCCTATTAGCTTTCTGTATTAATCATTTAATAGTACCTCTCTGCCTGTTTCAGCCGATTTATAAATGGCAGTAAGAATTTTAATCATATCAACGCCCTGTTCGGGAATAAAGTCTGGTTTTGCACCATTTAATACAACATCTGCAAAATGATGGATATTAGCTGCATGCTGCTGAAGTCCCTCTGTGGGGAGCTTTGGTTCAATGTCAACAATTCTGTCGAATTCTGTTGTAAAGATTTTTGGATTTGAATCGCTGAAGTTAAGTGTTGTACCGGCATTTGTACCGCGGAGTTCAACAAATCTGTTTTCTTTTTCAATGTTTGATGCCCATGAGAATTCAATCTGCATGCAAGCACCGTTATCAAATTTGATAAATCCCATAGCAAGATCTTCAACGTCAAAAGTACCATCTTCTTTTGTTTCGCCGAAAATAGAGTGTATAGAATCTGAAGCATCTTTTGCATTTGCAAATTTTGTGTATGTTGAACCGCTTACTGCAACGGGTTTCGGGTTCCCCATAAGCCATATTGCAAGGTCAATCATATGAACGCCAAGGTCAATAAGCGGACCGCCGCCGGACTGCTGCTTTGTTGTAAACCAACCGCCTTTTCCGGGGATGCCGCGTCTTCTCTGCCATCCACATCTTGCGGCATAAATTTCACCCATTTTACCGTCTTCAATGTACTTTTTAAGGAATTCGGAAGCAGGGGTAAATCTGTTATTTCTCATAACCATAAGAACTTTTCCGCTTGCTTCTGAAGCAGCTTTCATTTTGCTTGCTTCTTCAACGTTTACAGCATCGGGTTTTTCGCAGAAAACGTGAAGACCTTTGTTAAGTGCTGCAACGGCAATAATTGAATGGAGATAGTTAGGAGTGCAGATATCAATGGCATCAATTCCGTCCATACTGATAACATCGTTGTAATCTTCAAATACATTTGGAATACCGTATTTGTCGGCAAGAGCCTGTGCTTTTTGAACTTTAATATCACAAATTGCAACAATTTCAACATTATCCATTTCTGCAAATGCCGGCATATGGCAGGCTGTGCAGATACCGCCTGCACCTATAACACCTATTTTAAGTTTTTTCATAATAATGACTCCTTTTTTATGTTGATATTACAAAGTATTTTCTCCACTGCATTTTTAAATATTCTATTTATTTCTAAAATGGTTTTTTGACAACCTTAAAAGTTTAATTATTACCAACCCCTTTCTATATATCTTAATTGATAATCAATTATCTTATTACAAGATAATATTTTAAATTAAGATTGTTTTTCATTATGTGTGTTGTTTCAAAAAAAATCAGACATATTTAAAAATATGCCTGATAAAGTTAGTTATTTTCAATAAAACATTTGATTTTGCCATTATTTACGGCGATTGTCTTGCCGCCAAGTGCCAAAATCCGGCTTATATACTCGGTTTGGGAAGTATCAAAACGCTCTCCCTCAAATACTACGGGAACCCCCGGGGGATATACGGTAACTGTTTCGGCAGATAGTTTTCCGGCGCAGTCATTTATATCGAATTCTATTATTGGAAGATTAAGGTTGCCGCTTAAGTTACCTTTTGATAAAACCATATCGGCAGGCGGCTCAAGGGGAGGTAAAGAACTTTCTGAAAACCGATTGCAATATTTAAGTAACCTTTTAAAATCCAACGCTGAATTTCCTTTGCCACAAATGCAAATGACATTGTATAAATCTGCCGCCTCAACAATTATGCCATGCTTTTCAAGATAGTCAGAAAGCTCAAATCCGCTTTTCCCTGTTTTGCAGGTGCTTATTACAAGTCTTGAAAAATCGTCCGTTGGGACAACGGTAAGTTTGCATTTTTCTTTAAAACGGGACATTCTTTTACATAACCTATCAAATGTTTTTTTGCCGCATTTATACATATAACAAACGGCAACATCGGTATATGTCATAAGAATATATGACGGACTTGTTGTCTGGAAAATGTTTATTTTCTTTTTTATTAAAGCCGCATCAATATTATCCGATATATGCATAATGGATGCCTGAGTAGGCGCCGGAAGTGTTTTATGCACACTCATAATTACAATATCCGCACCCGCACGAACTGCACATTCGGGAAAATTTTCGGAAAAAGCAAAATGCGCACCATGCGCTGCATCAACACATAATATTTTACCGTATTTTTTACAAACTGCGGATATTGTTCTTATATCGTGCACCATTCCGTAATAGCTGGGAGATGTCAGGAAAACTGCCGCTGTATCGGGATTTTCCTGTAATAATCTTTCAATTTCTTCGGCAGAAATTTGTCCTGTAATGCCAAATTCAGATATGTACTGCGGAGAGGCAAATACGCTCTCCATTTTACAGAGTTTAAGTGCATTTAATGCGGAAATGTGACAGCCTCTGTCAACAATAATTTTTTTGCCAAATTCCGATATGTAAGAGATTGCAGATAAAATTCCGCAGCTTGACCCGTTTACAAGATAAAAACAGTGGCTGCTTCCGTATATATCTGCCGCACGGGTTTCGGCATCTTTAATAATGCCGTCAGGAGCATATAAATTATCCGTACCCGTAACCCCTGTGTAATCAAGATTCCATATGCCGTGGCGGTACTTTCGGGGAATAGCCCGACCACCTTTTGATCCCGGCATATGAAACGCAACTTTATGAAATTTTCTTACTTTTTTTAGTTTATCATATAATGTATCCAAATTTTTCACCCGAATAAATTATATAACTAAGGAAAAACTTTGTCAAATATTAAAGTATAAAATAGTATATAAGTCCAACAATAACAGATGAAAGTGTTCCGTAAACAAGCACCGGTCCTGCCATTTTGAACATCTGTGCTCCCACACCAAGAACAAGCCCTTCGCTCTTGTGTTCAATGGCGGGGGATACAATGGAATTTGCAAATCCCGTAATAGGTACTGCAGTACCTGCACCGCCATGTTTTCCGAGCTTGTCGTATATTCCTATACCGGTAAGAAGAGCACCTAAAAAAATCATTGTTATTGATGTAAGTGCGGATGCCTGAATTTCAGTAACGTCCGTTGATGAGAGGAAAAACTGACGAATAACTTCACCTATAAGACATATAGTCCCACCGAAGAAAAAGGCTTTAGGAAAAGTTATATATACTTTAGATTTGGGAGATTTTTCTTTTACAAGTTTGCTGTATTCTTTGTTATTCATATAATCACCTCACTGTTATTTTTGACATACAAGACTAAAAAATACATTGATTGACATAATATTTTTACTGTGATATAATTGACGCATGCAAAATTTTGTAAAACAAAATTTTCAAGAAAGGTAAGCATGAGGTTAAAAATGGAACTTTTAAACAGAATTTGTGAAATAGGCGGGCTTTCCGGATTTGAATATAAAGGAAACGGAGAGCTTAAAAAAATATTTGAAGAATACCTTGAAGACGTATTTGTTGACCCTATAGGGAACGTATACGGCTATGTCCGCTCAGGTAAAAAAGATGCGCCTGTGATAATGCTTGAAGCGCATTTTGATACAATAGGTCTTATGGTAAAAACAATAGAAAAAGGCGGATTTTTAAGGGTTGTATCACTCGGCGGAGTAGACAGCCGAATTCTTCCCGGCTCGGAAGTTGTTATTGACGGAGAAAAAGAAATTTTCGGTATAATAGGTGTAAAACCTCCGCATATCCTTTCAGCAGAAGAAAAAGAAAAAGGCATTAAACTTGAAGACATTCTTGTTGATACGGGATATACCGATAAAGAACTTGAAAAGCTTGTATGTGTGGGTGACCCGATAAGAATTAAAACAAAACATACTACTTTGGGAGAGGATAAATTCTGCGGCGGCGGACTTGATGACCGCGCCGGAATTTATGCGGTTTTAAATGCGGCAATTGCAGCAAAAAATGAAAAACTTGAATTTGATATTTGTGTTGTAGCTGCAACAACCGAAGAAGTAAGCAGAATGGGCGCGCTTTGTGCGGCATCCCGCATAAATCCCGATGTGGCGGTTATTGTAGATGTAACACACGGTACAACACCCGATGGCGATAAACTTCGCAGCAGCGAACTCGGTAAAGGTGCGGTTATTGCACTTGGTCCCAATCTTGACCGTGAAAAAACAGAGGCTCTTATTAAAGTTCTAAAAGAAAAAGAAGTGCCGTATCAGCTTGAGGTTGAAGGTGGAGATACGGGAACAGATGCATGGGTTGTGCAGACCGTAAATGAGGGTGTACCTTGTATTCTTGTATCAATTCCGCTTCGTTATATGCATACACTTGTTGAGGTTCTTTCGTTAAAGGACCTTGAAAATACCTCTCGGATAATCTTTGAATTTATTAAGATGTACGGAGGTGCAAAATAATGTTAAAAGAGCTTACAACATTAAACGGCGTATCGGGGAAAGAGGGCGCCGTAAGAGAATATATAAAGAATAAAGTTGCACCTTATGCCGACGAAATAATAACCGATAAAATGGGCAATCTTATTGCAATCAAAAAGGGAAAATCAAACACTAAACGCTTTATGATATGCGCACATATGGACGAAGTCGGTTTTATCGTAAAAGGGATAACCGACGACGGATTTTTAAAGTTTGCCGAAGTCGGCGGTATTGATGCAAGACTTCTTGTGGGAAAACGTGTGTATGTCGGCGAAAATGGTGTGACTGGCGTACTTGGAATAAAAGCCGTTCATATGACAACCGCTGAAGAAAGAAAAACTCCTGTAAAAATGAAGGATATGTATATTGATATCGGGTGCGATTCAAAAGAAGAGGCAGAAAAGAAAGCGTCACTCGGTGACTATATCTATTTCGACAGCGAATATGTTGAATTTGGCAATAACAAAATCAAGGCAAAAGCGCTTGATGACCGCGTAGGATGTGCAAATCTTATAAGGATTGTAGAAAAACTGCAGCCCGAATATGACACATATTTTGTATTTACAGTGCAGGAGGAAGTAGGACTTCGCGGTGCAAAGACAGCGGCAAAAAGTATAATGCCTGATGCGGCGCTTATACTTGAAGGAACGATTTGTGCAGATACCTGCGATGCTCCTGAAAGTGCACACGTCAGCACAATGGGAAAAGGACCGGTGCTTTCAATTATGGAACGCTCCTCGCGTTCAGATATTGAATTTGTAAAAATGATAGAAAATACCGCAAAGACAGCGGATATTCCGTATCAGTTCAAACGTACGGGCGCAGGCGGAAACGATGCAGGCGCTATTCAGGTTACGGGCGGTGGTGTAAAAACAGCGGTTATTTCCGTGCCGTGCAGATACATTCATTCTGCGGTATCCGTAATAGATAAAACTGATTTTGAAAACACTTACAAACTTGCACTGGCGGTTTGTAAAAATATCGGAGGGATAATATGAAACTGTTAGAAAAACTTGTAAATTCCTATTCCGTTTCAGGACTGGAAAATGATGCAAGGCAGCTTCTTATAAACGAACTTGAAGGACTTGGGGATATATCTGTATCTACAATGGGCAACCTTACACTTCACATAAAAGGAAATGGCGAAAAAATGCTTTTTGCCGCACATATGGACCAGATAGGTCTTATGGTAACATATATCGAAGACGGTGGTTTCCTGCGTTTTGCAACAGTTGGAGGAATTGAACCGCGCGATATTCTTAACCAACGTGTGAGATTCCAAAACGGAACAATCGGATGTGTGTGTTACGGCGAGAAAAAAGAAATAAAAGACATAAAACTTTCTGATATGTATATTGATATTGCGGCAAAAGATAAAGAAGATGCCGAAAAGAAAGTATCAATAGGGGACTGTGCTGTATATGATGCGTCGTTTATGAAGAATGGGGATTATGTAGTTTCGCCGTATCTTGACAACAAAGTTGGATGTTATGTACTTGCCGAGGCGGCAAAAAGAATCAAGAACCCGACAAAAGATTTGTATTTTGTATTTACAGTTCAGGAAGAAATAGGACTTCGCGGTGCAAAGGTGGCGGCATTTGATATAATGCCCGATTATGCTATTGCACTTGATGTAACTGCTTGCGGAGAAACTCCCGACGGATATAAAATGGCAGTAAAAACAGGCGAGGGAATAGCGATTAAAGTAAAAGATAATTCACTTATTGCGCATCCTGCAGTAAAGAATATGATTGCTTCTGCCGCTGAAAAAGCAGGGAAAAAATATCAGTATGAAGTTCTTGAATTCGGCGGTACAGATGGCGGTGCACTTCAGCTTTCGGGAAATGGTATTCCCACAGGAGTGATTTCAATTCCAACACGTTATACCCATACTGCAAACGAAACCGCAAACATCAAAGATATTACCGATGCAATTGATGTGATTTGTGAAATTGCAAAATAAATTATGTAAAGTTTTGTAACAATTTTGCAACATTAGCAATTGACAAAACATGAAAAAGGTAGTATACTAATTTTCGACTCGTTTTTTTGAAATTCCTTATATAAAGGGACCTAACGCAGGGAGTGTGTAAAATGAAAATAGGATTTATCGGTGCGGGAAACATGGCAACCGCAATCATAAAAGGCATAATAAATAACGGTTTTGTAAACTGCACAGATGTGTATGTAAGCGACAGAGATGAAGCTAAACTTAATGAAATAAAAAAGAGCGGTGTTAATACATCAGCAGACAATAATTATACTGCAACGCAGGCAGATATGGTTGTATTTTGTGTAAAACCGGGTATTGTTCCGGCAGTTGCAAAAGAAGTTGCGGATAGCGTTAAAGGAAAAATTGTTATTTCTATTGCAGCAGGAGTGTCAATAGCTTCTATTGCGGCAATTCTTGGTGCAGATGCAAAAATAGTAAGGGTTATGCCAAACACACCTGCAATGGTAGGCGAAGGAATGATTGCTCTTTGCGAAAATCCGGCAGTTTCAGAAGCGGAGCTGAATACGGCAAAATCAATGTTTGATGCAGTTGGTAAAACTGTAGTTATAAAAGAAAGTCTTATAGATGCTGTAATTGGCGTTTCAGGCTCCGGTCCGGCATACATATATATGGTTATAGAAGCTATGGCGGATGGTGGCGTTCTTTGCGGGCTTCCGAGAGAAACGGCGTATACCCTTGCCGCACAAACTGTTCTCGGCAGTGCGAAAATGGTGCTTGAAACAGGAATTCATCCGGGTAAACTTAAAGATATGGTATGTTCGCCCGGCGGCACAACCATTGAAGCGGTTGCTGCACTTGAAAACTCAGGAATAAGAGCAGCGTTTGTTGATGCGGTAAAAGCTGCGGCAGACAAATCTGCCGAAATGCAGAAGTAATATACTTGTCCCTTTCGCAATATAATGAAAGTGAAAGGGGCGGATGAAAGTGATAAAGTATAGAGGAACAAGGTTTAAAATATATTTATTTTTTTTACTTATTCTTTTAACAGGAGTGTTTATAGGCGCTCTTGTGTCAGGGATAATTCCGACAGAACAATGTGAAAATATAGTATTGCCGCTAAAAAAAACAGGACAACGAAATTATGGAGTTATTTTTTCTAAATCGTTTTTTGGATGCATTAAACCTGTTCTGTTTATGTGGGTCTTGGGCTTTTCAGGTATTGCGGTATACTGCAATATGCTTGCCGTTGTATATAAAGGCGGAGTACTTGGAGTTGCATTAGGTGCATTTATGAAAATCTACGGTATAGGCAAAGGAATGCTTATTTCGGCTTGCGGAATTTTGCCGCAATATTTTGTGTTTGTTCCGGTGCTTATGTATGTTTGCATAGCAACGTTTGAATTTTCGGGGTCAAAGCAAAAACCGAAACGGAAATTTGCAAATTATGTGCTGCATCTGGTAATTGCACTTATGGGGTGTTTATTTACAGCACTTATGGATACATATGTTACATCGCTGCTGCTAAGGCTGTGTATGAATGGGGAGTAGGAAATGTTATTACATACAGAAGAATATATTGATTATCTCACGAATGCAAAACATTCGTCAGCAAGTACGGTTCAGTCGTATATGCGTGATATCAATAAATTTAAAGAGTACATTGATGTAATTAAAACTAAATACAATAAAGTTGATAAGCAGACGATACTGTCATATCTTGTATTTATGCAGAAAAACGGTCAGGCAACCTCATCTGTTTTACGAATGGTTGCATCACTGCGATCTTTTTACGGATATATGTTTTTAAAAGGGTATGTAAAAGAAGACCCAATGCTTGGAATCGAAGCACCAAAAGCCGAAAAAAGAGAGTTTGAAGTTCTTACAGCAAATGAAACCGAGCTTCTTCTTATGCAACCGAAATGTGTCAATTTCAAAGGCTACCGTGATAAAGCAATGCTTGAACTTCTTTATGCTACGGGCATAAAAGTAAGTGAACTTATTGACATAAAAATTGAAGATATAAACCTTGAAGAAGCATATCTTATTTGTGGCGGCAATAAAACAAGAGTTGTGCCGATGGGAACAATTGCCACACGTGCAGTTAAAGAATACCTGCAGTATATGGAAAAAAACTCTATCGGGGCAATTAAACATAATGACCTGCTGTTTATCAACGTAAACGGCGGAAAGCTTTCAAGACAGGGTTTTTGGAAAATAGTAAAATACTATAAAGATAAAGCGAAAATAAAGAAAGAAATTACACCTAACACACTTCGTCATTCTTTTGCCGTACATCTTATGGAAAACGGCGCGGATGTTGTGTCCGTGCAGGAAATGCTTGGTCATAAGGCGGTAATTTCCACAAAGGTTTATGCTGACATCGTAAGCAAAAAAATAAGTGAAGTATACAAAAAAGCCCACCCCAGGGCATAAAAAACGCGTGCATTGCACGCGTTTTTTTATATATCAAGCTGGTTTATCATTTCTTTTAATGTTTCGGCGGATTCGAGGAGCTTGCGGTGCTCATCTTCCGAAAGAGGTATATCAAGAACACGCTCAACGCCGTTTCGTCCTACAATAGACGGAATTCCGATAAAAACATCGTTAATTCCGTAATGCGAATCGGCATATGCCGAAACCGGCAGTACGGAATGTTCATCGCGCATAATAGCTTCTGCAATTCGTCTTACTGCAAGAGCAATGGCATAATAAGTTGCAGACTTACGTTCAATAATTTCATATGCGCTGTTTTTTACTTTGTCGTAAATAGAATAAATGCATTTCATTCCGTCGCATCTGCCGCTTGCCGCGCAAAATCCGTCAAGGTCAATTCCCGATACGTTTGCACTGCTCCATACAGCAAGCTCGCTGTCGCCGTGTTCACCAATAATAAATGCGTGAATACTGCGAAAATCAACACCCAAATATTCGCCCGTAAGATACTTTAATCTTGCAGTATCAAGAACAGTTCCCGAGCCGATTACACGGTGACGGTCAAAGCCCGAAAGTTTCCACGTAACATAGGTAAGAATATCGACAGGGTTTGTTACAACAAGCAAAATTGCATCTTTGTTTACGGCAGAAATTTTAGGCACAATAGATTTAAAAACTTCAACATTTTTCTTTATAAGGTCAAGTCTTGTCTGACCGATTTCCTGGTTTGCACCTGCTGTAATAATGATGAGTGAGCAATCAGCCAAATCCTCATAATCACCGGCATAAATTTTCATAGGTTTCCTGAAAGAAAGACCATGGTTTATGTCCATAGCCTCGCCTTCGGCCTTTTTTTTGTTAATATCAATCAACACCAGTTCCGAAAAAAGACCGCTGCCGGAAAGTGTAAATGCGGTTGTTGCTCCAACAAAACCGCAGCCTATAATTGCACATTTTCGAATATTCATATAATCACCCTTATAATTTTTTGTTAGTTTACCCGAAATATCAAGTTTTATATGCAAAAACTATTGACGAAAAATAATTATTGTATTAAAATATATTATATATATTATTATATAAACGGAGGAATAATATGAATTGTCCATTTTGTGATCATCCAGATAGCAAAGTTATAGATACAAGACCTACTGAAGACGGAACATCAATCCGCAGAAGACGAGAATGTCTTCAGTGCGAAAAAAGGTTTACAACATATGAACAGGTTGAAACAATGTCGGTAATGGTTGTAAAAAAGGATAAAAGCCGTCAGGTGTTTGACCGCGAAAAGATTTTGAAAGGTCTTTTTCGTGCATGCGTAAAACGTCCTGTCTCAACAGAGGTTATGGAAGCAATAGTAAACGACATTCAGCAGCAACTTGCAAATAATCTTATAAAAGAATGCACAACCGATAAAATCGGTGAAATGGTACTTGACAGACTGAAGGATATTGACCAGGTTGCATATGTTCGTTTTGCTTCTGTATACAGAGATTTTAAAGACGTTGAAACCTTTATGGACGAGCTTGTAAAATTAAAAAAATAATTGGAGATAAAGATGAAAAAATTTTTATGTTTGGCAGCGGCGCTTATTGTTTTGCAAACAGCCGTTTGTGCCGCACAGCCGGATGTTTTGCTTTATCATAATATATCAGAATCCTATCATAAATCCCAGGCGGATATGAATATAACGGCAGAAGATTTTGAAAATCATATAGCATCGCTTATTGAAAACGGGTATAATATTATAAGTTTTAATACATACATTGACCATATAAACGGTCTTTGTGACTTGCCGGAAAAAAGTGTAATTATAACCTTTGATGATGGGTATCTCAGCAACTATACCGTGGCTTTTCCAATACTTCGTAAATATGGTGCATACGGAACGGTTTTTGTGGTAACATCAAGAGTTGGTTCGTATGATACGCAGTATCCGCATTTTACGTGGAAACAGGCAAAAGAAATGGTTGACAGCGGCATCATGAGCATCTATAGCCATACTGTTTCGCATACAAATATGCTTGAACGCTCAGCAAACGAAATTGCTTATGAAGTACGCAAATCAAAATATATAATCGAGAAGAATCTCGGGGTTAAATGTAATGTTCTTGCTGCACCGCACGGACTGTTTTCAAAAACAGCTACTTTTGTTATAGGCGAAAGCGGGTACGATGTGCTTTGCAGAGTTGGAGATATTTGTATTGATGAAAATACAGACAGTGTAATATCTCTTCGCAGATATACAGTTCATGGCGATATGAGCGCCGCGGATGTCATTTCAATGATAAATCAGGGAGGATAGACCTTTGCGTAAGTCGTTTATCTATATTTTAATAATTGCATTGTTAATTGTTGCATCGTGCTTTGTGAATAACAATGCAAAACAAGACGGTTCTTTCGACTCGGCAACAACAAATGTTGTATATAATCCGTCGTCGGGCGAAAGTCTGTCCATGTATGCAATAAGATACGATACATTAAATCCGCTTATTACTGCATATTCCGTTAACAGGGATATGCTTTCGCTCGTTTTTGACCCTCTTATATCTGTTACACAAAACTACTCGATTGAAAATAAACTTGCAGAAAATTTTATAGTTTCAAACGGAGGAAAAACCATTACCCTGTATCTTCGAAAGAACGCTTTCTGGCACGACGGAACTGTTTTTACGGCAAAAGATGTTGATTATACAATAAATCAGATTTTAAACTATCCGGAAGACTGCATTTATAAAAAGAATCTTCAGGATATTGAATATGCAAGTATAATTAACGACACAACGTATGAAATCAATTTAAGCACCCCAAATGCGGGATTTGTGTATTTGCTTGATTTCCCGATAATACAGTTTTCGTATTATGATATTATTGATACAAAAGATAATTTTTATGTCAACGGAACAGGAATGTACAGAGTTTCTGATGTTGATAAATTTGCTTCCGTATCACTTGAAGCAAACGGACAATACTGGAGAGGCAGTGCAAATATCAAACACATGAATTTCCGCCTGCTTCCTGACGAAGAGGCATCATACAACGGTTTTGCTCTTAACAGTATTGATACGGCAGTTGTAGGCAGTGAAAATGCATCAAAATACAATGTTGGAGAAAATGTAGGATATAAAATGGCAAACGGAAATAGATATACTTATCTTGCCGTTAATTATACAAATACACTTCTTAAAGATGTGCGTCTTCGCCAACTTATTAAACGTATGGCGGTTGAAAACAGAGTTATTACCGAACTTATTCCTGAACTTGCCGTGCCGGCAAATTCTCCGGTAAATCCGTTTGCCGTACAGGCACTGCCGTTTGACACAACTGAAACAGACATAAAAGAAGAGCTTGATGCGCTTGGATTTAAACAAGGGGATAACGGTGTGCGCAGTGCAGAAATTGACGGCACAAATGCACCTCTTGAATTCACACTTCTTATAAATCAGGATAACCCGTCAAAAATAATTATCGGTGATTACATCGTCAGCACAATGGCGGGCTACGGTATATCCGTAATACCTGTTGTAAAAACGGAAGAAGAATACAGAAAAGCGGCATTTGAAAATATATATGATTTTGTTCTTTGCGAAACAAAAATCAGCCCTGATAACAACCTTGAGTTTCTTATAGGCACCGATGGGGAACTTAACTTTTACGGTTATTCAAATATTTCAACGGACAATATCATAGCGCAGGTAGCGGCTAGTGAAAATATAGATATAAGAAATGCCCTTCTGGGTGATTTGCAACGTGATTTTTACAACAATATGCCGCATATACCGCTTTACTTTTCAACAAGCAAAATATTCTATAACACAGACCTGCTAAGCGATATATCTGTAGGTGCACTTAACTGCGTATACAGCAACATAAACACATGGAGTTTAAAATGATAACGGAATTTAATGATTTAAAAAGAAAACTTCTTGAAATAGAATTTAATCACCTTAATGGTATGCAACAAAAAGCGGTGTTTACATCAAAAGGACACACGCTTATACTTGCGGGAGCGGGAAGCGGTAAAACAACAACGGTTGTCAATAAAATTGCGTATATGATAAAATACGGCAATGCTTATGATTTAAGCAGCAGTCTGCCGCAGGATGTAGATGAAAACACAATTGCATATATGCGTGCATTTGCAGACGGCGGTATGTCGCCGGATGATTTTATTGCCGAAAAAATAAGAAAAAACCCCGTAAAACCGTATAATATACTTGCTTTTACGTTTACCAATAAAGCCGCAAACGAAATGAAAGAAAGAATTGCGGCGGTAGCGGGCGCTGAATCGGCGGATATGTGGATTGGTACTTTCCATTCAATATGCGTAAAAATCTTAAGACGAAACATTGATAAAATTTTTGGATATAACAGCAATTTTGTTATTTATGATACGGCAGATGCAAAAACTCTTGTAAAAACCTGTATACATCAGCTTGGTTTCAATGAAAAGGATTATAAACCTTCGGATGTGCTTGGTTACATAGGCTCTGCAAAGGATAAACTTATGTCGCCGGACGATTTTCTTGAAACGGCAGACAGCTACAGGCTTGAAAACATCGGTCGTATTTTTCAGCTTTATCAGCAGAAACTGCGTGAATATAACGCCCTTGATTTTGATGAAATAATCTGTCTTACAGTAAAACTTTTAACTGAATATCCCGATGTTCGTGAAAAGCTTGCAGGTAAATTCCATTACGTGCTTGTTGATGAATATCAGGATACAAACAAAGCACAGTACGAGCTTATCTCGGCACTTGCATCCGCTCACGGGAACCTTTGCGTTGTTGGTGATGATGACCAGTCAATTTACGGATGGCGTGGTGCGGATATTCAGAACATAATTGATTTTGAAGATAATTACAAAAACTGCACAGTAATAAAGCTTGAACAGAACTATCGTTCAACAAGTATAATACTTGATGCGGCAAACGAGGTTATTAAGAATAATACCAACCGCAAGGATAAAAAGCTTTGGACAAGTGCGCCGGGTGGCGATAAAATTACACTCTATGAACGTGATGACGAGCGTGACGAAGCAAACGGAATAGCGGATGATATTGAAAAGCTTTCTCTTGATGAGGCAAAGAAATATTCCGATGTTGCGGTGCTGTATAGAACACATACACAGTCACGTGCAATTGAAGATGCGCTTATTAAGAATGCAATTCCGTACAGGATTGTCGGCGGTCTTAAATTCTATGACCGCAAGGAAATAAAAGACCTTATTGCATATCTGAAAATCATAGTAAATCCGGCGGATAATATAAGTCTTAAAAGAATTATCAATGTTCCTAAACGCGGTATTGGTGATTCCACCGTGGAAAAACTTGAACAGCTTGCAACCGAAATGGGCGTGAGTATGCTTGATGCCATAGCGGGTATGGATGACGGCAAAACGAAAACAAAGCTTGGTGCTTTTTATGAGCTTTATGAAACACTCAAAAACTACTGCAATGCAAATCTTCCTTCAAAAGCAATTGATGAAATAATAAACAAACTTAATCTTCAGGAAGAATATATCAAAGAGGGCGAAATTGAAGCTCAGACAAGAATGGAAAATCTTGAAGAACTCATTTCCGTAGCCGCTGAATATGAGGAAAAAGACGGCATAACTACAGTAAGTGAATTTCTGGAGTATACAACCCTTATGACCGATACGGACGTAACGGAAGAGGATGATGATAATACCGTAACGCTTATGACAATTCATGCGGCAAAGGGTCTTGAATTTACATATGTTTTTCTTGCGGGATGTGAGGAAGATGTTTTTCCGAAAATAGTTGATGAGGAAGATACCGAAAGCGAGATTGAAGAAGAACGCCGTCTTTTCTATGTTGCACTCACAGGGGCGAAAAAGAAAATGACACTATCGTATGCAAACAGCCGTATGATGTATGGACGCACACAGTATCATTTGCCCTCAAGGTTTATTGATGAAATACCCGAGCGTCTTATGGAAAAAGAAATAAAAGAAAAAAAATATACATCAGGTTTTTCATCTTCGGGATTTTCGATGCCCGATATTTATTCAAAACCGTCAAAATCTATGCAGTTTAAGTATAATACAATGCCGAAACAAAGCATTAAAACAGACTATAAAGATAAAACAAGCTATAGTGTGGGTGATAAGGTATCGCACGTTAAATTCGGTGTGGGAACCGTTGCGGAAGTCGATGCTTCGGACGCCATGACGGTGCTTACAATTGACTTTGAAACCTGCGGCAGGAAAAACATTGTTTCAAAAGCCGTAAAACCGCTTGAATAATACAAATAAAACTTGACGTTATCTGCAAAATTATGTATAATAAAATAATATGGATTATTTTACAGGAGGTGGACCTGAAATGAAAAACAAACCGTTTGCATTTTTATTTAAAACAACAACAGCAGTATTTCTTGTTGTTGTATTTGTGCTTGCCGTTATGCCGCTTATCATAACGGGTGATGTTGCACAGTTTTTATTAGGGTTTGCAATCTGGATTGGTCTTACTGTATATTGTTTTTTAACAGAATCAAAAAGAGAAAAAGCTCTGCAGGAATATATACAAAATCTTTCGTTTTATGCCGATGAAGCAGGAAGAAACTCGCTTGTAAGTTTGCCTCTTCCCATTTCGGTACTTAATACTGACGGTTCTGTTATATGGTATAACGAGCTTTTCCGTGAAATCTTTGAGCTTGACGGACTTCAGGACGTTAACTTTAATGACCTGCTTGATGTTGATGTTAATAAACTGATGGAAAACACATCTTCTGAAAAGAAGATTGTTTTTAAAGGCAAACATTATAAACTTGTTGTAAATCATGTGGACAGAAACAAAAGTAATCTTGCTGTTCTTTATTGGATTGACGATACAAAGTTTGAAAATCTTAAAACATCATTTGAAAATTCGCGTCCTGTTGTATGCTCACTCACAATAGATAACTACGAAGAAGTGATGCAGCATACGGAAGATGATACAAAAACAGTTCTTATTGGTACTGTTGAAAAGAAAATAACCGACTGGGCAATTGAAAATCAGGGGGCAATAAAGAAAATTGAACGCGACAAATTCTTTATTGTGTTCAGTTCGCTTCAGCTCCGAAAAGTAATAGAATCAAAGTTTACAATTCTTGATGAAGTAAGAAATATAAGTTTGGGTAACAAAATTCCTGTTACAATAAGTATGGGTATCGGAACAGGTGCCGACAATAATATTTATGCCGACGACATTTCGGCACGTAACGCGCTTAATATGGCACTTGGCCGTGGCGGTGACCAGGCAGTAATCAAAAACGAAGATGGGTTTAAATATTTTGGTGGTAACAGTAAAGAACTTGAAAAGTATACCCGTGTTAAAACGCGTGTAATGGCATATGCACTGAAACAGCTTATTAATCAGTCCGAACAGGTTATGATTATGGGTCATAAAAATGCCGACCTTGACAGTTTTGGTGCGGCAATAGGTATGTGCTCGGCTGCCCTTGAAGAAGGAAAACCAAGTTTTGTAGTTCTTGAAACATCAAATTCATATACTAACAAACTCAAAAATCAGTTTGAAAAAACAGAAAAATTCGGCGGTGTGTTTATAAACAGGGAAACGGCACTCTCAAGGATAACACCTGAAACTCTGCTTATAATAGTTGATGTGTTTAAACCCATTATAACGGAAGAGCCGCAGCTTATTGAAAGAACAAACAATATTGTTGTGATTGACCACCACAGAAAAAGTTCAGACTTTATTGAAAATGCATCACTTACTTACCACGAACCGTCGGCATCTTCAGCTTGCGAAATGGTAACCGAGCTTCTTCAGTATATGAACGACGGAAAGAGCATAACCAAAAACGTGGCAGAAGCACTTTTTGCAGGGATAGAACTTGATACAAAAGGATTTTCATTCAAAACGGGTGTACGTACTTTTGAAGCGGCGGCATATCTGCGCAGAAGAGGTGTAGATGCAACAAATATTAAAGTTCTATTCCAGACGGGAAGAACTGAATATGCAATACGTTCCGAAATTGTAAAATCCGCAGAGATTTATAACGGATTTATTGCAATTTCTTCTACGGACAGTGATTATGAGGATATACAGAGTCTTACCGCAGCAGCGGCAGACGATTTGCTTGATATAGAAGGAATTGTTGCTTCGTTTACAATGTGCAGAGTGAATAATATAACGCATATAAGCGGACGTTCACTTGGAAATATAAACGTGCAGATGATTCTTGAACTAATTGGCGGTGGCGGACATCATGTTGTTGCAGGCGCCCAGCTTGAATGTAGGTTTGAGGAAGCAAAAACAATTCTTAAACAGGCAATAGATGAGTATTTTGAAAATAACAGGAAAGGTTGATAACATATGAAAGTAATTTTAACTGCTGACGTTAAAGGTCAGGGTAAAAAAGGAGATATGATTAATGTCAGCGACGGATATGCAAGAAACTTTCTTCTTCCGAAAGGACTTGCAACTGAAGCTACAAAATCAGCTATAAACGAAATGAAAGGCAAGGCAGATGCCAAAGCCTATAGAGAAGAAAAAGAGCTTGAAGCGGCAAAAGAACTTGCGGCAAAAATCGAATCAGTTTCCGTTACTATAGAATCAAAATCGGGCGATAACGGTAAGCTTTTTGGTTCAATAACATCAGGTGATGTTGCAGATGCACTTAAAATGCAGGGCCATATTGTGGTTGATAAAAAGAAAATTGTTCTTCATGACCCAATTAAATCAGTAGGCGAATATCAATTGCCTGTAAAAGTACATGCAGGCGTTAGTGCAACACTTAAAGTAACAGTAAAATAATTGTTGGAAGGTAAAGATTATGGAAGAAAATTATACAGTGAGGACCCTGCCGTTTAATGCGGAAGCCGAACAGTCCGTGCTCGGCTCGATATTGGTTGACCCGAACTGCCTTACCGAAATAACAGATAAGGTAACAGCAGACGATTTTTATATGCCTCAGAACAAGTTAATATATTCTGCTATAATCGATTTGTGGAATTCCGGTGAAGCGGTTGATAGTATAACTATTTCAAAAGCGCTTGGACCGAATATTGAAACTGTCGGCGGATATCAGTATCTTGCAAACCTTGCAATGATAACTCCTACAACACAGAACCTTAAGGCATATATCAAAATCATTCAGGATAAAGCAGTGCTTCGCAGACTTATCGGTGCAGCAAAGGAAATCCAGTCAATCAGCTTTAATGAGAATGACGATGTCAGCGTAATACTTGACACATCCGAAAAATATATTTATGACATTCTTCAGAACAGACAGCTTCAGGGATTTACGCATATTAAAGACGTACTGGCAGGCACGTTTGAACAGCTTGAAAAAGTATGTATAAACAAAGGGCAAACAAACGGTGTTGCAACAGGGTTTACCGATCTTGATGCAATAACAAACGGATTTCAGCCCTCGGACCTTATCATAATTGCGGCACGTCCTGCAATGGGTAAAACAAGTTTTGCCCTTAACATTGCGCAGTATGCGGCGTTACATAAAAATGTTCCCGTAGCGGTGTTCAACCTTGAAATGTCAAAAGAACAGCTTGGTAACAGAATTATATGGTCTGAAGCTATGATAAGCGGTGAAAAAATGCGTAACGGCACACTCAGTGATGATGACTGGCCAGTTATAGCATCCGTTGTAGGTAAGCTTTCAAAAGCCCCGCTTTATATTGATGATTCACCGGGTATAACGGTAACAGATATACGTGCAAAATGCAGAAGACTGCAGCTTGAAAAAGGTCTTGGAATGGTAGTGATTGACTATCTGCAGCTTATGCAGGGAAGCAAAAGAACGGAAAACAGACAGCAGGAAATTTCTGAAATTTCGCGCTCACTCAAAGTGCTTGCAAAAGAGCTTAATGTTCCCGTAATCGCACTTTCGCAGCTTTCACGTGCAACAGCAAACAGAACAGACCATAAACCTATACTCAGTGACCTTCGTGAATCAGGGGCAATCGAGCAGGATGCCGATATGGTAATTTTCCTGCACAGACCTGATTATTACGACCCGAACACAGAGAAAAAGAATATTGCCGAATGTATTATTGCAAAACACCGTAACGGTGCTACCGACACGGTTGAGCTTGCATGGAACGGCGAATTTACAAAGTTCAGAACTCTGAATAAAACATATGAGTGATAACAAATGATTAAAGAACGAGTAAAAAAGTATATTTGCGAAAACGGTCTTCTTGAAAAAGGTGACAGCGTTGTTGTTGCATTTTCGGGAGGCGCGGATTCGGTATGTCTTTTGCATATGCTCTATAGTTTGAAAGATGAACTTGACATATCGGTATCGGCGGCACATCTTCACCATGGTATAAGAGGAGAAGAGGCAGACAGGGACGCTGAATTTGCAAAAAGCTTTTGCGAAAAATATGAAATACCGTTTTATATTGAATATGCAAACGTTCCGGAGCTTGCAAAGACACTTGGTATTTCGGAAGAAGAAGCGGGACGAAACGCAAGATATGACTTTTTTGAATCACTTATTAAACAAAAGAGTATTTCAAAAATTGCAACCGCTCATAACAAAAATGATAATGCGGAAACAATTCTGCATCATATAATCCGCGGCAGCGGATTGGGCGGCATAGCAGGAATTCCATTAAAACGGGGGAATATAGTAAGACCGATACTGTTTCTTGAAAGAAAAGAAATTGAATGCTACTGCAAAGAGAATAATCTTGATTTTGTAACAGATTCTACAAATCTTACACAGGATTATACAAGAAACAAAATAAGACTTGGACTTTTTGAATATTTAAAAGAATTTAATCCGGATATAATTTCCACGTTATGCCGGCTTGGAGAAAATTCATCGTCAGACAAAAGCTTTATTGAAGAAGAACTTGAAAAAGTTAAACATGCTATTGCGGGTGAAGATGAATACGGTTTGTTTGTGGATATTGACAAATTTAAAAACATTCATCCGTCGCTTCAAAAAAGATTTTTTATAGATATTTCAAAAAAGGCAAATATTGATTTAGAATATAAACATGTTGTAATGCTGATTGAACTTGTAGGCAAGGGGAAAACCGGGAAAAAGGTTGATTTGCCGGGGGGATATGCGGAGCTTTCGTATAATAAACTCTATTTTAAATCTGGCTATCCGGAAAAAGAAAGCTTTTCATACAAACTGCAAAACGGAGATAATTTTGTAAACGGACTTAAGATTATATGTGAAAATCCAAAAAACCGAAATGTTGTATTACGCAGCAGACAGGATGGGGATAAAATACTTGCGGGCGGAATGCATAAAAAAGTAAAAAAAGTTTTAATAGATAAAAAAATACCAATGCATAAGAGGGATAACATCGGCGTAATAACAGTAGACGGTGAGGTTGCGGCCGTGCCGGGAGTTATTACAGGGGATGTTTTAAAAAAACACAATATAAAGATATACTGTGGGGGATTTGCAAATGATAAATGATATTAAGAAAATTCTTGTTACGGAGCAGCAGCTTACACAAAGAGCAGCTGAAATAGCAGACGAAATTGAAAAAGATTATAATGGGGAAGATTTTGTTGCAATATCCATTTTAAAAGGCGGATTTGTATTTATGGCTGATTTAATCAGAAATATGAAAAGCAACGTTCAGATGGATTTTATGGTGGCATCAAGCTACGGTAATTCAACAACTTCTTCAGGCAAACTTGAAATAAAGAAAGATACTTCAATTGATTTAAACGGCAAAAACGTTCTTATTGTTGAAGATATTGTTGACACGGGACGAACACTTTCAAATCTTAAAGAAAACTTTTTGGACCGTGGCGCAAAATCGGTTAAAATCTGTACAATGCTTGACAAACCGTCAAGACGTGAGGTTGAGGTTTTTGTTGATTACACAGGTTTTCAGATTGAAAACGAGTTTGTAGTGGGATACGGACTTGACTATGCCGAAAAATACAGAAACTTGCCGTTTGTAGGTGTTTTGAAAGAAGAAATCTACGGCTAATAAATAAAAAATTGTAAAAAAGCATACAATTAAATTGATGTTTTGGGGCAGAATATTTCATCATAATACATACAACTATTGGGAGAGTGACTTTTTTGAAGAAAAAATTAAAAAGCATCAGCTTTTATGTGATTTTGTTTATAGCGTTGTTTCTTGTATATTCATTTGTAGCTCAGCCAACGAATATTGAAAGAAATACAATGAGTGACCTTATGCGAAGTATCGAAAGCGGTCAGGTTACAGGAATTGTGGTTGAAGAAACAGCGGCAATTGCAACGCTTAAAAACGGTAAGGAAATGATTGTGGAAATACCATCCGCAAATCTGTTTCTTACTTTTGCAACACAGGAAATAAAAGAACTGATAATGACAAACCCGACATTTACATTTGATACACCTGCACCGGTAAGCCCTCCGTGGTGGCTTTCTATGCTTCCATACCTTGTGTTTGGGGTAATAATCGTTGTGTTCTGGCTGTTTTTCTTCCGCAATATGCAAGGCGGCGGAGGCGGCGGAAAAGTTATGAACTTTGGTAAAAGCCGTGCGAAAAATATAAATAATGCAGGTAAAAAAGTAACATTTGCAGATGTTGCAGGTGCAGATGAAGAAAAAGCAGACTTAGAAGAAATTGTTGATTTTCTCAAACTTCCTTCAAAATATACATCTCTTGGTGCAAGAATCCCGAAAGGTGTTCTTCTTGTAGGCCCTCCGGGAACAGGTAAAACACTTCTTGCAAAAGCCGTTGCGGGTGAAGCAAACGTTCCGTTTTTCAGCATAAGCGGTTCCGACTTTGTTGAAATGTTTGTCGGCGTGGGTGCGGCAAGAGTAAGAGATTTGTTTGAAGAAGCAAAAAAATCAACTCCTTCCGTAATTTTTATAGATGAAATTGATGCCGTTGGTAGGCACAGAGGTGCCGGAATGGGCGGCGGTCACGACGAAAGAGAACAGACACTCAATCAGCTCCTTGTTGAAATGGACGGATTCGGCGTTAACGAAGGCGTTATCATAATTGCGGCAACAAACCGTCCCGACATTCTTGACCCTGCGCTTTTAAGACCGGGCAGATTTGACAGACAGATTGTTGTTAATACTCCGGACGTTCAGGGCAGGGAAGATATCCTGAAAGTTCATTCAAGAAACAAAAAACTTGCACCGTCGGTAAATCTTAAAACAGTTGCAAGAACAACTGCAGGCTTTACAGGTGCAGACCTTGAAAATCTTATGAATGAAGCGGCACTTCTTGCAGCAAGAAGCAATAAACAGGTCATTGATAATGATGATATACAGATGGCTCTTATGAAGGTTATGATGGGTGCTGAAAAGAAATCCAGAGTAATGAGCGATAAAGAAAAGAAACTTACTGCTTATCACGAAGCGGGTCACGCACTTGTTACACGTCTTGTGCCCGATCAGGACCCGGTACACGAGGTATCAATTATTCCTCGCGGAAGAGCAGGCGGATATACAATGCACCTTCCTACAGAAGATAAACTGTATGAAACCAAAAATTCAATGTATGATACCATTAAAATACTTCTTGCGGGAAGAGCTGCCGAAAAAATTATATTCGGTGATATAAGCACAGGCGCGTCAAACGATATTGAACGTGCATCCGAAATAGCAAGAAGAATGGTAACACAGTACGGTATGAGTGATAAACTCGGTCCTATTTCGTTTGGGAACTCAAACAACGAAGTATTCCTTGGTAAAGACTGGGGACAGACAAGGAACTACAGTGAAGAAGTTGCTTCAGTTATTGATACGGAAGTTGAAAGCGTTATTGATGAATGTTATAAAGAAAGTCTCAGACTTCTTGAAGAAAATGCGTCAAAACTTGATCTTGTGGCAAAAGCACTTCTTGAATTTGAAAAAATTGACGGAGAAACATTTGAAAAACTTTTTAACTCCGATAAAAAAGAAGAATCTGCAGAGGAAGTAACAGAGGGGTAAAAAGAAAGGCAGTGAGAAAATGGGCATCAGAGGAACTATAGAAAAAATATTTGGTACGTATAGCTCAAGAGAGCTGAAACGTATTATGCCTATTGTTGATAAAATAAACAGTTTTGAAGAAGCTACAAAGCAGCTTTCCGACAGCGAGCTTAAAGCAAAAACCGAAGAGTTCAAAACAAGATATAAAAACGGAGAATCGCTTGACAGTATTTTGCCCGAAGCATTTTCTGTAGTAAGAGAAGCAGCAGGCAGGGTACTTGGTATGCGCCATTTTACCGTTCAGCTTATCGGTGGTATTGTTCTTCATCAGGGAAGAATTGCCGAAATGAAAACAGGTGAAGGTAAAACTCTTGTTGCAACACTTCCGGCATATCTTAATGCAATAACAGGTGACGGTGTTCACATCGTAACCGTCAATGATTATCTTGCAAAACGTGACAGCGAATGGATGGGAAAGGTATATAAATTCCTTGGTCTTTCTGTTGGTCTTGTTGTAAGCGGAATGCCGGCGGAAGAAAAGCAGGCGGCATATAATGCGGATATTACCTACGGTACAAACAACGAATTCGGTTTTGACTATCTTCGTGATAATATGGTTATCTATAAAGAAAATATGGTGCAGAGAGGTCAGCCTTTTGCAATCATAGACGAAGTAGACTCCATTCTTATTGACGAAGCGCGTACACCGCTTATCATTTCAGGTATGGGCGAAAAATCAACAGAGCTTTATTCACTTGCAGACAGATTTGCAAGAAGCCTGAAATTCATAAAAAAAGAAACTCTTGATTCAAAGCAGCAGTATGATGACCTTGAAACAGATTATCTTGTAGACGAAAAAGCACATACTGTAACTCTTACAAAACAGGGTATCAAAAAAGCGGAAAGCTTCTTTAATCTTGAAAATTTTTCTGACATTGAAAATACGAGCATTGTTCATCATATCAATCAGGCAATACGTGCGCACGGTCTTATGCGCCGTGATATTGACTACGTTGTTCAGGACGACGAAGTTATTATTGTAGATGAATTTACAGGCCGTTTGATGATAGGAAGAAGATATAATGAAGGGCTTCATCAGGCTATTGAAGCGAAGGAAAATGTAAAGGTTGCAAACGAAAGCAAAACCCTTGCAACAATAACATTCCAGAACTATTTCAGACTTTATAAAAAGCTTTCGGGTATGACAGGTACCGCCCTTACTGAAGAAGATGAATTCCGTGAAATTTACGGTCTTGATGTAATTGAAATCCCAACAAATAAACCGCTTCTTAGAAAAGACCTTTCCGATGTTGTTTATAAAACGGAAATGGGAAAACTGAATGCGGTTGTTGAATATGTTAAAGAACGTCACGCAATTGGTCAGCCTATCCTTGTGGGTACAATTTCAATTGAAAAATCCGAGCTTTTAAGTGCAATGCTCAAAAAACAGGGCATTAAACACGAAGTTCTTAATGCTAAACACCACGAAAAAGAAGCGCAGATTATTTCGCAGGCAGGTAAACTCGGTGCGGTAACCATCGCAACCAATATGGCGGGCCGTGGTACAGATATTATGCTTGGCGGTAATGCTGAATATCTGGCAAAAAGCGAAATGGCAAAACTCGGATATGAGGATGCTATGATTTCAGAAGCAACAAGCTATTCCGAAACGGAAGACGAACAGATTCTTGAAGCAAGAGAAAAATATAAAGAGCTGCACGATAAATACAAAGCTGAAATTGCATCATCACACGATGAAGTTGTTAAAGCAGGAGGTCTTTGTATTATAGGTACTGAACGACACGAATCACGACGCATTGATAATCAGCTTCGTGGACGTGCAGGACGACAGGGGGACCCCGGTAACACAAGATTCTTTATTTCTCTTGATGATGATCTTATGCGTCTTTTCGGTTCCGAAAGACTTAAAACGGTTGTAACCGCACTGGGACTTCCGGATAATGAACCTATTGAACATTCAATGCTTACAAACTCCATTGAAAGTGCGCAGAAGAAAATTGAAGGCAGAAACTTTGACATTCGTAAACACGTTCTTCAGTATGACGAAGTTATGAATGAACAAAGAAAGATTATTTATAACGAACGTAAGAAAGTTCTTGACGGAGAAGACCTGAAGGCAAACATTGAAAAAATGATTAACGACGTTGCGGGCGAACTTCTCACAAGCTATTTTGGCGGCGAGGATAATCCGGAAGAATGGAATCTTGACGGTATAAAAGCAGAACTTGAAAACTTTATTTATGCTGAAGGCGAGCTTGTTTTTGATAAAGAATTTTTAGAAGAAGAAACAAGAGCTTCCTTTATTAAAAAAGTAAAAGAAAAAGCAATGGAAAAATATGCCCAGCAGGAAGAGCTTTTTGGCGAAAATATGCGTGAGGTTGAACGTGTTATTATGCTCCAGAACGTAGACAGTAAATGGATGGAACATATTGACCTTATGGACCAGCTCCGCCGCGGAATATCTCTTCGTGCATATGCGCAGAAGGACCCTGTTGTGGAATATAAATATGAAGGTATGGATATGTTTGATGCAATGATTGCAAACATAAAAACCGATACCGTTAAAATGCTTATGAGAATTCAGCCCGGCGCAAAAACGGAACGTAAACAGGTTGCGAAACCGATAGAAGCATCTCACGGAGAGGGCAACCCGGAGGGAAAAACTGTTAAAGTAGGGGAAAAAGTCGGTAGAAACGACCCGTGCCCCTGTGGCAGCGGTAAAAAGTATAAAAAATGCTGCGGGCAATAATAATAAACAGGATGTGATTTTGTGATTGAACTTGAACAGTACAAGTCCGATCTGAAAGCTGTTGAAGAAGGAATTAAAGAATTGGGAGATTCTCTTAACCTTGTTAAAGCCGAAGAAGAAGTAAAAGAACTCGAAGCTAAAACATCGGCACCGGGGTTTTGGGATGATGCAGAAAATTCAGCAAAAATTCTTAAGAAAATAAAACAGCTTAATGATAAAAAGCAAAACTATGAAAAGCTTTGCGAACAAAGGGAAGATTTAATAACCCTTATCGAAATGGCAATTGAAGAAAACGACGAGGGAATGGTTTCTGAACTTATTGACGGTTGTAAAGAGTTTCACGAAACATATGAAAATATGCGTCTTGAAACACTTCTTACAGGTCCGTATGACAAGAATAATGCAATTATTTCGCTTCATGCAGGCGCCGGTGGTACAGAAGCTCAGGACTGGGCACAGATGCTTATGCGTATGTACACCAGATGGGCTGAACGCCGCGGATTTGACATAAAAGTGCTTGATATGCTTGATGGCGATGAAGCCGGAATCAAGAGTGTTACAATGCTTGTGTCGGGCGTTAACGTATACGGATATGCAAAAACTGAAAAAGGTGTGCACAGACTTGTAAGGATTTCGCCGTTTGATGCATCGGGAAGAAGACATACTTCGTTTGCGTCACTTGATGTAATGCCGGAATTTGATGACGATATTGAAATCAATATCCGTCCCGAAGATTTAAAAGTAGATACTTACCGTTCCAGTGGTGCGGGTGGACAGCACGTTAACAAAACGGAATCCGCAATAAGAATAACACATATACCGACAGGCGTTGTTGTTGCCTGTCAGACAGAACGTTCACAGATTCAGAACAGAGAAACCTGTATGAAAATGCTTAAATCAAAGCTTCTCGAAATTGCTGAACGTGAGAAAATGGAAAAAATTGAAGACATAAAAGGTGATATGAAAGATATCGCATGGGGAAGTCAGATAAGGTCCTATGTTTTCCATCCTTACAATCTTGTAAAAGACCACAGAACAAACTTTGAAATGGGAAATATAGGCGCAGTTATGGATGGGGATATTGACGGATTTATCAATGCCTATCTTAAAGCTGCAAGTGTGGGGAATCTTGAAACAAACTAGGTGAAACCTTGCAAAACAAAGATGTTATGGGTAAGGGCAAAATTTTGCCCTTGCTTATAAAATTTACTGCACCCGCAACTGCGGCAATGGCGATAAACTCGCTGTATAACATTACAGACAGAATTTTTGTTGGAAATAGCGTCGGGAAAGAAGGACTTTCCGCAATAACGGCGGTGTTTCCAATAACAACGTTTATTATGGCACTGTCTGTTTTAAGCGGAATGGGCTGTTCAACCCTTGTTGCAATACGTCTTGGTCAGAATGATGAAAAAGGTGCAGTAGATGTCCTTAACCATACGCTTATTTATATTGTAGCAGCTGCAGGAACAACATCAGTTCTCGGATTTGTTTTTATTAAACAAATTCTGCTGATGCTTGGAATAACACCCGACCTTGTAGAATATGCCACACCATATGCAAGAATAATAATTTCATTTTCGGTGTTTACCTATTTTGCGTTTGGTCTTAATCATACAATACGTTCAACAGGGAAACCGATAATGGCAATGATAACAGTCCTTTCGGGCGGGGTTATGAACATTATTCTTGATTATATCCTTGTTACAAAAATGGGACTTGGAATAATCGGTGCGGCATGGGCAAATGCAGTAAGTCAAGGGATAGCAAGTGTTCTGGTGATTGTTTATTTTATAAAGTACTCTCCAATAAAATTCCGTTTTAAAAACTTTAAGTTTAAAATAAAACAAATAATTGAAATAGCAAAAATCGGTTCGGCACAGTCGTTTATGCAGTTTATAACAGCGCTTATAGCAGTACTTTTAAACAAAACGGTTGTAACGGCTATTTCGACAGATGCACTTGCTTCGGCAGGTGTTTATACAAGTGTTGTCACTCTTCTTACAGTACCAGCAATGGGAATAAGTCAGGGTGCACAATCGCTTATAGGATATAACTACGGAGCCGAAAATAAAAAACGTGTAATATCGTTTTATTATGCGGCAACAATTTTAAGTATTGTTACTACTATTGTAGTTGTAACGCTTGCGGAAGCTTTTGCACCGCAGCTTGCAGGTATTTTTGGGAAAGACGTGCCTCTGGCACCCATATGGATAAGAAGAGGAGTTTTCCTTCTTCCGCTTTCGGCGGGTATGATTGTAGCAACAGGCTATTTTCAGGCAAAAGGAAAACAAGGGAAAGCACTTATTTCGGCGCTTTTGCGGCAGGTAATATTTTATGTGCCGGCGCTATATCTTTTGCCAAAACTACTGAATAACGAAGGCATTATGTATGCACAGCCCGTGTCGGATTTGCCGGCATTTGTGGCAACTACCATACTTGTAATATATGATATAAGAAAGTATAGAAAAGGGGTAACTAAAATTGAAAGATAACAGACTCTATACTCCGGAAGGAACAGCAGATTTACTTATATCCGCCTGCAATTCATCAAAAGAACTTCAGGACAAGTTTTTAGACTGCTTTAAATCGTACGGATATGATATTGTTGAACCTCCAATGTTTGAATATATTGATGTTTTTACTGATAAAAACAAAAATACCGACCTTACATCAATGATTAAATTCTTTGATGCAAACGGCGATATTCTTGCAATGCGTCCGGACTTTACACCGGCAATAGCAAGAATGAGTGCAACAAAATTTGCCGATAAATCCATCCTTAAACTTGGATATACAGGTAAAGCATTTTTAAACAATGAAGCCTACAGCAACGTTCGCCAGAAAGAATTTATTCAGGCGGGTGTTGAATTTATGGGCGAGGGCGGAACACAGGCGGACAGCGAAATAATTGCCCTTACAATTGATGCGCTTTTGAAATCAGGACTAAAATCTTTCCAGATTGAAATCGGTCACGCAGGATTTTTTAAAGGTATTGTAATACAGGCAGGTCTTGATAACGATGCTGAAGACGAAATTCGTGATATTCTTAACAGAAAAGACTTTATCAGCATACAGGGCTTTTTAAATGAACATAACGTGGACAGCGCTCTTGCGGAAATTATTTCAAAACTTCCGTATTTGTTTGGCGATATTTCTGTTATCGAAACTGTAAATACAAATAATCTTAACGACCTTTCAAAACAGGCACTTGCTGAGCTTAAAGAAATCTATACAATACTTTGCGAATACGAACTTGAAAAATACATATCATTCGACCTTGGTCTTGCACAAAGCTTTGATTATTATACAGGCATGATATTCAAAGGATTTGCACATCACGTAGGATTCCCGATTTGCGGTGGCGGACGTTATGATAATCTTATCAAACGTTTCGGCAAAAATATGCCGTCAACAGGGGTTGCTCTTTGGGTGGACAGAATTCTTGCAGCGCTTGAACGTAATGGCGCAGAATTTGAAGTTTCGTCAGCAGACTACCTTATTTCTTATGAAAACGGTTTCCGCGGCGAAGCAATAGCACTTGCAAAAAAAATAAGAGCGGGCGGCAAAGCCTGCGAAATATATATGGGATGCGGAAATTCTCTTGATTATGCGAAAGAAAAGGCAATTTTGAAATTTGTAACTGTCGGTAAAGACATAAAATGTATTGATACAGTAAGCGGCTCTCCGCTTGAAATTGAAGCTTAAGGGGGTAGAGATATGAATTATATTACTGTTGCGCTTGCAAAAGGAAGACTTGCAGATACTGCAGTAGCCCTTTTTGAAAAGCTTGGTTACAACGTAGCTGAAATGAAAGAAAAAACCCGTAAGCTTATCTTTGTTGATGAAGAAAAGAAATTCAAGTTTATACTCGTAAAAGCTTCCGATGTACCGGTTTATGTTGAATACGGCGCAGCCGATATCGGTATTGTAGGAAGAGATACAATCCTTGAAGAAGGACGAAACCTTTATGAAACATTAAACCTTGGTTTTGGTGCCTGCAAAATGGCGGTATGCGGACCACAGGAAATGAAAGATAAACTGCATACAAGTAACACTCTTCGTGTTGCAACAAAATATCCGAATATTGCAAGAGAATATTTTAGAAAAGCATGCGGACAGACAATTGAAATAATTCCTCTTAGCGGCTCTGTTGAACTTGCACCTATTGTAGGACTTTCCGAAGTAATTGTTGATATAGTTGAAAGCGGAAAAACTCTTTATGAAAACGGACTTACCGTGCTTGAAGATGTATGCCCACTTAGTGCATGGATGGTTGTTAACCGCGTAAGCATGAAAATGGAACCAGGCCGTATAATGGATGTTGTTGAAAACTTAAACAAGCTTATAAATGAGGTAGACTGATGATAGCAATTATTGATTATGGCGCAGGTAATCTTAAAAGCGTACATAAGGCACTTGAATATCTTGGGCAGGATGCTGTTATAACAAGCGACCCGAATGTTATTATGTCGGCAGATAAAGCAATTCTGCCGGGCGTGGGCGCATTTGGCGATGCAATGGGCGAACTTACGGCGTCAGGTCTTGACAAAACTGTAATGGACTATATTGCAAGCGGCAAACCGCTTCTTGGAATATGCCTTGGACTTCAGCTTTTATTTGAAGAAAGTGAGGAAACTCCCGGCGTAAAAGGTCTTGGTTATTTTAAAGGTAAAATAGTAAAAATCAAAAGAGTCGAGCTTAAAATACCGCAGATGGGCTGGAATAACCTTAAATTTAAACGTGACTGCAAACTGTTTGATGGAATTAAAGACGGTGAATTTGTGTATTTTGTTCATTCATATTATGCATCTCCCGAAAATCCCGAAGATTCGGTTGCATCCGTAACATACGGAGATGAACTTGATATTGCAGTACATAAAAAGAATGTGTATGCAACGCAGTTCCATCCGGAAAAAAGCGGCACGGCAGGACTTAAAATGCTTGAAAACTTTGCAAAAATGTGAAAGGAAGATGGGGCTTGATTATATATCCGGCAATAGATTTAAAAGACGGTAAATGTGTGCGTCTTCGTCAAGGCGATTTTGGTAAAGTAACTGTATACAGCGAAAACCCCGGCGATATGGCGAAAGAATTTGTGAAAAAAGGCGCAAAATTTATACATATGGTTGACCTTGACGGAGCAAAAGACGGAAAAACCACAAATGCAGATGCAATTAAAAGCATTTGCGAAGCGGCGGGCGATGTGCCTGTTCAGCTTGGCGGCGGTATCAGAACAATGGAAAACGTAGAATACGTTCTTTCGCTCGGCGTATCAAGAGTAATTCTTGGCACAGCGGCAGTTAAAAATCCTGATTTTGCAAAAGAAGCGGCAGAAAAATTCGGTGACAGGGTTGTAGTTGGAATTGATGCTAAAGACGGTATGGTTGCCGTTGAAGGATGGGTTGAAGTGTCAAATGTTTCGGCAATTGACCTTGCACTTAAAATGAAAAATTACGGTATAAAAACCGTTATTTATACAGACATTGCAACCGACGGAATGCTTAAAGGACCAAACCTTGAAGCAATGAAAGAAATGCTTGAAAAAACAGGTATGGATGTAATTGCGTCCGGCGGTGTAAGCGAAGAAAAAGACCTTGAAAATCTTGAAAAATGCGGTGTATCGGGCGCAATTGTAGGTAAAGCGATATACGACGGTAGAGTAGATTTGGAAAAAGTATTAAAAAGGTGGTAGCATAATGCTTTCAAAACGTATTATTCCTTGCCTTGATGTTCACGGCGGCAGGGTTGTTAAAGGTGTTAATTTTGTAAATCTGCGTGATGCGGGAGATCCCGTTGAAATTGCGCAAATGTATGATAAAGCGGGTGCAGACGAACTTGTTTTTCTTGATATAACAGCAAGCTCTGATGCAAGGAGCATACTGCTTGATGTTGTGCGCGAAACCGCAAGAAAGGTGTTTATTCCGTTTACGGTAGGTGGCGGAATAAGAACAGTCCATGATTTTCGTGATATTCTTAAAGAAGGTGCGGATAAAATATCAATCAACTCTTCAGCTGTTAAAACTCCCGAACTTATAACCGAAGCGGCGCTTAAATTTGGTAGCCAGTGTGTTGTTGTTGCAATTGACGTGAAAAAACGTGAAACCGCAAGCGGATATGACGTGTACATAAACGGCGGACGAATAAATACAGGTCTTGACGCAGTTGAGTGGGCAAAAAAAGTTGAGAGCCTTGGTGCCGGCGAAATACTTCTTACGAGTATGAATGCCGACGGTACTAAAGAGGGATATGATATTGGTATTACAAGCGAAATTTCTTCTGAACTTAACATTCCGGTGATTGCATCCGGCGGTGCAGGAAAGCTTGAGCATTTTAAAGATGTATTTACAAAAGGAAAAGCCGATGCGGCGCTTGTAGCATCCTTGTTCCATTATAAAGAAATGGAAATTATGGATTTGAAACAGTATCTTAAAAATGAAAATATTGAGGTTAGAATATAAGGGGGCACATAAAATGTTTTATGATGAAATTAAATTTGATGAGAAAGGTCTTGTTCCTGCAGTTGTGCAGCACTATGCATCCAATAAAGTTTTAATGGTTGCATATATGAATAAGGAATCTCTTGAACAAACTGTTGAAACTGGTAAAGCTACTTTCTTCAGCAGAAGCAGGGGGAACCTTTGGGTAAAAGGCGAAACATCCGGCAACTTCCTGAATGTTAAAAACATTCTTGTAGATTGCGATGCAGATTGTCTTATTATAAAAGCAGAGCCTGCCGGTCCGTCCTGCCACACAGGAAATGACAGCTGTTTCTACAGAAAAGTCGAAAATGGCGAAATAGTTGATAATAACGATAAAGCAGATGCAGCAATTCTTCAGGAAGTTTACAACGTAGTTGTTGACAGAAAAAATAACCCGAAAGAAGGTTCTTATACAAACTATCTTCTTGATAAAGGTATAGATAAAATACTTAAAAAAGTTGGGGAAGAAACAAGTGAGGTAATTATTGGTGCAAAAAATGAAGGTACAGGCGAAATTAGATATGAAATTGCAGACCTTATGTACCACTTGTCTGTTCTTATGGTAAACAAAGGACTTACTTGGGCAGAAGTTTACGAAGAACTTGCATCAAGATATGGTAAATAATCAAAGATAGGGGACATAGAATTATGGCTAACACTTCAAAAATACTTGCTTTTGACTTTGGTGCATCAAGTGGAAGAGCAATGCTTTTCGAATTTGACGGCAACAAAGTAACAATGGAGGAAATGCACAGATTTTCAAACGACCCGGTACTTGTAGGCAAAACTTTCAGATGGGACATTTTAAGGCTGTTTCACGAAATCAAACAGGGCATTTTAAAAACAATTAATGCCGGACATAAGGATATCGAATCTATCGGTATTGACACATGGGGCGTAGATTTTGGTCTTTTTGACAAAAACGGAAACCTTATTTCAAACCCGTACCATTACCGTGATGAAAGAACAAATGGAATGATTGAATACGCTGATGAACTTGTAGGTAAAAAATATATTTTTGAACGTACAGGAATTCAGTTTAATTTCTTCAATACAATATTTCAGCTTCTTTCAATGGTAAAAAATGATGAACCAGTACTTAAAATAGCAGACAAACTTCTCTTCACACCGGATATTTTCAACTATTTCCTTACAGGCGAAATGAAAAACGAATATACAATTTCTTCAACCTCACAGCTTCTTAATCCGTACGAAAAGAAATGGGATAAAGAGCTTATGGATAAAATGGGTATTCCGTCTGATATATTCTGTGAAATCGTAAAACCGGGAGAAATCATTGGTTACTTAACAGATGAACTTTGCGAAGAACTCGGAGTAAATAAAATCCCTGTAATTGCAATAGGTTCACACGATACAGCATCTGCGGTTGCAAGTGTACCTGTTGACGGAGATTATGATTATGCATATATCAGCAGCGGTACTTGGGCACTTATGGGTGTTGAACTTGGAGAGCCGCTTATAAATGACGAAACCTACAATTATGATATAACTAACGAAGGCGGAGTTAATGATACAATAAGATTCCTTAAAAACATTATGGGACTTTGGATTTTTCAAGAAAGCAGACGTCAGTGGGAACGTGAGGGTAAAGAATACAGTTTTGTTGAACTTACAGAACTTGCTTGTGATGCACCTGAACTTATGTCATTTATTGACCCTGATAACATGACGTTTGCAGGTCCGGGAAATATGCCTCGAAGAATAAGGGAGTTCTGCGAAAAAACAGGGCAGAGCGTTCCGAAAACGGAAGGTGAAATTGTAAGAACAATTTTGCAGAGTCTTGCTTTAAAATGTGCATATACAATAAAAGGTCTTGAAAATGTAATGGGCAAAAAACTTGATACAATCCATATGCTTGGCGGTGGTATTCAAAACAAGCTGTTGTGCAAGTTTATTGCAAATGCAACAGGAAAACGTGTTGTTGCAGGCCCGGTTGAAGCAACAAGTCTTGGTAATGCGCTTATGCAGCTTACTGCACTTGGTAAAATAAAAGACCTTAAAGAAGCAAGAAAAATTGTTAAAAACTCGTTTGATACTGTTGAATATATGCCTGAAAACCACGAAATGTGGGAAGAAGCATACGGCAGATTCTTAAAAGTTCTCGATAAGTAAAACATAAAAAGCGGTGCATCAAGCACCGCTTTTTTTATAAACCAAATTACCGTCTTTAAATGTATTAATGACATTCAAAGCTTCGTCGCAGATTACAATGTCTGCTGCTTTTCCTGCAGAAATACTGCCACAGATTTTATCAATACCCACTGCTTTTGCAGGGGTAATAGAAGCCATTTTTATTGCTTCTTCTTTCGGTATCCCAAATTCTATAGCACATCTTACCATTTGCATAAGGTTTTTTGTACTTCCGGCAATAGCACCGCCTGGTGTTCTTGCAACAGAATCTTTAACAATTACTTCCATGCTGCCGCCACCAAGTACGTAGTTTCCGTCGGCAAGTCCGGTAGCAGCCATAGAATCGGAAATAAGCACCATTCTGTCACTGCCAAGTGTTTTATAAAGCATAAGAACAATAAGAGGGTGAAGATGTATTCCGTCGGAAATAACCTCGCAGGTAACCCCATCAGTTGCAAGTGCTGCGCCAACAAGGGTAGGCTCTCTGTGAAGAAGACCGTTCATTGCATTGAATGTATGTGTAAGATTGGTAACACCTGCTTTAAACGAAGCAATTGCAGTATCGGAATCTGCCGCGCTGTGTCCGGCGGAAATAACAACTCTGCCGTCAGCTTTAAGCTCTTCTATAAATTCCATATTGCCGGGAATTTCCGGGGCAACGGTAGTTATTTTGATTTTGCCGCCCGAAATGTCAATATATTTTTTCATTTCGGTAATATCGGCGGGACGAATTGTTTTTTCGTTATGTGCGCCACGTTTAGATACATTAATGTATGGTCCTTCAAGGTTAATACCCACAACATTGTCGTTCTTTGCAAGCCTTTCAAGGGTTGCGCATATATTTTCATCAAACTCACTTACTGTAGTGGGAAAGAAGGTTGTTACCCCATAGGATAACAAATATTTCTGCCACTTTTCAAAATCAAAATCACTGTCCATTGTATCGGTTCCCACAGCGCCGTGAGTATGAATATCAAAAAGTCCCGGAATAATGTACTTTCCTGTTAAATCCATAACTTTGGTATCTGTAAGATTTGTTCCTGCTTCGGTAATTTTACCATTTTCAATTTTTATATCGGTTTTTTCAAATCTACAGTTTTCAGTAAAAACAGTAGCGTTTTTTAAAAGCATCATATCACCTTCCACATTGGTTTTTCAGCTTTATTATATTATACCAGTTATATCATAAAATTTCAAATATGTTTTTACAAAAATCTTTACAAAGCTTATACTTTTGTTATATAATATAAATAAACTATTATAATTACAGAATATAAATGTTCTGCAAAAAGTATCTTCTTGACATAAAACGACAAGAGATAGTATAATAGACTTATTGGAGATGAGAATATGCAGTTTTTAAAAATAAATACAGTGGGATTTCCTGGGATTGGTCTGGAATTCAATATAAATCCGGTTGCTTTTAATTTTTTTGGTAAAGACATATATTGGTACGGCATTATAATAGCAGTTGGATTTGCGCTTGCATTGTGGTATGCTCTTTCGCAGGAAAAACGTGTTGGATTTCCGAAAGATACAGTTACAGACCTTGTGCTTCTTTGTGTACCTGTTGCGATTATCTGTGCCAGAATTTATTTTGTTGCATTTAAATGGTCAGATTATGCAGGCGATTTTCTTAAAATGATTGCAATATGGGATGGCGGAATTGCTATTTACGGCGGACTTATCGGCGGATTTGCGACAGGACTTATATATTGCAAGCTTAAAAAACTGAACTTTTATCAGGTTGCAGACGTTGTGGCGCCGGCTATTCTTATAGGACAGGCAATAGGCCGATTTGGTAACTTTGTAAATGCCGAAGCACACGGCGGTATCACAGAGTTGCCGTGGAGAATGAGCATTGTTGAAAACTGGGGAACTGTATGCTATCATCCAACGTTTTTATATGAATCACTTTGGAATATAGCAGGATTTGTAATTCTTCATCTGCTTCGTAAGAAAAAGCCGTTTGACGGGTTTTTCCTTTGGGCATACGTGCTGTGGTATGGTCTTGGAAGAGTATGGATTGAAGGGCTTCGTACAGACAGCCTTATGCTTGGAAATCTGCGTATTTCACAGGTTATTGCAGGTGTTTGCATAATCGTTTCTGCGGTTGTAATAACTATTAAATGGAAGAAAAGTAAATGTGAGGGGTAAAAATGGCCTATTCAAAGGTAAAATCGGATATGGGGACAATTGCTATTCCGAAAAGCTTTATAGATAAATACTTATGTTCGGCAGACGGCAGTTTTGTTAAAGTATATCTGCTTGGCCTTTCCCAGTGCGAAACTGATAAATATATGTCACCGTCAGAATTTGCAAAGGGGCTTTCTATGCTTTTGTCGGATGTAATCCGTGCATGGGAATACTGGGAATCTCAGGGACTTGTTAAAGTTACATATAAAAATAAAGATAAAACAGATTTTGATATTGAGTTTAGAGAAAATTCCCTTCAGCACGAGTTAAAACCGGAAACAAAACCTGTATATACCGCAAACGAAATTTATTCTTGCGCTGAAGAAAGTATGGAAATCAAAGAGATGTTTGCCATCTCGGAAAAGATATTGGGAAAACATTTGAGTTCAACAGATATAAATGTGCTTTACAGTTTGTATGATTATTACAGACTGCCTGCAGACGTAATACCTATGCTTCTTATGTACTGTGTAAAAATCGGCAAAAAAAGTATGCGTCAGATTGAAAAAGTGGCACAGGAGTGGGTGGATAAGGGAATAGATACACTTGAACGCACAGAAAAGCACATCAAAAAAATGGAGCGATATAACAGTAAGCTTAATAAAGTAAAATCCGCACTGGGTGTATGTGACAGAGCCTTTACACCAACCGAAGAAAAATATATCGGAACATGGATTGGGCAAATGAATATGTCGGTTGAACTTATTGCTTATGCATATGATATAACGGTTGTTAATACCGGTAAGCTTTCGGTTAAGTATATGGATAAAATACTTGCTGATTGGTACGAAAACGGAATTAAAACGCCGCGGCAGGCAAATGAATATAAAAAAGCAAGGAAAGCTGTTCAACGAACAAATTCAAAGAAAGTCATATATGAATTTGAAAAAGAAGAATTTGATTATGCAGCCATTGAAGCAAGGGCGCTTGGTAAAAAATAAGGATGTGGAACAATGATATATAATAAATCGGTTTACGAACCTGTTAAAAGTGAATTTGCCGAACGACGAGTGATAGCAAGAAGAAAACTTCTCTCCCGCAGGGAAGAGGTTTATGCAAAACTGCCACGCGTGCGCGATATTGATACTGAAATTGAAACAACAGGTCTTCGTATTACAAAGCTTGCTCTTTCGGGAAGAGGAGATGTTGATACTGCGGTTGCTGAAATAAAAGAAAAGACAGAAGGACTTAAAGAAGAAAAAAATAAACTTCTTGAATCGGCGGGTTTCCCGAGCGACTATATGACAAATGTATATGCGTGTAACAAATGTAAAGATACAGGGGATATTAATGGCGAAATGTGCGAGTGTTTCGAAACAGAACTTGTAAAACAGACACTTAAACTTTCGAAGATTGCACCTGCACTTGCAAGGGTAACTTTTGATGATTTTGATATGAGTTATTATCCTGATGTGACGGATACAGAGGGTAATAATCCAAGAAAACAAATTCAGAACATATTGGCGAATTGTCATAATTTTATATGTGATTTCAATAAACCGAATAATAAAAATCTGTTGTTTTATGGGCAAACGGGCAGGGGCAAAACTTTTATTAGTGCAGTAGTTGCAAATGAAGTTGCCAAAAGAGGCAAAAGTGTTATGTATTATACTGCGCGGGAGCTTTTTGAAATGCTTAAGGATAATTCATTTTCATTTAATGAAGAATTGAAAGAGAAATGCAAACAGGCGTATGATGTAGAGCTTCTTATAATAGATGATTTGGGAAGCGAAACTGTCAATACATATACAACAGCAGCATTTTTTGATATTTTAAATGCAAGACTTATTTCCGGGAAACAAATGATAATCAACAGCAATTTAAATCCGGATGAAATTAAAAATACGTATTCGACACGTATTTTTTCAAGACTTATGGATTTCAATATTCTTAAATTCATTGGTGATGATATTCGCGTAAGAAGAAGCGAAAAATAAATTTAAAAAAAGTATTGCTATTTTATAGAAATTGTGTTATAATAAGTATGATGATAACATTAGGGTAATGAGTGGGCTTGAAAAAGTCCACTCATTTTAGTTAAAAAGGTGGTGCATTCTATGAATAAAACAGAAAAAAGAGTTTATGACCTTGCTTCTCCTGTTGCACAGGATTTCGGCTGCTACATTTATGCGGTTGAATTTGTAAAAGAAGGTCCGGATAAACATCTTATCATTTATGCCGACAAAGAAGAAGGCATTTCATTAACCGATTGTGAGGATATCAGCAGAGCAATGAACAACCTGCTTGATAAGGATGATTTTATTGAAGAAACATATATTCTTGAAGTATCTTCTCCGGGTGTTGAAAGAAAGCTTACAGAAGACTGGCACTTTGAAAAATATATAGGAAGCAGTGTTGAGGTAAGTCTTTATTCGCCGATAAACGGCAGTAAAAAGCATATAGGAACACTTTCCGGATATGCAGACGGCAAAATAATTGTTGACGTTAACGGAGAAACAATTGTTTTTGATAAAAAAGCTGTAGGCAGCGTAAATATACATTTTGAATTTTAATAAGGGGGAATAGAAAAAATGAAAAACGAATTTGGCGAAGCTCTTGCTTCATTAGAAAAGGATAAAGGCATTAAAAAGGATTATATCCTTGATGCACTTAAAACAGCACTTGTACACGCGTACAAAAAGAATTATAAAGAAGAAAAGGATACTGAAATTGAAATCCGTATGGATGATAACGGCGGTAACGTAAAAGTTATTGCAAAAAAGAAAGTTGTTGAAGAATACAACGACGAATCTGAAACATCGGAAATTCTTCTTGAAGATGCAAAGAAAATAAAAGCCAGAGCAAAAGTAGGAGACACACTTGAAATAGAAATCCTGCCCAAAAACTTTGGACATATTGCAGCACAGACAGCAAAACAGATAATCCTTCAGAAAATCAGAGAAGCTGAAAGAGAACAGCTTATCCGCGATTTCAATATTTCGACAGGCGATATTATAAACGGCGTTGTTGACAGAATTGAAAGAGTGGAATTTCGCCCGAAAGACGGTATGGTAAAAGCAGATGCAAAACCGAGATATAACGTAATTGTAAACATCGGCAAAGTTGAAGCACACATTCCGTCAAAAGGACAGACACCGGGTGAAGCATATACACACGGACAGAAACTTACTGTTTTTGTTGCGGATATAAACAATACACCGAGAGGACCGTATGTTCAGGTTTCAAGAACCGCTCCCGAACTTGTTTCAAAACTTTTTGAAAGGGAAGTTCCTGAAATTGAAGAAGGAATTGTTGAAATCAAATCCGTATCACGTGAAGCGGGTGTAAGAAGTAAAATTGCAGTTCTTTCAAATGAGGCGGATGTTGAACCAGTAGGTGCTTGTGTAGGAACACACGGTAACAGAGTTAACCTTGTTGTTGAAGAACTTGGCGGAGAAAAAGTTGATATTGTGAAATACAGCGAAAATCCGGAAGAATTTATTGCAGCTGCAATTTCTCCTGCAAAAGCAATCAGCGTAACAGTTGACCAGGCTGCTTTTGAAGAAGGCAGAAAAGAAGCAGAAGTTATTGTTGATGAATCCCAGCTTTCTCTTGCAATCGGTAAAGAAGGTCTTAATGCAAAACTTGCGGCAAGACTTACCGGATGGAAGATAGATATAAAAAGTGAGAAATCAGAAGCTTATGGTGAATAATAATGATAAAAAAAGTACCTAACAGAAAATGTATAGTATGCGGTGAAATGAAAGAAAAACACGAACTTATCCGTGTTGTCAAAACCGCATCGGGAGAAATATCTGTTGACATTGGCGGAAAAACAAACGGCAGAGGATGCTATGTTTGCAAAAATGAAACTTGCATTTGCGCCGCCAGAAAAGGAAAGCGCATTGAACGTTCGTTTGCAATGAGTATTCCCGAAGAAGTTTATAATACTCTTGAAAAGGTGATACAAAGGTGAATAACGATAAAGCATTAAGACTTATAGGATTGTGCAGGCGTTCGGGTAACTGTGCCTGCGGCGCAACAGCAGCTGAATATGCAATAAAAAGCGGCAGAGCAAAGCTTCTTATTATAACGGAAGATTGCGGAGGAGCCACAAAAGAAAAATTTTCCGGATTTGCAGAAAAAAATCAGGTAAAATGTTTGACTGCATTTGATAAACAGACGCTTGGGAAAGCAGTAAGCTATAAGGAATTATCGCTTGTTTGTATTACGGATGAAAACTTTGCGGACGGAATACAAAAATGCGCAGAAGAAATGGAGGAGATTTAAATGGCTAAAATAAAAATAAGTGAGCTTGGAAAAGTATTTAATATTTCCGGAAAAGAAATAATAGCCTTACTTAAAGATTTTGGTATAGAAAAGAAATCCACAACAAGCAGCCTTGAGGATGATCAGCTCAATCTTCTTGTTGAGATACTTACACAAAAATTTGATGACGGTTCTCCGATTGATATGGAAAGAAAAGTAGAAGAACCGGCAAAAGAAGAAAAACCGGCAAAGAAAAAAGATAAACCCGAAGCGGAAGTGCTTGAAGAACCCGCAGCCCCCGAAAAAGAATCCAAAGCGGCAAGAACATCAAGACACGTTGATACAAGGGCTAATGCAGTAGACCTTAAAAAGTATGATGAAGCGGACAGAATTCAGGATATTCTTCCGGATATGGATGATTCTGCACAAGGCAAACAGAAAATAAAAAAAGGCGGCAACAAAAATAAAAAGGATAAACAGGAAAATCTCGAAAAAATACAGAAACCGGTTAAACAGAAAGAAGAAAAAATCCACGTTCTTATCCCTGATGAAATTACCGTATCTGAACTTGCTGAAAGAATGGGTAAACCTGCTGCAGAAGTAATCAAAAAGCTGATGATTCTCGGAATAATGGCATCAATAAACGATGTTGTTGATTTTGATACAGCCTCTCTTGTTGCGGAAGATATGGGTGCAGAAGTTGAACGTGAAATTATAGTAACACAGGAAGATATTCTCTTCAACGATGTTGAAGACGACCCGTCGACGCTCGTTCCGCGTCCGCCGGTTGTTGTTGTAATGGGTCACGTTGACCACGGTAAAACATCAATCCTTGACTCTATCAGAAAAACACAGGTAACATCAACCGAAGCAGGTGGTATTACCCAGCATATTGGTGCATACAGTGTTAAAATTAATGACAGACTAATTACATTCCTTGACACACCGGGTCACGAAGCGTTTACAGCAATGCGTCTCCGCGGTGCACAGGTAACGGATATTGCAATTCTTGTTGTTGCCGCTGATGACGGTATCATGCCGCAGACAGTTGAAGCAATCAACCACGCAAAAGCAGCGGGCGTAACAGTAATTGTTGCAATAAACAAAATGGATAAACAGACAGCTAATCCGGACAGAGTTAAACAGGAGCTTACAGAATATGACCTTCTTCCCGAGGATTGGGGCGGAGACACAATCTGTGTTCCGGTATCTGCTCTTACAGGTGACGGTATTGAAAACCTTCTTGAAATGGTACTTCTTGTTGCGGATATGAAAGAGCTTAAAGCTAATCCAAACAGAAATGCCAAAGGTGCGGTTATTGAATCAAGACTTGATAAATCCAAAGGTCCGGTTGCAACAATTCTTGTTCAGAACGGTACTCTTAAAGCAGGCGATTTCGTTGTTGCAGGTACATCAATCGGTAAAGTTCGTGCAATGACAGACGATAAAGGCAGAAAAATTACATCTGCAGGTCCGTCAACACCGGTTGAAATTCTCGGTCTTTCCGATGTGCCGGAAGGCGGAGATACACTTTACTGTGTTGATGATGAAAGAATGGCTAAAAGCGTTGTTGAAAACCGTAAATTCAAACTTAAGGAAGAAGAACAGAACGCAAGAAAGCTTGTTTCTCTTGATGACCTCTTTAACCAGATTAATCAGGGTGAAGTAAAAGACCTTAACATCATTGTTAAAGCCGATGTTCAGGGTTCTGTTGAAGCGGTTAAACAGTCACTTCTTAAACTTACAAACGAAGAAGTAAGAATTAATATTATCCACGGCGCTGTAGGTGCAGTAAACGAGTCTGACGTAATGCTTGCCGATGCATCAAATGCCATTATTGTCGGCTTCAACGTAAGACCTACAAACGGTGCTATGGAATCTGCACAGGATAAGAAAGTTGATGTAAGACTTTACAGAGTTATTTATCAGGCGATAGAAGAAATTGAAGCAGCTATCAAAGGTATGCTTGCACCGCAGTTCAAAGAAGTTGTAACAGGTCATGCAGAAGTAAGACAGCTATTCAAAGTATCCGGTGTCGGAACAATTGCCGGATGTCACGTTACTGACGGTAAAATTATGCGTAACAGCGACGTTCGTATTGTTCGTGACGGTATTGTTGTTCACGAAGGACACTTAAGCTCACTTAAAAGATTTAAAGACGATGCAAAAGAGGTTGCGGAAGGTTTTGAATGTGGTATGAGTTTTGAAAAATTCAACGACCTCAAAGAAGGCGACGTAATTGAATCTTATGTGATGGAAGAAATAGAAAGGGCTTGATGCTTAAATGTCATTTAACAGAATAGACAGAGTTTCCGAAGAAGTAAAAAGAGAACTTGCATCTTTAATAAGAGAACTTAAAGACCCCCGTATAAATGAATTTACATCTGTTACGGGAGTTAGTATAACAAACGATTTTAAATTTGCAAAAGCATATATAAGCGTAATTGGTGACGAACAAAGTGCGGCAGACACAGTTGAAGGATTAAAACGTGCTGCTGGCTTTATCCGCCGCGAAATCGGGCAGAGACTTAAACTTCGTTATACACCACAGTTTTCTTTTGAATATGATAAATCAATTCAGTACGGTGCGCATATTTCACAGGTTTTGTCATCGCTCGATGTAGGGGGAAAAGAAGATGCTGAAGAAAATAGCACAGAAGCTTAAATCTTTAACAGATATTGCAATACTTACGCACGAAAATCCCGATGGGGATGCTCTTGGTAGCAGTTTTGCGCTTAAATTTGCCCTTGAAAAGCTTGGGATAAAAGCGGATGTTGTGCTTGAAAAACCGATTAATTCCGATTTTGAATTTACAGGATGGACTCCGCTTGTATACGACGAAACAATGACCTTTGAAAACGTAATCGGTGTTGATTTTAACGAACCAACAAGAACAGGCACCTGCGCTTCACTTTTTGAAAATGCAAAAATAAAAGCAATTGTAGACCATCATATCTGCAAAGCCGAGCCTTGCGAAATTTTCTTAAGTGACCATACGGCAGCGGCAGCAGGAGAACTTGTTTTCGAGCTTATAAACGAGCTTGGTGCGGAAATTGATACGAATATTGCAACAGCACTTTACATTTCAATAATGTCAGATACAGGCGGATGCCGATTTGGCAATACAACTGCAAAAACACATACAATTCTGGCAAGTCTTATTGGTCTTGTTGATGTATCGTATGTGTGCAGAATGCTTTTTGACATAACACCGCTTAGAAAGCTTGAACTTTCTTCAAAACTCATTTCTGAAATAGAGTTTTATGGCGATGGCAAAATAGGTGTTATTTCGGCAGAAAACCTTGCTCCTGAAGATGAACATTATCTTAATGATATGTCAAATCGCGCACTTAATGTTGAAGGTTGTCAAATAGGTGTGTTTTTTAAACAGCGAGGGGATATTGTAAAAGTAAGCCTGCGCACACTTGGCGAAATTGATGCGGCAAAAATCTGTAGTAGCTTCGGTGGCGGCGGTCATAAAAATGCTGCAGGTTGCGGTATTTCAAAACCTTTTGCCGAAGCAAAAGAAGAATTTATTCGTGAGTTGATGAAATGGATATAACACTTGGCGGAATAGTAAATATAAATAAACCGAAAGGATTAACATCACACACAGTTGTTTCAAGAGTAAGAAGAATTCTTGGAATAAAAAGGGTGGGGCATACAGGGACGCTTGACCCTGATGCGGAAGGTGTTCTTCCTGTTTGTGTAGGAAAAGCAACCAAGCTTTCCGATTATGTGATGGGAAAAGAAAAAATATACCGTGCAGCCCTGCATCTTGGTATAACAACCGATACGCAGGATATGTCGGGAGAAATTATTTCAAAAACAACCCCCAATATATCCAAAGAGGAATTCAAGCAGGTGGTTAATTCTTTTGTTGGCGAAATAAAGCAAATTCCTCCAATGTATTCGGCAATAAAGGTAGGCGGGAAAAAGCTTTATGAGCTTGCACGTCAGGGCGTAGAGGTTGAAAGAAAAGAACGTAGCGTGACAATATACGCCATTGATATTGAAGAGTTTGACGGCGAAATAGCAACAATAAACGTACACTGTTCAAAAGGAACATACATACGTACACTTTGCCACGATATTGGTGAGAAACTCGGATGCGGCGGGGCAATGGGAAAGCTCATAAGAATAAAAAACGGAAGATTTGAAATTTCGGAAAGTGTAACTCTTGAAGAATTTGAAAAAAATCCGGAAAAATATATTGTTCCTGCCGATGAAATTCTATCGGAATATCCAAGATTTGTATTAGATGAGGAACAGGAACGCAAGGTATTAAACGGAATGACAATTCCGGTAAGTCTTGATGATGGTTTTTACAGACTATATTCAAGTAGTGGTAAGTTCCTTTGCCTTTCGGAAATGGTCGATAAAACATATCTTAAAATGCGAATATCATTTTATTAAAAAAAGCAGTGGCATCAGCCACTGCTTTTTAAAATAGTATTTCAAGTCTGTAAATAGGCATACCTTTTTCGGTAAACTGTTTTTCGTATTCGGTCATAACATTATTTTCGAAACCGCTTGCATGCAAATCAAAAGTGATGTTTCGTATCTTCATATTTTCATCGCATAGTTCATTAAGTGAAAATTCAAACAATTTGCGGTTATCGGTTTTAAAATGCACCTCGCCGTGAACAGGGGATAAAATATTCTTGTATTTATGTAAAAATGCGCGGTATGTAAGACGGCGTTTTGCGTGCTTATTCTTGTGCCACGGGTCGCAGAAGTTTATGTAAATTCGGCTGGCTTCGGCAGGTTCAACCATATCGGCAAGAAAATCTGCATCGCCGCACATAAGGCGTATGTTGGTAAGTCCCGATTCCACAACCTTTTCGGCGGCAATAACAAGGACATCAGCACATTTTTCAAGTGCAATAAAATTGATGTCAGGATTTTGTCTTGCCATTCCTACAACAAAATCACCTTTACCGCATCCGATTTCAAGATGAATAGGGTTATCGTTGCCAAAAATACTGCTCCATTTTCCTTTTGGCAAATCTCCTGTAATTAAAACACTGCTGCATTTATCAAGCCTTTCGGCACAATTTTTCTTTTTTCGTACTCTCATTTTTATCTCCTATGCTAATGGGTGGCGCTGGGCTGCCTCTTTTACCTGTTTGTTATCAATATGGGTATATATCTGTGTTGTATTTAAGTTTTTATGTCCAAGCATTTCCTGAAGTATTCGTATATCAACATCGCCGTATTTATAAAGCAGAGTAGCTGCTGTATGGCGTAGTTTATGCGGCGAATATTTGTTTGGGTCAAGTCCTGCCGCTTTTATATATTTCTTTACAATTACCTGTACCATTTGCTCGCTTATACGGCGTTTCTGCTTGCTTATGAAAAGTGCATCCGCATCTTTAACACCGTCAACGGGGCGAAGACGCAAATAGTTGGAAAGGGCGGAAATACAACTTCCGTTAAGATATATTGTGCGTTCCTTGTTACCTTTACCGCGAATTCTTATGGTATCTTCTTTAATGTCTTTTAAATTTATACCGATAAGCTCGGACAAACGAAGTCCACAGTTGAGAAAAAGCGTAAGGATGCACAAATCCCTTTCTTTGTTTGGACCCGATACGGTATCAAGCAATTTTTTTGCTTCGTCAAGTGAAAGGTGAGTGGGAAGTGTTTTACCAAGCTTTGGTGTTTCAAGCTTTTCTGTGGGATTAACCGTAAGAACCTCTTCCTTATCAACAAGATACTTGAAAAACGATTTTAAGCTGGACACCTTTCGTGCTCTTGTACGGCTTTCATTTTCTCTGTTAAGGTTAATAAACGAAAGATAGTCATACAGGGTGCTTAAATTAACCTTTTTAATATCGTCAATTGTAATATCTTTAATATCAATTTCTTCAAAATTTGTGTCGGACAAATTATAAAGTGTATTTTTGAGATATCTGAAAAAAGTCCTAAGGTCATAATAATATTCGTGAACTGTATTCTGGGATTTTCCCTGAATTACAAGTTGATACTGCAAAAAGTTTTTCAGTACCATAGGTGCATCGGGGAAAGATAATTTATTATTCATAAGCATCCCTCCAACTTACATAATTCAACAAAACCGGCAAAAAGTCCTTTAATCAAGTGCGTTATAATGGGTTAAAACCGTTTTAAGTTCACTAAGACATTTTTCTTTACTGCTGTATGCGAAAGATATAAATGGTCTGCCGCCGCTGTTAAAGAACATACGCCCACGGAATGTAGCGGCAATTTTTGTAATTTTCTCAGGATTTAGCGGCGCTTTTGCATCAAAATACATATAAATTTTAGGACCCTTTTCGATAACATCCGTCATCTGCGCTTTATTTGCAAGATCTCTTATAAGCGAAATATCAATAAGATTAATAACGCTCTGAGGCGGCTCGCCAAATCTGTCAATAAGCTCGTCAATCAAATCTTCTTTGTCTGTTTCACTTGCTGCACTTGCAATCTTTTTATACATTTCAAGCTTGATGTTGTGTGACGGAATATATTTGTCGGAAATAAATGTATCAACCTTGATATCAACGGTTGTAATAATTTCTTCCGGTTTTTCTATGCCTTTTGTTTTTGCAACTGCTTCATCAAGAAGCTTGCAGTACATATCATATCCTACGGCATCCATTTCGCCGTGTTGCGCAGCACCAAGCAAATTACCCGCACCGCGTATTTCAAGGTCACGCATTGCAATTTTAAATCCCGAACCGAATTCAGTAAACTCACGGATAGAGGAGAGTCTTTTGATTGCAGTTTCGTTTAATGCCTTATCTTTTCTGTAAGTAAGATATGCATATGCAATACGGTTTGAACGGCCAACACGTCCGCGCAGCTGATACAGCTGCGAAAGCCCCATACAGTCGGCATTTTCTATAATTATAGTGTTGATATTCGGTATATCAAGCCCTGTTTCAATAATTGTTGTACATACAAGAATATCAACATCACCGTTTACAGTATCCATAAGCACACTTTCAAGCTCACGTTCACTCATCTGTCCGTGGGCAACTGCAATTTTAGCATTAGGAGCAAGTTCCTGAAGCATATTTGCAACCTTAAAAATACCTTCAACACGATTATAAACATAGTATACCTGTCCGTTTCTGCCAAGCTCTTTCAAAATGGCGTCACGCACGGTTTCACGATCGTATTCAAGAACAAATGTCTGCACGGGATATCTGTCTTCAGGAGGCTCGGCAATAACGCTCATATCACGTATTCCCGTGAGCGACATATGAAGTGTGCGAGGGATAGGAGTTGCGGAAAGAGTAAGAACGTCAACGTCTTTTTTAAGTTCCTTAATCTGTTCTTTATGCTTAACACCAAATCGCTGTTCTTCGTCTATAATTAAAAGTCCGAGATCCTTGAAAACAACATCTTTCTGCAGAATTTTATGTGTACCGATAATAACGTCAATCTGACCCGTCGCAAGCTTCTTTATAATTTCTTTTTGTTGTTTGGATGTGCGAAAACGGGACAACATTTCTACATTTATCGGATACTCTTTCATCCTCTCGACAAATGTGTTGTAATGCTGCTGAGCAAGGATTGTAGTAGGAACAAGATATGCAACCTGCTTACTGTCCATAACTGCCTTAAAAGCGCATCTGAGGGCAACCTCGGTTTTTCCGTATCCGACATCACCGCAAAGAAGTCTGTCCATAGGCTTATCACTTTCCATATCGGCTTTTGCTTCTTCAATGGATTTAAGCTGGTCGGCAGTTTCTTCATATGGAAACATCTGTTCAAAATTCTTCTGCCAGTCGTTGTCCGGCGAAAAACTAAACCCTTTTTTGGTACTTCTTTCGGCATATAATGCAACAAGCTCGTCGGCAATATCTTCAAGAGCTTTTACAACGCGTTTTTTAACTCTTGAAAAATCAAGTCCGCCCATTTTGTTAAGCTTTACTTTTTTGCCGTTGTTTGATACATATTTGTTGACTGTATCAAGTGATGTTGCCGGCACATAGAGAACATCAGTATCCTTATATTCAATCTTAAGATAATCTCTTATTATCCCATCAACCTCCATACGATGCATACCAAGATATTCGCCAATTCCGTGCACCTGATGTACCACATAATCGCCAACAGATAAATCTGCATAAGATTTTATCTTTATGCCGGGCATAGTGTTTGCTTTTGAACGGTGTTTTGCCTTGCCGAAAAGCTCGGCAGAGCTTATTACAACGTTTTTTAAAGACGGATATTCAAATCCGCTTCCGAGACTTCCGGGGACAATAAGAATATTTTCGCCTTCGGCAAAACTAAATTCTTCACCAAGTTCAGCAAAAATACCATTTTCTTCAAGCGTTTGTTTAAAAGCGGCAGCTTTTGCTTTTGTCCCTGCAAGAATGGTAATATAATAGTTTTTTTGTTTCCATACTTTTATATCATCAATAATGAGATCAATTCTGCCGTTGTAAGACTGCAAGCTGCGGCTTTCTATTTCATAAGATTTTGTCGTGTTAATAAAATCGCTATCAGATGCAACATTACTGATAGCAACAACAGAAGCAAGCGACGAACCGATAATATCATTTATATCGCATAAATATGCTCCGTCAAACAAAGGCATACTGTCATTTTCGGCAAATTGCGTAAGTATGCTGCTCAGTTCCTTTTCGTATGCTTCAGCTCTTGATTTAAGTGCCGGAGGATAGTCAAGGAAAAGGGCAAAATTCTCGTTAAGATACGACAGTATAGATGATATGTTTTTATAAATAAACGGCACATATCTGTCAGCAGAAGGAAAATAATGCTCTTCTTCAAAACGTTCAATATCGCGCATTGTCCAATCGGTTTTGGGATATTCGTTTATTTTTTCTATAACTGAATTAACTTCATCATAAATCAGTTCGCGACAACAGGTTATACGGCAAAAATCGATAGTGTTTTGAGAAATCTGCGTAGCTGCATCAAAAAATCTTATTGTTTCAACTTCATCGTCAAAAAACTCAATTCGTATAGGGTTTTCATAAGCAGGAGGGAATATATCCAGAATTCCGCCCCTGAAATTCATTTGACCAACACCTTCAACTAAGTCGCTGCGTTTATATCCCATAACAGTAAGATTATGGGATAGCTCGTCAAAATCAAGCCTTGTGCCGGGTTTTATTTCATATAAATATTTGCTGTATATCACTTTTGGAACCGTATACTGCAAAACGGCATCAAGAGGAGCAACAACAATAATATTTTTCTGATTTAAAATTTTATCAATAACGGCAAGTCTGTCGTTGTTTATACGAAGTGCCGCAGTTTCGATATTGTAAAAAAAATAGTCTTTGGCAGGGAATATAACAACATTATCGCTGCCGTGATAGAAACACAAATCTTCATACAGAATTTTGGCGTCATACATGTTTTCAGCCACGACAAAAGCACTCTTTCGGGTTTTATCCAAAAGAGTGTGTATTAAATCAGCGCGTGCGGAAGAAGTAACTCCGCTTACCGAAATTCCGGATTTTCCGGACAAAATATCGGCGGCAAGACTATTAAATTCCGGAAGGCTATTTAAATGCTGCATATTATTCCTCCGCATTCGGCATTCCGTTATATTTGCTCATTGCAAGTGAGATATTTCCTTTCAGAATTAAAGGAAGCGCTTTTACAACAATTTCTGCAGATTTATCAAGAATATCGGTTTCCTGTTTGCTAAGCGTACCTAAAACGTGGTTAACAACATCAATTTTATTATTTTCAGGCATACCGGCACCAATTTTGATGCGTATAAATTTGTCGGAATTAAGACGAAGAATAATGTCTTTAATTCCGTTATGTCCGCCGGTGCTGCCGGATGTGCGGATACGTATTTTTCCGGTGGGCAGGTCAATGTCATCATGAATTACTATTAAATCTTCCGGCGGGAGCTTATAAAAATTCATTGCTTCAATAAGAGAAGTACCGCTTAAGTTCATAAATGTCTGCGGTTTTATAAGTATTACCTTTTCTCCGTTAATCATACCCTGACCATATAGTGCTTTATATCCGAGCTTATTTACTTTAATATCAAAATGGTGGGCAATATAATCTATTGCACCAAATCCTATATTATGACGTGTGCCGTCATATTTACTTCCGGGATTGCCAAGTCCTGCAACTATTTTCATAGGTATCACTTCCTTTGGTATATAACAAAATAGCTGTAACAAAATATGCTACAGCCACTATTATTGGTCTGAGTGGGGAGACTTGAACTCCCGGCCTCTTGAACCCCATTCAAGCACGCTACCAAACTGCGCCACACCCAGTTATCAACATTACTCAACTATTATACACTATATTTATATAAAAATCAAGCCTTTTTTGTTATAAATATTGACTTTTTTATTAAGTTTGATATAATTTTCTTGTATGGAGATATAAGTATAATTAAAAAATTATAAAAAGAAAGTGTTGGTGGAGCGCAAATGAAAAACATACTTAATGCACCTTTTATAGATGAAATGAAAAAAACAACTGCTAATATGTACCGTTTGGGATGGGATGAACGTAACGGCGGGAATATCAGTTATATGCTGGATGAAAAAGAAGTTGCCGAGTATCTTGATTTAAATAAAGTAATCCGCACAATTCCTATCGGATTTGAAGCTAAAAGTATGATAGGGAAAATCTTTGTTGTAACAGGAAGAGGCAAATATTTTAAAAATGTTGAGTTTGACCCGGAAAAGAACCTTGGTATAATCCGCATAGCAGAAGATGCTATAACAGCCGAGCTTTTATGGGGATATTCAGACGGGGGAGTGTTTACGTCAGAATTCCCGTCCCACCTTATGAGCCATATGGCGCGTGCTACCGTAGATCCTGAAAACAGAGTGGTTATGCATACTCACCCGACGCATACCCTTGCAATGAATTACGTTCATGAACTTGACGATAAAAAATTTACTCATTCTCTCTGGGAAATGTGTACAGAATGTATTGCAGTTTTTCCGGAAGGAGTAGGTGTGCTCCCGTGGATGCTTTGCGGAACAAATGAAATCGGCGAAGCAACGGCGGCAAAAATGAAAGAGTTCAGAGTTGTTGTATGGGGAATGCACGGCGTATATGCGGCAGGAAAAGATATGGACGAAACCTTCGGGCTTGTTGAAACTGTTGAAAAAGCAGCGCAGATATATATGCTTACAGCACATCTTCCAAGAATAAATACAATTAAAGACGAAGAAATGATGGAACTTGCCGAATACTTTGGAGTAAACTATAGAAAAGATTTTTTAAATTTATAATTCATATGAAAATGCCCCGCGTTTGCGGGGCATTTTTATTAGAATAATCCGGTTATCTCGCCGTTATTTATATCGATATTGTTTGCGGCGGGTACTTTTGGAAGCCCCGGCATTGTCATTATATTACCGGTTTTAACAACTACAAATCCTGCACCGGCTGAAATATCAACTTGTTTTACCGAAATTGTAAATCCTTTCGGCCTGCCTAGAAGCCCAGCATTATCGGAAAGAGAATACTGTGTTTTTGCAATACATACCGGCAGATTACCGTAACCCATAGATTCAATAATGTCGATGGATTTAAGTGCTGCCATATCGTATTTAACATCATCGGCACCGTACACTTTGGTTGCAACGGCTTTGATTTTATCTTTTAATCCGCCTTCAAGTGTGTAAAACTGATGGAAATTATTCGGTTTTTCACAAAGTTCAAGTACTTTTTCGGCAAGAGCTATTCCGCCTTCTGCACCTTTTGCAAATACTTCACAAAGTGCAAACTCAGCACCGCGGTTTTCACAAAATTCCTTAACGAGAGCAATTTCAGCATCAGTGTCGGTATGGAATCTGTTTAATGTTACAACAGGAGTAACACCGCATTCAAGTATATTTTCAATATGTTTTTCAAGATTGCAAAGGCCTTCTTTTACTGCCGTCAGGTTTTCGCTTTGCAAATCTTCTTTTTTAACGTGACCATTATATTTAAGTGAACGGATTGTTGCAACAATAACAACTGCACTTATATTGAGATTTGCCTGGCGGCATTTGATATCAATGAATTTTTCTGCACCGAGGTCAGCACCGAAACCTGCTTCTGTTATGCAGTAATCACCAAGCTTTAATGCAAGTTTTGTTGCACGAACACTGTTGCATCCGTGTGCGATATTTGCAAAGGGGCCGCCGTGGATAAGGCAAGGAGTGTTATCGAGTGTCTGTGCAAGGTTAGGTTTGATTGCATCTTTAAGAAGAACGGCAAGTGAGCCTACAACATCAAGCTGGGATGCCGTTACAGGTTTTCCGTCATATGTGTATGCAACAATTATTTTGCCAAGACGGTCTTTTAAATCATCCATATTTTCGGCAAGACAAAGGATTGCCATAATTTCGGACGCAACAGTTATTTTGAAACTGTCCTGACGGGGAATACCGTCTACAGTACTTCCAAGACCGACAACAACATTACGGAGTGCTCTGTCGTTCATATCAACAGCACGTGTCCATACAACTCGTCTAGGGTCAATGTTAAGGGCATTGCCTTGGAATATATGGTTATCAATGACGGCTGAAAGAAGATTGTTTGCAGCTGTCATTGCATGAATATCGCCTGTAAAGTGAAGGTTTATATCTTCCATTGGAACAACCTGAGCATATCCGCCGCCGGCTGCCCCGCCTTTAACACCGAATACAGGACCAAGTGAAGGCTCTCTTACTGCAATTACGGCATTTTTGCCCATTTTACACATTGCCTGTCCAAGTCCAACAGTTACTGTTGTTTTTCCTTCACCGTATGGAGTAGGATTGATAGCTGTAACCAGGATAAGCTTGCCGTCTTTTTCGTTTTCAAGACGTTTAAAAGCATCATCGCCGATTTTAGCTTTATACTTTCCGTAAAGCTCAAGCTCGTCGTCCAAAATACCTACTTTTTTAGCAATTTCGGTAATGGGAAGCATATTACATTCATTAGCAATCTGGATGTCTGTTTTCATATAATTCACTCCTATATGATGTTCTGTTAAGGTTACATAAAATTTTTATTAGTGCACAATTTACACAAGGTTATACACAACTTTTTGCGAATAAATAACTATTTACCGCGAGTTATCCACAGAAAAATGCGGCACAAAAGGAAATTATCCACAAAAAATGATTTACATAATTATATTTTCCCCAAGCTGAAGAGATGGATAAGCGTTAAGAGAAAGGTCGGAAAAATTACCTTTTTTATATTCAAAATACCCTGCACATGCAATCATTGCTGCGTTATCGGTGCATAAAACCGGTGGAGGGGAATAAAGAGTAATTCCGCATTTGGATGCTGAATCAGCCATTTTATTTTTCAAATATGTGTTAGATGCAACACCACCTGCCATACAAACAGTTTTTACATTTTTAAATTTTGCGGCGGCAATGGTATTTTCAACAAGAATATCAGTTACGGCTTCCTGAAAAGAAGCGGCAACGTCGTTAATATTTAAATCTTCATTTTTTTGTTTTACTTTATGGATTTCGTTAATAACGGCAGTTTTAACGCCGCTGAAACTGAAATCAAAACGGTTATCAAGATGTACACGCGGAAATTTGAATGCTGTTTTGTTGCCGGACTCGGCGGCTTTTTCTACAGCAGGACCGCCGGGATATCCAAGTCCGAGTACACGGGAAATTTTATCAAAAGCTTCGCCTGCAGCATCATCTCTTGTTCTGCCTAATATTTCAAAATCAGAATAATCTTTGGCGTATACAATATGGCTGTGTCCGCCCGATGCAACAAGACATACAAACGGTGGTTCAAGGTCGGGGTGTGCCACATAATTTGCGGAAATGTGCCCTTCTATATGATGCACAGGAATAAGCGGTATTCCGAGAGAATAGGCCAGAGCTTTGGCAAATGAAACTCCTACAAGAAGTGCTCCTACAAGTCCAGGACCTGCCGTTACCGCTATTGCGTTAATATCAGCAAGGGTAACCCCGGCTTCATCAAGTGCAGCCTGCATAACACCATTAATTGCTTCAAGATGCTGTCTTGAGGCAATTTCAGGAACAACACCGCCAAATTCACGGTGTATACTTATTTGTGATGAAATTATATTTGATAGGATTGTTTTGCCGCCCGATAAAATTGAAACAGAAGTTTCGTCACAAGACGATTCAATTCCCATTATTAAAACATTATCCATAAAAACACCTGAAAAATTAATTAATACATATATTATATCGCACTTGACATTTTTAGTCAAGATTTTAGCAAATAAAAAATCCCCGATGCAGATGCATCGGGGATTTTAAAAATTACTGTTGTTTTTTTGTTGTGTATTTAATTACAAATAATGTTGCAACGGTAAGCACGATACCAATCGGAAGAAGAATCCATGCGTTTGGTACAAATGCGGCAACGACGTAGCAAACAAATGAAAGTATTGCTACTGTAATTGCATACGGAAGCTGTGTTGAAACGTGGTTAAGGTGGTTAGATTGTGAACCTGCAGATGCCATGATTGTTGTGTCAGAAATAGGTGAGCAGTGGTCACCGCAAACTGCACCGGCAAGACAAGCTGACATACCGATAATAAGAAGTTCGCTGCCCGGTTCAAATATAGCGGCAACAATCGGGATAAGGATACCGAATGTACCCCATGATGTTCCTGTTGCAAATGCAAGAACACATGCAACAAGGAATATAATTGCAGGCAGGAATTTTGCAAGACCTGCAGCTGCGGAATCCATAAGGGCACCAACAAAATCAGCTGCACCAAGAAGACCTGTCATATTTTTAAGTGCTGTTGCAAAGGTAAGAATAAGTATAGCGGGAACCATTGCAATAAATCCTTTGGGAACACATGACATAGCTTCTTTGAATGTAACAATACGTCTTGCAATAAGATAAACGATTGTAAGCACAAGAGCTACAAGAGCACCCCATGGGAGACCAACGGTTGCATCAGTGTCACCAAAAGCAGTAATAAAGTCAGAACCAGAGAAAAATCCGCCAACGTAAATAAGACCAATTACGCAAATTGCTACAAGAACAATAACCGGCAAGATAAGGTCAATAACTTTACCCTTTGGATTTTCAGTTTCCTTTTCAAGAACATTTGCTCTTTCACCAGACGTAAACAAATCGCCATTATTTATAGCGTTATATTCGTGAAGTTTCATCGGGCCGTAATCAAATTTCATAAGTGTTATTGCAACAACAAACACTAATGTTAAAAGTGAATAGAAGTTATAAGGAATAGCACGAACAAAAAGTTCTATTCCGGAATAGCCTGTTCCTTTTGTGAATTCTGAAACGGCAGCAGCCCATGATGATACAGGAGCTATCATACAAATAGGAGCTGCTGTTGCATCAATAATGAATGCAAGTTTAGCACGTGAAATTTTATGTCTGTCTGTAACAGGAAGCATTACCGAACCTACTGTAAGACAGTTGAAATAGTCATCTATAAATATAAGTATACCAAGAAGGAATGTTGCAAGTGTAGCACCAACACGCGACTTGATGTGTGTTTCTGCCCATCTTCCGAAAGCTGCGCTGCCACCTGCTTTGTTAATAAGAGCAACCATAATTCCAAGAATTACAAGGAATGCAAAAATTCCGGCAGTTCCCGAAACTGCGGCAATAAGGCCGTCATTAACAAAATAATCAAGCGCAGCAACCGGTTTCCAGTTAGCAGCAAGAAGTCCGCCAAGGAAAATACCGATAAACAGTGAAGAATAAACTTCTTTTGTTATAAGTGCAAGAGCAATAGCAACAAGCGGTGGTAACAATGCAAGGAAAGTTGAATAATAGTTGCTTGATGGTGCAACTGTTCCTTCGCCGCTGCAGGATTCACAAACAACTTTGCTTTCTTTTAAAGCATCATTATCTGCAAGTGCAGTAACTGCTGTTGTTCCTGAACCTTCGCAGGTTCCGCAATCTTCTGCATCTACTGTGCCGTTGCCGTTGCAATCAGCGCAAGGGAGAGCATGAGTGTAACCATATCCGGCACAATCTTCACAGGATACAGTAGCTGTTGTTGGTTTTACGATTAAAGCACCGGCAATAACAATAGCAAGCACACAAACAACTGCTATAATTTTGCCAATCATACTTTTTTTCATAAAAATCCTCCTTTGTTTTTATAAGTTTGGTTCATACTCTTAAATTTTAACATAATACGACAAATATGTCAATAAATTTACATGCCGGAATAAACATTTGCATTTTTTGTATAATAATAAAGCACTGCAATTATGACAAATTGCAGTGCTTAAAACTTACATTATAATTCCGCCGCCAACAAGAATATCCCCGTCATAGAAAACAATGGACTGGCCAGGCGTTGCCGCACGTACAGGGGAGTCAAACCGGGCAATTACTCCATAGTCTGTTTTTTCAATTGTTGCACTTGATGGAACAGCTTTGTATCTTATTTTTGCTGTAACGCGAATGGGTTCGTCCAAAGTTTCAAACGGCAAAAAATTAACATCTCTTACTTTTACGGTATCTGTAAATAGATACTTTTCTTCATCTAAAACAACAGTATTGTTATCTGCATTTATTCCAACAACGTAAATTCGCTTTTCTGATGCAATTCCAAGCCCTCTTCGCTGACCGATTGTATAACACGAAATACCATTATGTTTTCCTAAAATATTGCCGTTTTTGTTTACAATATCTCCCGGTTTAAACTGGTCGGGAGCATTTTCTTTAATGAATGTTGTAAGGTCATTTCCTTCAAGGAAGCAAATATCCTGACTGTCGGGGGCATCCGCCGATTTTATGCCATATTTTTTGGCGATTTCGCGGATTTCATACTTCTGATATTCGCCAAGCGGCATCAATATTTTTGAAATCTGTTCCTGCGACAAGGTATAGAACATATATGTCTGGTCCTTACCCTCGTCAGCACTTTTTTTGAAATAGTATCTGCCAGTAGTTTTGTTATAAATTACCTTTGCATAATGACCGGTTGCTACATAATCAGCCTTATCAGCAATATAATCAATCATATAGCCGAATTTGATATATTTATTGCAAAATACGCACGGATTGGGCGTTCTTGCGTTTTTGTACTCATCTAAAAAAGGTTCAACAACTTTAGATTTAAACACATCTCGAATGCTTATTATCTCGTGTCTGATACCAATATGGTCGCAAACCTCTTTTATATCAGAATAATCTGAAGATTCTCCCCATAAATCAAGGGTGAATCCTGTAACATCATATCCCTCTTGTTTTAATAAAAGAGCAGCGACAGAACTGTCAACTCCGCCGCTCATTCCTACATATACATTTTTCATCGTATCTGTCCGTTTCCGTATATAACATACTTGATTGTAGTAAGCGCCTTAAGTCCCATTGGACCTCTGGCGTGTATTTTCTGTGTACTTATACCGATTTCGGCACCAAGCCCAAACTCAAACCCGTCGGTAAAACGTGTGGAAGCATTAACATAAACAGCAGCAGAATTGATTTCGTTTAAAAAACGCTGCGAATTTTCGTAGCTGTCTGTAACAATAGCTTCTGAATGACCGGTTGAGTATTTGGTAATATGAGAAATTGCTTCGTCAATTCCGTCAACAACTTTAACTGCAAGCTTGTAATCAAGAAATTCTGTAGCAAAGTCTTCGTCAGTTGCCGGAACTGCTGTAATATATTTTCTTGTTTCGTCGCAACCGCGGATTTCAACGTTATATTCTGCCATTCTTTCTGCAAGGGCAGGTAAAAACTTATCTGCAACAGCACCTGAAACAAGCAAGGTTTCCATTGCATTACAAACTGCTGGGCGAGAGCATTTGGCATTAACGGCAATATTGAGTGCCATATCAATATCGGCACTTTCATCCACATATGTGTGGCAGTTACCGACACCTGTTTCAATAACGGGAACAGTTGAGTTATTGACAACTGTTTTTATAAGACCTGCGCCGCCACGGGGGATAAGCACATCAAGATAATCGTTCAGTTTCATAAACTCAACGGCAGTTTCCCTTGATGTATCTTCAATAAGCTGCAGTGTTCCATCGGGAAGACCGGCTTCTTTATATGCACTGGTTATAATTTCAACCATTGCTTTGTTGGAATTGATAGCTTCACTTCCACCGCGAAGGATTGCTGCATTGGATGTTTTAAGAGTCAGTGCCGCAACATCGGCAGTAACATTTGGGCGTGCTTCATAAATAACGCCTACAACGCCGATTGGAACGCGCCTAGCACCAATCTGCAACCCGTTTGGACGAACAGTTTGTTCAACTATTTCGCCAATTGGGTCGTTAAGAGAAACAATCTGCATAATACCCTCGGCAATCTGCCCGATGCGCTCGGGAGTAAGAGTGAGTCTGTCAAGCATTGCAGGAGTTATTCCTTTAGCTTTTGCATTATCTATATCAATTTTGTTTGCTGCAATAATTTTATCGCTGTTTTCAACAAGCGCCTTTGCACATAATGAAAGAGCACTGTTTTTCTGAACAGTTGAAACGGTTGCAAGTTTAGTAGCAGCTTCTTTTGCAAGAGCGCCTTTTATCGTAAGTTCACTCATTTGGAAGCATCTCCTTTAAGCAGAGTACCTACGGGTTTTCCGGAGGTTATGTCATACAAACGTTTTGGGTTACATCCGCCCATGATAATTGTATGTATTCCTTTTTCGCCGGCAATTTTTGCTGCTTCAAGCTTGGTTATCATACCGCCTGTGCCAAGGGAAGAGCCTGCGCCGCCGGCAACATCCATAATATCGTCAACATTTTCAACAACATCTATCATTTTGGCATCATCGTGTTCTTTCGGGTTGCTGTCATAAACACCGTCAATATCGGTAAGTATTACAAGAAGTCCGGCTTCTGCAAGTGTGGCAACAACAGCCGAAAGGGTATCGTTATCGCCAAACTCGGCTTCTTTAGTTGAAATGGTGTCATTTTCGTTAACTATTGGAATAACGCCGTATTCCAGAAGTTTCATAAATGTATTTATTGCGTTTTCTTTGGATTCTGGAACTTCAACAACGTCTTTTGTAAGAAGAATCTGCGCAACAGTATGTTCGTATTCGCGGAACATTTTAGCGTAAATATTCATAAGTTCGCACTGACCGACTGCGGCAGCCGCCTGTTTTGCAACCTTTTCGCGCGGACGTTCTGTCATTCCCATACATCCTGCGCCAACACCTATAGCGCCGGAGCTTACAAGGATTATTTCTTTGCCCATATTTTTAAGGTCGGAAATAACCTTAACAAGACTTTCGACACGGCGGATGTTAAGTCTGCCTGTCTGGTGAGTAAGGGTAGAAGTACCAACCTTAATTACAATTCTTTTTATATCTTTTATTTCATTATACATCAAAAACACATCCTATAATGTATATAATTTACTTGGTGAATATCTGTTTGCAACGGCAATATCAATATTTTTACCGTTATAAAAACCTTCCTGCTCAAAGGAAGAAAGCATTGTATTTAAAACAATATCGGGCGAGTTGTTTGTATCACTCAAATGCCCGAATAAAAACTTAGTTGTTCCTGTTCTTGCAAGAGAAACCGCAAGTTTTGCCGCCTGGTCGTTTGAAAGATGCCCATTTTCACTTAAAATTCTTCGCTTAAGAAAATACGGATAAGGTCCATCTATCAGCATGCTTGTATCGTGATTACTTTCAAGTAAAACCAAATCACTGCCTTTAAGATGCAGTGCAACTTCTGAATCAATTTTTCCCATATCGGTAGCAACAGAAACCTTTTTATCACCCATCTGAAAAGCATACCCAAATGGCATTGCCGCATCGTGAGGAATAGAAAAGGGAAGAATATCAATACTTCCTATCGAAAACTCATTGCCGGAAGTAATAAAGTGCTGAAAATCCTTTGAAACACAGTTTGTTTCCGGCATATTTTCAAATGTATTTTTTGCGGAATAAACAGGTATATGATATTTTCTTGTAAGTACGGAAATTCCTTTAATGTGGTCACTATGTTCGTGTGTAACAAGTATCCCCGAAATATCTTCAGGTCTTTTGCCTATTTTAAGGAGCATATCGCAAATCCTACGGCAGGAAACTCCGCAATCAATAAGAACCACCGTTCCGTTATATTCAAGAAAAACCGCATTACCGCTGCTTCCGCTGGAAAGAGAACAAAACTTAACCATTAGTCCTCCGAATCTATACGTTCAATATCAGCACCCAGATTGCGAAGTTTTGTTTCAAAATATTCGTATCCGCGGTCAATATATTTATTTTCATTAACAATGGTTTCGCCATCTGCCATAAGACCGGCAATAACCATAGCAGCACCGGCACGAAGGTCGGTAGCTGTAATAGGACAGCCTACAAGGTGTTTAGTGCCCTGAATAATAGCGGCTCTGCCGTTTACAGTAATGTTTGCGCCCATTCTGCGAAGCTCGCCAACATACTGGAATCTGTTTTCCCATACATCTTCATTAACAATACTTGTCCCGTTTGCGCTTGCAAGAAGAGCAACAATAAGAGGCTGAAGGTCAGTCGGGAATCCCGGATAGGGAAGAGTTTTGACGTTAGCACATTTAAGAGGACCTGTTCTCTTTACTCTGATGCTTTCGTCGTTTTCAATAATGTCAACACCCATTTCAACAAGCTTTGCACTAACTGCATCCATGTGTTTAGGGATAACATTTTCAATAGTTACGTCACCGCCTGTAGCCGCCGCTGCCATCATAAAAGTACCAACTTCGATCTGGTCGGGAATAAGTGAATATGTGCAACCGGAAAGCTTTTTAACTCCTTTAATTCTTATAGAATCAGTACCTGCACCTTTAACATTGGCACCCATAGAGTTAAGAAAGTTTGCAACGTCAACAACGTGCGGTTCCTTTGCGGCATTTTCGATAGTTGTAAGACCGTCGGCAAGAACAGCACCAATCATAAGGTTGATGGTTGTACCAACGCTTACAAGGTCACAATATATGTTTGCACCGTGGAGATGAGTTGCTTCAGCTGCAAAAATACCGCCCTGAAGATTAACGTCCGCACCCATAAGCTCAAAGCCTTTTTTGTGAAGGTTGACAGGGCGTTCGCCAAAGTTACATCCTCCGGGCATACTTACTGCGGCTTTTTTAAATCTGCCGAGCAGTGCGCCAACAAGATAATATGATGCTCTCATGCGCTGAACTATGTCATAATCAGCTACATGAGAAGTAATGTTTGAATTATCAATTTCAACTATATGGTCGCTGACGCGAGTAACTTTTGAACCAAGCTTTTCAAGAATTTCAAGCATATAGTTAACGTCTTTGATATACGGTAAATTTTCTATTCTGCAAACACCTTCAGAAAGAAGAGATGCAGGTATTATAGCAATAGCGGCATTTTTAGCGCCACTAATCTGTACGTTTCCGTGAAGTTGGTTTCCGCCGTTAATTTTAAAAGCGCCCAACATAATCCCCCCAAAAATTATAATTTCTCTCTATATAGTATACACCAAAGTTTACCTATTGTAAAGGGTTTTGAGAAAAATAGTCTTTAATAAAGCTGTATAAATAAAGAGACCCGCAAATCACAACTTTTTCGTCTGAAAAAGCATCATCAAGTGCTGCAAAAACGTCTTTTTTAAAGCTTGCATTTTTATTGAAATTCTGTATTTTTTGACATAAAGTTTCGGCATCAAGTGCACGTGGGTTTTCGGGAACCTCGGTTGCAATAAATCTGTTTGCAAAAGGAATAAGAAACTCTATCATAGAAGTATAGTCTTTATCTTTCATAAATGCCAAGACAAATGTAAACTTTTCACCTTTAAAATATCTTTCAAGACTTGCAGAAAGAACCTGAGCGCCTGAAAGATTATGTGCACCGTCAAATATAACAAGTGGCTGTTTGGAAAGCATTTCAAATCTTGCAGGATTTTTAGCATTTTTAATACCATATTTTATGCTTTTATTATCAATACCAAGCTTTTTAAGAACAGTTATAGCAATAGATGCATTTTCAAGCTGATGTATACCGCCAAGCCCGCAGGTAATATCTTTAATGTCATCAAAATCAAAAACTTCATAAATGCTGGATGTTGTTTTAGATTCAATTTTATCTGCAATTATAAGCTCGTTATTTGTTTCAAGTGCCTTTTTAGTGATAACTTCCATTATTTCAGGCGGCTGATTTGCACAAACGGTTACACCTTTCGGACCTTTAATAATTCCGGCTTTTGCTGCCGCAATATCTTTGATATCATTTCCAAGATACGATATATGGTCAAAAGATATTGGAGTTATGACAGAAACAAGGGAAGCGAGAATAACGTTTGTTGCATCTCTTTCTCCGCCAAGACCTGTTTCGAGAACGACAATATCAACCTTTTGCTGATTAAAATACAGAAAAGCGGCGGCAGTCCAAAGCTCAAATTGAGTAGGATAAGCGCCGGTTTCATTATGGATAATTTCTGCGCCTGTTTGCACTTGTGCCATTATATTTTCAAGCTCGGAGTTTGTAATATCAACCCCGTCTATTGAAATTCTTTCGCATACGCTGATGAGGTTAGGGGAAGTGTATTTACCTGTTTTATAACCTGCGTGGGTAAGGGCAGTTTGAAGCATTGCACATACAGAACCTTTGCCGTTTGTGCCGGCAATGTGTATGAAATTTAAATCATTTTGCGGATTACCAAGAAGTTCACACAGTCTTTTTATACATTCAAGTTCAAGTCTGGCAATTGCTTGAAAACTATTGGCGTAGTTGATAAATTTACCCAAAATTCTTACCTCCAATCAGTTTAAAGTTTTTGATATATTCTTTGCTTATGATTATAAAAATGCCTTGAATAAGTATTTTTATAATACCCGCCGGCAGACGCACGGCAAAAGCAGTCAAAAATGTTGGGAAATAGCCAACATATGTTAAAACCAATGATGTTAAAATCATATCAAAAAGGAATAATATCAAACAGCAAATGAGTGTACGTAAAAAATAGCTTTTTGTTTCATAAGAATGTTTGTAAAAAAAGATACCAAAAACAGCGCCGTTTAAAAATTCAATAGCCGTAATCATTGGAATCCACGGGCCTGACGGGGCAAGAAAAACATTCAGAATATCGCCCAAAACGGCAATTGTGCCGCCCCAGAAAGGACCGAACATAACGGCAGTAAAAAATACAGAAACAAATTTGAACGGAATTTTTATTGCGTTTCCAATGCGGAAAGTGCAGTAAATTGATAATATGGCTGTAATAGCAGTCATAAGAGAAAGAATGCAAAGCTTCTTAAGTGTTATCTTTGAAAACAAGTGTGATTTGTGCATAAAAAAACTCCTTCCTTAAGTAAAGCCACAAAAGAGAAGGAATAGATTTTGCTCTTTGGTGGCAGCGGAATGCGGTAAAGACATCGCAAATCATAAGATTTTTCGTACGAAAGGCAACTTCCCGTCCTTTCATCACTTAACGTGTCTGAACCTACTCTGCCAATTGCATACAATATTTTATCACAAAAGTGCGCGTATTGCAATAGAAATATTAAAAAAACCGGACCAAAAGTCAGGCTTTTATATTTTTATATATAAAGTAATAAGTCCATTGAACATCTTAAATATTATCGCTATCAAGAATAACAGTAAAAGGACCGTCGTTTATAAGCGAAACTTGCATATCTGCACCAAACTCGCCATGAGCAACTTTTTTGAATTTTGGTTTACATATTTCGATAAAATATTCATAAAGTTCATTAGCAAGGTCGGGACTGCCGGCGTTTGTAAAGCTGGGACGATTACCTTTTTTGCAATCGGCATAGAGTGTAAATTGAGAAACAACAAGGATTTCGCCATACACATCGGATGCCGAAAGGTTTGTTTTACCGTTTTCGTCTTCAAAAATACGAAGTTTAGAGATTTTTTCTGCTATTTTTTCTGCAATTTCTTTTGTATCGGTATTTGATACACCAAGAAGTGCAAGGTATCCTTTTCCTATTTCGCCTATTGTTTTACCGTCTACAGAAACGGATGCATTTTTAACACGCTGTAAAACAATTTTCATATTTTTTCCTCCAAAATAAATCGCCACATAATATTTCTGTATTTTTCGGTTGCATAATCAATTCCTACACGTTTGTCGGTCCTGTATCTTAGCTTAAATCCGTCATCTTCAATCCATATTCTGTCGGAAGTAATAAGATTTTCTCCGTTAAGACTACGGTCAATTTGCAGATGCTTTGTAAGCTTTCCCGGACCGTTAAACCTTTCAACACCGCGTATTAGCACAGCTTCCGGAAAACCCTTATTGCCGGTTACAACATTGAAAAGACTGTGTATTCCATAGCATAAATATACATATGCTTTCCCGCCCGACTCGTACATTATTTTTGTTCTTTCGGTTTTGCCCTTGTGCGCATGACACGCCGTGTCAGCTTCGCCAAAATAGCATTCAGTTTCGGTAATTCTGCATTTGATGATTTTGTTTTCAATTTGCCTGCAAATAAGTTTTCCTAAAAGCAGGGGAGCAAGCTCGGTTGCATGCTTAATATAAAAATCTTCGGTAAGCCTCATTACATCACCTTAACATAGAATTTTCGTGTCCTGGGACCGTCAAATTCACAAAAATAAATGCCCTGCCACGTACCTAAAAGAAGTTGTCCGTTTCTGATAATAACAGAAGCGCTGCTACCTACACAGCTTGCTTTAAGATGTGCAGATGAATTTCCTTCTATATGGCGAAATGCAGGTCTGTCGGGAAATGCCCTGTCAAGACCGAGCAGCATATCGTGCACAACATCGGGGTCGGCATTTTCATTTATTGTAATCCCCGCAGTTGTATGCGGACAAAAAACGGTGCATATTCCATCTTTAATTCCGCTTTCAGCTAGAGTTTCACGTACGTATGAGGTTACATTATAAAAATTTTGTCTTTCAGTTGATAATTTATATTCTTTAAGCATTAGTTTCTCCTTAAACAAGCGTTGTAATCTACTGCGGAAGTGATTTAATATAGGCTTTTGGTGAAAGGCCTGTTCTTTGTTTGAATACTTTAGAGAAATATTGTGCATCAGCAAATCCGCATTGATTGGAAACATCACTTATGCTGGTAAATCCCTGTTTCATTAATGTGCAGGCGTTTTGAATTCTTATTGTGTTTAAATATTCTGTAATTCCTACATTAAATTTCTTTTTAAAAACAGAAGAAATGTACTTTGGACTGTATGAAAGATTCTTGCTTATCATTTCCAAAGAAAGCTTCTGGTCAAAAAAGTTATCATCAATATACTTTTTGATTATTGTAGAGGCATTATCCTTTGAATCGCCTTTGTTGGTTGATGTAATTAATTTTTTTCCAAGGAAACAAAAAGAATAAAGAAGAATACTTTCGGAAATCAAATCAATTAATTCAGGGGTTGTATCAATGCCTTTTTTCCAGTAATCATAAATCTCCTGACAACCGGAGAAAAGGAAATTTTTCGATGATATTGTAAGGCTGTCCATAATCATATTTGCTCTGGAACCCAAAAAACTAATATACATATAGGTGAAATTTCCCTCAGATTCAATAGAATACATAGTGTCAGGGAATGTAAAGAAAATGTCGCCGGGTAACAGAGATATAGTTTCATTTGGCATATGAAGCTTACCTTTTCCTGTACACACATAGTGCATCTTGTATAAGGATTGTGTTTTTAAAGGGGAGAAAGGCTGAGGTGTTGTTTCCAAAACAAAATTAATTGTATGAATAGAATATGAGTCCTTGTGAAAAGGAATAAAATGACATACATCTCGTAAAAAAATTGAGTCCATAATATTTAGCCTCCTTTTAATTAAAATTATAATTGTATAAATTGCTTTTGTCAATTAAAATCGTACGATTTTACACATTTATACAGAAAAATTCCATTGAAAATCCAAAAATAATATGATATTATTGAATTAACTTAAAAAGGAGGTAATTCTTATGGAAAAAGTAAGAATTGGTGTTTTGGGCGCATACCGTGGCTCAAGCATGATTAACTACTGTAAACGTGCAAGTAATGCAGAGCTTGTTGCAATTTGTGACAAGACTCCCGAAGCTCTTGAAGCTCAGCGTGCAAGAGCTGAAGAAGAAGGACATACAAACATTGCATATTATGACAATTTTGAAGATTTTATCAAACATGATATGGACGCAGTTGTACTTGCAAACTATGCAACAGAACACGCACCGTTTGCAATAAAAGCAATGAAAGCCGGAAAACATGTTTATTCAGAATGTCTTCCTGTCCAGAATATGAAAGAAGCTGTTGAGCTTATTGAAACAGTTGAAGAAACCGGAAAAATTTATGCTTTCGGTGAAAACTATTGTTATATGGCAGCTCCGTATGAAATGAAAAAGTTGTACGAGCAGGGCAAACTTGGTGAGTTTGAATACGGCGAATGTGAATATATTCATAACTGTATTCCGATATGGCCATGTCTTACATACGGCGAAAGAGATCACTGGCGTAACAATGTGCATTCTTGTTTCTATTGCACACACTCAATCGGTCCGATTATTCATATAACAGGCTTAAAACCTGTTTCTGTAACCGGTTTTGAAACAACTATGAATGAAAGAATGTTATCAAACGGATCTAAAACCGCAACATTTGGCATACAAATGATTACACTTGAAAACGGCGGTATAATTAAAGCCATTAATGGTAATTTGTACAAAGATTCAGTTTGGTATTCTATATATGGTTCAAAAGGAAGAATGGAAAGTGCAAGAAAAGATGCACAGGCGCAGTATCATGAAAGAATTTATGTAAACTGCGATGAATTCCAGGGTGCATACGGCGAAGAAAATATTGAAACCTATGAACCAGTTCAGGACTTAGCAGGCGAAACACAGGGCTTTGGCCACGGCGGCTCCGATTTCTATACAATGTATAATTTCGCAGAAAAAATCAAAGGTAACCCGAAAGCTGACATAGTTGATGTTTATGAAGCTCTTGATATGTTCCTGCCGGGACTTTTTGCATACTTCTCAATCTTAGACGGCGGAGTACCGAAAGAAATTCCTAATCTTCGTGATAAAGCAGTCAGAGATTTGTGGAGAAACAATACTGCATGTACAGACCCGAAAGTAGCAGGAGATATGCTTCTTCCTACTTGTAAAACAGGAACACCGGATATTCCGGATTCTGTATATGCACATGTAGAAGAGTTATGGCATGCGGAAGCTGAAAAAGAAGACGGAAACTACAGAGCAAAAGCATTCAAACAGGGTAGTAAAGAATATACAGGTGGCGGAGAATAATCCGTATACTATCTTTAAAGTAAATAGTTTAAAGAGCTTTGGATACAATTCCAAAGCTCTTTTTTTGCTAAAAAAAGACCGGGCATTTGCCCGGTCTTATGTGTTATTATATTACACACCAAGTTTTGCTCTGCGGAGTTTTTCGCCGTCAGTAAAGTTGTGTGTAGCTGTGTATCCCGGAATCGGAAGGATTCTTTCGCTGATTGCATCAATAATCCAATCAGCCTGCGGGAAGAAGTGTTCTTCGAGTTCGAAAGCAGGAGTAATCCAGTTTCTTGAACCAACAACAACCGGAGGTGCATCGAGATAATCGAATGCAAGGTCTGTAATGTTGGAAGCAAATTCTTTGAGGATTGAAGAACGTTCGCAAGCATCACTTGCAAGAACGATTTTACCTGTTTTCTTAACTGATTCAATTACGAGGTCGTAGTTGAACGGTACAACGCTTCTTGCGTCAATAACTTCAGCAGAAATTCCGTATTTTTCCTGGAGTTCATCAGCAGCTTTAAGAGCTGTGTAAAGTGTTGAACCAACAGTAAGAATTGTGATGTCATTACCTTTACGTTTGATGTCCGGTTCACCAATCGGAATTTCGTAATATTCTTCAGGAACGCCACCTTCGTGGAACTGTTCACCAACATCGTAGATTCTCTGGCTTTCGAAGCAGATAACAGGGTCTGTTCCGTTAAGAGCTGCGTTCATAAGACCTTTTGCATCGTACGGAGTTGTTGGGAATATAGCTTTGAGTCCCGGAATGTGAGAAACAAGAGCTGTCCAGTCCTGAGAGTGCTGTGCACCGTATTTTGAACCAACAGAAACACGGAGAACAACAGGCATTTTGAGAAGACCTGCACTCATTGACTGCCATTTAGCGAGCTGGTTGAATACTTCGTCACCTGCACAACCGAGGAAGTCACAGTACATAAGTTCAACAACAGCACGTCCGCCTGCCATTGCATAACCAACAGCAGAACCAACGATAGCAGCTTCGGAAATAGGTGAGTTGAAGAGTCTGTGGTAAGGAATTGCTTCTGTAAGTCCTCTGTAAACAGCATAAGCGCCGCCCCAGTCTCTTACGTCTTCACCATAGCTGATGAGAGTAGGATCTTTGTAGTATCTGTCAATGATAGCTTCAAATAAAGCATCTCTGAGCTGGAATACTTTGTTTTTGGAAACAGGTTTGCCGTTAGCATCAAATGCAAAACGTTCTTTTTTAGCAATCTGCTGTACTCTCGGGTTTTCTTCCATAGGCATAAGCACATCGCAAGGTCTGTCTTCCATTTTTTCAATTGACTGATTGGAGAGCATAATGCTTTCAATCTGGTCAGGAACTGCATAAAGGTCCATACGCGGTGAAATTGTTTCATCGGATGCCATTTTGCAAGTTTTTGTAATAAGGTTAGTAACGTATTCACCGATTTCTGCAAACTGTTCTTCTTTAGCAACACCTGCTTCGATAAGTTTGTTTTTGTAAGAAATGAGTGAATCCTGTTCCTGCCATGCTTCCACTTCTTCTTTTGTACGGTAAGTCATAGCGTCTGACGGAGAGTGACCTGTGTATCTGTATGTAAGTGTATCCATAAGAACAGGACCTTTTTTCTCTTTAAGAACTTTGATTTTACGACGCATAGCATCGATAACAGCAAGCGGATTGTAACCGTCAACACGTTCAGCGTGGAGCTGTTCAGGGTTAACACCGGCACCAACTCTTGCGAGTATGTTGTAAGGCATTGTTTCACCACATGTCTGTCCACCCATACCGTAAAGGTTGTTAAAGAAGTTAAAGATAATCGGAAGTCCGCCTCTGTGCGCTTCATCCCAAAGCTGTTTGTACTGGTCCATAGAACCGAACATCATAGCTTCCCAAACAGGACCACGACCCATAGAACCGTCACCGATGTTGGATACTACGATACCGTTCTTTTCGTTAACTTTTTTGAAGAGTGCAGCACCTGTTGCAATTGTAGCACTACCACCAACGATAGCGTTGTTCGGGTAGATACCGAAAGGCAGGAAGAATGCGTGCATAGAACCGCCGAGACCTTTGTGGAAACCGGTTTCTCTTGCGAATACTTCAGCAAGTGCACCGTATACGAGGAAGTCGATAGCAAGTTCTTTTACAGATTTCTGTTTGTCTTCAACAACTTTAAGAGTTTTACCACCAAGGAAGTTTTCCATGATGTCGTAAAGTTCTTTGTCGTCGAGTTTTTCAATTGTGGAAAGTCCTTTTGCAAGGATTTCACCGTGGCTTCTGTGTGAACCGAAGATGTAGTCATCTTTGCCGAGCAAATATGCCTGACCTACGGAAGAAGCTTCCTGACCCATTGAAAGATGGGCAGGACCCGGGTTGTTATAGCTTACGCCATTGTATTCACTTGTTGTTTTGATAGCGTAAAGCATTGTTTCAAATTCACGGATAATTGCCATATCACGGTAGATACGAACAAAATCTTCATTTGAAAAGTTTTTCATTTCCTGTTTGATGGTCTTTTTGTACTGGTTAACAGGGATGTTTTCGAATTCAACATAGCCCGGAGCTCTCAGCACATTAGGATCCATATACTGGCTTTTTGGCATTGTAAGTTACCTCTTTTCTCTTAAATTTGGAATATTCCTTCTCTCAAGATTTCACAAACTGTTGGGTGAGGGAATATAATTTCTTTAATATCATCAACACGCATCTGTGTTTCGATCATAATTCCTGCACCGAAAATAATTTCGGATGCATAGCTGCCTATCATGTGAGCGCCGATAAGGTTGCGGTGTTTCTTGTCAACAAGAACCTTGCAAATACCGTTACCGCCTTCATTCTCAGCAACATATCTTCCTGAATAGTTCATTGTGAGGTTAGCTACTTCATAGTCAATACCTGCTTCTTTAGCGCCTTCTTCTGTAAGACCAACACTACCAACTTCAGGATTTGTGTAGATAACTGACGGTACTGCATCATAACGCATGATGTCTTTTTTGCCAAGGATGTTGTTAACGGCAACTTCAGCTTCACGGTAAGCAACGTGAGCGAGCATATAAACACCGTTTACGTCACCTGCTGCATATACGCCAGCAACATTTGTTTTACAGTATCTGTCTGTTACTATGCGGCCTCTTTCGGTTTCAACACCGATTGTTTCAAGACCGATACCTTCTGTAACAGCACGTCTGCCGATAGACATAAGAACTTTGTCAGCTTTAACTTCAAGAACCTGTCCTTCAGTTTCATATTTTACGCTGTCTTTAGTAACTTCAACAACTTTGCAGCCGAGTTTGAAATCAACACCTTTTTTCTGATAGTTTTTAAGAAGAATATCAGAAATTTCTTTGTCTGTCGGGCCTGCAATTTTCGGAAGCATTTCAATAACAGTTACTTTGCTTCCAACTGAATTGAAGTATGATGCCATTTCAAGGCCGATTACGCCGCCACCAACGATAACGAGGTTTTCGGGAACCTTGTCAAGTGAAAGGATTTCTCTGTTTGTAAGAACCATGCCGGCTTCAAGACCTTCTTTGACACCTGTGATAGGCGGAACGATAGGCATTGAACCTGTAGCAATGATAAGTTTCTTACCAATGTATTCGGTGTCACCTGCTGCAACTTTAAAGCCTTCTGCATCTCTGCCAAGGATTTTACCTTCAGCATCAACCACTGTAACTTTGTTTGCTTTCATCTGAGCTTTGATGCCGCCAACAAGAGTGTTAACAACTTTTTCTTTTCTTGCAACAGCTTTAGCGTGGTCAAATGTAGCACCTGTGGTTGTAACACCGTATTTTTCGCTGAATCTTGCGTAATCATAAATTTTAGCACTGTAGAGGAGTGCTTTTGAAGGAATACATCCTTCGTTAAGGCACACACCGCCGAGATTACGTTTTTCGATTACAACGGTTTTAAGACCTGCATGTCCTGCGCGTTCTGCAGCCAGATATCCGGCAGGGCCACCGCCCAATACGATTAAATCATAAACCATTTGTATTGCCTCCTATTATTTTGCAAGCAGTATCGAGAAGTTTTCAAGATTCTGCTTTAATTCTTTAAGGAATTTAGCCGCCGGAGCACCATCAAGAGCTCTGTGGTCAAATGTAAGAGAAAGTCCCATTGCCGGGTAGTATTTGTATTCGCCGTTTACTTCTTTAATCTTTGTTTCGATTGTATCAACACCGAGAATACATGTCTGCGGCGGATTGATAACAGGAGTAAAGCTTTCGATACCAAAACTTCCGAGGTTGGTTACAGTAATTGTACCGCCTGACATTTCATCAGGAGTAATTGTACCTTCTTTACATTTTTTAGCAAGAGCTTTTGCTTCTGTAGCAATATCGTTCAAAGATTTTTTGTTTGCGTTGAAGATTGTCGGAACGATAAGTCCTCTCGGTGAATCAACGGCAAGACCAAGGTTAACGTTCTTGAAGAATACCATTTTATCATCATAGAAATGAGCGTTAGCATCCTTGTGGTTAAGAACTGTTCTTGATACTGCATAAAGCACGATATCGTTGAGAGTGATGTTTGCAAGACCAAGTCTTTCCATATTGTCTTTTACAAAGCTTCTGTACTGCATGATGTTGCTCGCATCAAATGAAGTATTGAGAGTAAGCTGAGCCATTGTGGAAAGGGAAGTGTGCATTGATTTTGCGATAACCTTACGGATTGTCGGAAGTTTAACTTCTTCAAATTCTGCTTCGGGAATAGCTGCTTCTGCAGCTGCAGCTGCCGGAGCATTAAGGTCATTAAGAGAAATTCTTCCGCCGATACCTGTACCTGTGATTGAAGAGTCGTAGTTACCTGCAGCTGCGGGGGTAGTCATAAGACCAGCATCAATCATTGCCTGGATATCGCGTTCTATAACTCTGCCGTTAGGACCTGTGCCGTTAGCAAAGTTATAATCTACATTGTGCTTTTCAGCAAGAGCTTTTGCTCTCGGAGAAATAAACACATTATCTTTGCGCTCTGCTGTAACAGGAGCAGCTACAACTGCTGCTGCCGCTGCAGGAGCTTCTTCTTTCTTTTCTTCGGCGGGAGCAGCTTCTGCTTCTTCACCTGCCGGTTTTAATGCACTGATGTCTTCGCCTGCATTACCGATTGCACAAACAGTTGTAAGACAGGGAACGTCATCGCCTTCTTCAAAGAAGATTCCGAGCAATGTGCCGGCTTCTTTTGCTTCTTCGTCAAAAGTTGCTTTGTCTGTTTCATATGTAAACAGGATATCGCCAACTGCAACTGTGTCGCCAACAGCTTTATGCCATTTACCTATGATACAACTTTCAACTGACTGCCCTTGACGGGGCATAATTACTGGTGTTGCCATAATTTTTCCTCCTTATTATAATTCTTATTTTAACATATTCTGTCCACCGGTTACGGGAATTGCCTGACCGGTTTCGTAAACCTGCTCCATGCAATAGAAGATTGCACGGGCAACATCAACAGGGTAGCATCCTTTGTGCATGGGCACTTTGGATTCATAAAATTCTTTAACATCGGCAATTGTTTTGGCACCGGGAACCTTACCTGCTCTGAGATACTGAACAAACAGACCTTTTTCAGGATCAGACCACAGGGGGCCATCAAGGTAGTTTCCTGGGCATACCGAGTTAACTTTTATGTTATATTCAACAAGCTCCAATGCAAAACTCTGTGTAAGACCTATACCGCCGAATTTACTGCCGGAATAAGCAAAGTTTTTGTTACTTCCGGAAAGACCGGATTTGGAGTTTACCTGAATGATGTCAGCATAATAATTTTTATTAAATCTGTACTGAATTTTCATTATACGGCTTGCATATTTTGAACCAAGGAAATAGGCAAAGTAGTTTACTTTTGTTGTGAATTCAAGTGTTTGAAGAGTCATTTCTTCAAGATTACCTGCTTTTGCAATTCCTGCATTGTTTACAAAAACATCAAGTCCGCCGAATTCAAGAACAGTTTCAAAAACCATATCTTTTGTGGATTCTTCATCAGTTACATCAACCTTAGCGGCGAAAACATGGTTACCATAAGTTTTCTTAAGGTTTTCGCAAACTGAAGATGCAAGGTCGTAGTTAAGGTCGGCAATAACAATATTACCGCCTGCTTTAAGCATTTCTTCTGCGATACCAAGTCCAAAGCCTTGCGCGCTGCCTGTTACGATTGCAATTTTTTCAGCTATGCGTTTATATCCTGCGGGCTCTTCTGCCGGTGAATAAGTTTTGCCGGAAATGGCGCTTGCGATTTCATCCGCCTCAGCTTTTGTAGCTCCGCAGCAGTATGTGCCGAGATTGTCTACAGCTACCGTTTTTGGAGCAGAACCGTATTTTGCAATATAATCCTTGATTTCTGATTCAAGAGCAGAATACTGCTGTTCAATATCGTCATATGAAGAAATAACAAGATCTGCTTTGTCGGCACCTGCTACAAATTTAACTATACCGCCACCTGTAAGCATACGGATTGCAGGAGCAAGGTATACTGCACGTTCTTTATTAAATGTAATTTCTAAACTCACAAAAAAACCTTCTTTCTTGTAAATTAAATCTGTTTAGCGTTTGCAAGCACGTATTTTTCGGCTTCAGCACACCACAAATTGTTGGAGTTTTTAACAATGTCGGCAAGGTCAGCAAAAAATTTGTCTGTTTTACCGAGCTCTTCAAAATCCGCAATAGCCGTGAGAGGCATATCAACGTGTGTATAGATAAGCTTTTTGCCGCCCGGAATTTTCGGGAGATTAAGTGTTGTTCCAGGAACTGCATTAAGTCCGCCAACGTGTGTAATCATTGCTGCAGGATTAATAAGTCCTTTTGACATCATATCGATAGATTCAAGCATATCATCTGTGTTACCGCCACTTGTTCCGACAACATGTGTAGAAGCGTAGTGAACATTATAGAAGTTGAATTCAGCTTTGAATTCCGGATTTGTAGGACCTGCAAAGAAGTTGAGACATCCGTCTGAACCGAGAATTGCATCTGCCTGTTCAACAACAGGTTTAACAGGAGCATAAACAAATACATCGTCGTATCCTTTGCCGCCTGTTAAAGCTTTGAGTTCGGCAACTGGGTCGCTGCAGGTTGCAGTATTCATGTATATAAGTTTAACACCATTTTTTGCAGCTTCTTCAACCGTAAGAATTTCAGCAGCTCTTGCAAGTCTTGCATCATCAATATCGGTGACAACAAGAAGAGCCGGTTTTCTGTCACAGTGAACAGCATAGTCGGCAGCACCTAGGCCCATAGGACCTGCACCTGCAAGGATTGCACAGTTACCGCCGATAACAGTACCCATATCGTGAACATATTTACCGGGTGTTGTATGGTAGTTAGCATGGAATCCACCAACGATACAGCTCATCGGTTCAGCAAGTGAGCCGTAGAAGAATGAATCGTTTTCATAATGAAGGAGACATTTTTCTTCCATAAACATAGAGGGAACTATTGCATATGTAGAATCTCCGCCGATATTTTTGAAAGAATATCCCGGAGCGGCAAGGCTGCCTTTATAGTTGATAGCAGGCTGAATAGAGAATTTGTCGCCCGGTTTCCATTCGCTGCGCCATTTTGTACCTACTTCAACAACTTCACCGCAGAATTCGTGTCCTATAATAATCGGATTATCTGCAACGTCATCAGGAACGCGTTTGTGTTTTGCTCCCTGAGTAGCAGCTTTATATGATGACATACAAAGACTGTCTGAAACAATTTTAACAAGAATTTCGTCATCTTCAATTACAGGAAGTTCAAATTCTTCTAATCTCAAATCATTTTCACCGTACAAACGTACTGCTTTTGTTTTCATTTTGTATTTCCTCCATACTATATTAGTTGAACTTTATCACGGTTTGCTGCTTTAACAATGCTTTCGTGCAGAGGGCCGTCTGTTACGATAACGTCTATATCTTTAAGAGTAGCGAATGTGAACATAAGGTTCTGTTCGAGTTTTGAAGAGTCCATAAGCATAATAACCTTGCGGGCTTTTTTAATAATCTGGCGTTTGAGTTCAGCTTCATTTGAATTACCGGTAGTAAAACCGGTTTCAAGAGAAAAACCACTTGTTGCCATAAAAGCTACATCAATGTTAATGTGTTTGATGAATTCAATACTGCTGCTTCCTGAAATTGCAATATTCTCATTTGAAATCTGCCCGCCGACTATTGTTGTTGTAATATTCTGGTCGTGCATAAGTTCAAGCGCAATATTAGGTGCGGAAGTAAGAACGGATAAATGCATATCCGGCAGAGCTGTTGCAAAAGACATTGATGTAGTTCCGGCATCTATGTAAATACTTCTGCCTTCGGAAAGAAATTGAACAGCCTTGTTTGCAATAACTTTCTTTTCTTCGGTGTTTTCGTGCTTTCGCAAACTGTACATCTGCTCGGCAATAAGTCTTTTTGATATAGAAGAGATTGAACGTGCACCCCCGCGGATGCGGATTATGTCACCGCGATGTTCAAGTAATTCCAAATCGCGACGAAGGGTCATTGTCGAAACATCAGGAATGAACATTTCAAGCTCGGTAAGCTTAACTTCACCTTTTTCCTGAATGTAATCGTTAATTTTTTCGATTCGGTTTCTCAAAACATCACACCTCCTATGTTAAAAAATAACAAACTTTGTTAATTTATATCATATCAAAAATTGCGGATATTGTCAATAGAATATTTGATATTTTTATTGAAAATATATAATAAAAATAAATGTAGCAATTTGTAAGAAAAAGACTTGATTTTTTGTGAAAAAAGTGATATAATATAACATTATTTGAATTTGGGGTGTTAATATGAATAGAATTGAAATTAAAAAGCTTTTCAGAAACGAGGCGGAGTACGGAAATAAAACTGTTACAGTAGCAGGATGGATTCGTACAATAAGAAGTTCTAAAAGTTTTGGATTTATAGAACTTAATGACGGAAGTTTCTTCAAAAATCTTCAGGTAGTATTTGAGGAAAGCAAGCTTTCGAATTATGATAAAATTGAAAAACTTAACGTTGGTTCGGCTATTATTGTAACCGGTAAACTTGAACTCACACCGGGAGCAAAGCAGCCGTTTGAAATCAAAGCGGATGCTATTGAAATAGAAGGGGTATCCTCTCCGGAATATCCGCTTCAAAAAAAACGCCATTCAGTTGAGTTTTTAAGAGAAATCGCACATCTTCGTCCAAGAACAAACATGTTTTCCGCCGTTCTCAGAATGCGTTCTGTGATTGCATATGCAATACACAGCTTCTTTAATGAAAATGGATTTGTTTATGTTCATACACCAATTATTACAGGAAGTGACTGTGAAGGTGCGGGCGAAATGTTTAGAGTAACAACGATTGACCCTGCAAACCCGCCGAGAAATGAAGACGGAAGTATTGATTATTCAAAAGATTTCTTCGGTAAACCTGTTAACCTTACAGTAAGCGGCCAGCTAAGCGTAGAAACACATTGTATGGCTTTTGGAAAAGTTTATACATTCGGTCCTACTTTCCGTGCAGAAAACTCAAACACAGCACGTCATGCGGCGGAATTCTGGATGGTTGAACCGGAAATTGCATTTGCTGACCTTGAAGATGATATGCAGCTTGCAGAATCAATGCTTAAATATATCATTTCATACTGCCTTGAAAATGCACCTGAAGAAATGGAATTCTTCAATAATTTTGTTGATAAAACACTTCTCGAAAGACTGAATAATATTGTAAACAGTGAGTTTGGACGTGTAACATATACAGAAGCTATTGAACTTCTCAAACCGCATCAGGATAAGTTTGAATATCCGGTTGAATGGGGAATTGACCTTCAGACAGAACACGAAAGATTCCTTACAGAACAGATTTTCAAAAAACCGGTATTTGTTACTGATTATCCGAAAGAAATCAAAGCTTTCTATATGCGTCAGAATGACGACGGAAAAACAGTTGCAGCTATGGACTGTCTTGTTCCGGGTGTAGGCGAAATCATCGGCGGTAGCCAGAGAGAAGAACGTCTTGATGTTCTTGAAGCAAGAATGGATGAGCTCGGACTTAAGAAAGAGGATTACTGGTGGTATCTTGACACGCGTAAGTACGGCAGCACAAAACACGCAGGATTTGGCCTTGGGTTTGAACGTGCAATTATGTATCTTACAGGTGTTTCAAACATAAGAGATGCACAGTCATTTGCAAGAACAGTTGGTAACTGTGAATTTTAATTAAACGAGGTAACAATTATGGAATTTGTTATCATAGGATTACTTGCAGTTGTTGTAATATTGCTAATTATTCTGCTTGTCAGAAAAAATGACAGCGCAGCTACGGCGGTGCGTGATGAAAATGCATCTATGCGTATGGAAATGACACAAAAACTCGGTATAATGGAAAATAACCTTGTTACGCGCGTGGAAAATGCAAGCAAAGCGCAGAATGAACAGCTTAATACAATAACAAAAAATAATAACGATGCAATACGGCATCTTAATGAAACTGTTGAAAAAAAGCTTGCTCAAATGCAGGAAAATAATGAAAAAAAGCTTGAACAAATGAGAGCAACGGTTGATGAAAAGCTGCACAAGACACTTGAAACAAGACTCAGTGAATCATTTAAAACTGTCAGCGAAAGACTTGAACAGGTGCATAAGGGACTTGGTGAGATGCAGAATCTTGCACAAGGCGTTGGTGATTTGAAAAAGGTTATGTCCAATGTCAAAACAAGAGGAATTCTTGGTGAACTTCAGCTTTCATCAATTCTTGAACAGATAATTCCACCGTCGCAGTATGAGAAGAATATTGCAACAAAACCGGGTAGCAGAGATGTTGTTGAATATGCGATAAAACTTCCGGGAAAGGATGACCATCCGGTTTATATTCCGGTGGATGCCAAATTCCCGATTGAAGCATATAACAGACTTCTTGATGCGTATGATGCGGCAGATACAAATGCTGTGGCAGTTGCATCAAAGGAAATTGAAACAGCAATCAAAAAATCGGCAAAGGATATTCACGAAAAGTACATATATCCACCAAATACAACAGATTTTGGTATAATGTTTTTACCGGTTGAAGGCTTGTATGCGGAAGTCGTGAGAAACACAGCGCTTTTTGAAACTCTGCAGAATGAATATAAAATCCTTGTTGCAGGACCGACAACACTTTCTGCACTTCTTACAAGTCTGCAGATGGGATTTAAAACGGTTGCAATTGAAAAACGCGCATCGGAAGTATGGAATGTGCTTGGCGCTGTAAAAACAGAGTTTGTTAAGTTTTCCGAAGTTCTCGATAAAGCACAGAAAAAGATTAATCAGGCAAGTAATGATATGGATAAGCTTGTAGGCGCAAGAACAAAGAAAATTATGGTACAGCTCAATAAGATTGAACAGGTAGATGATGTGATTCTTCTTGATGAAGGTGACGATGAACCCGAAGAAATGGCGGAAGAAGAATAATTTTCTATGCGAAAAATGTTGAAACTATAAAGAAAATGTAGTATAATGTCCGGAGGTGGTAAAAATAGATTTTAAAAAAAGAATAGTTGTTGTAGGACATTACGGCAGTGGAAAAACAGAGTTTGCTCTTAATTTGGCATTCAAACTTAGAGAAACGGGTGAGAAAGTAACAATAATCGACCTTGATATTGTAAACCCGTATTTCCGTACGAAAGATGCTGAAAAAGAGCTTACGGAAGCAGGAATTGATATTATTGCTCCTGTATATGCCAACACAAATGTTGATGTGCCGGCTCTTCCACCGAATATATATGCCGCTTTTGAAAAAGAAGGCTATGTTATATTCGATGTAGGGGGAGACGATGACGGCGCAACAGTGCTTGGCAGATTTAAAGGTCAGTTTGATGCAGCGGAATACGATATGCTTGGCGTTGTAAATACCAAACGTCCGCTTACAACAACAAAAGAAGAAATTGTTGAAAGTCTTTCGGCTATTGAAAGAGTTTCAAGACTTAAATTTACAGGTATTATTAATAACACAAATATTTCGGTTGAAACAACACCGGATATTATTAATTCCGGAACTGAAATCTGTGCGGCTGCCGCAAAAGAGCTGGGAACAAGCTTAAAACTTGTTTCGGCTCTTGAAGAAATAGCGGACACAATAAATGCAGATGAAGTATTTCCGATTAAAATAAGGCTCAAAAAATGGTAGGAGGTTAAAGCATGGCAAAGGTAACATTTAACGAACAAAAATGTAAAGGCTGCGGACTTTGTGTGTCTGTGTGCCCGAAAAAGATTATCAGTTTTGCCGATAATCTTAATGCTAAAGGATTTAAACCTGCGCAGGTTGTTAATATGGATGAATGTATCGGTTGTGCATCATGTGCAATTATTTGTCCCGATTGCGTAATTGAGGTAGAAAGGTAGGAAACAAAAATGGCAGAAAAAATGTTAATGAAAGGTAACGAAGCAATGGCGGAAGCTGCTATGAGAGCAGGTTGCAAATTGTTTTTCGGTTATCCTATAACACCGCAGACAGAAGTTGCTGCGTATATGGCTAAAAAAATGCCAAAAATTGGCGGACTTTTTATGCAGGCAGAAAGTGAAGTTGCGGCTATTAATATGGTATATGGCGCTGCAGGTGCAGGTGCCAGAGTTATGACATCCTCATCCAGCCCCGGAATAAGCTTGAAATCCGAAGGTATTTCTTACATAGCAGGTTCTGATTTACCATGTGTAATTGTAAATATCGTACGTGGAGGCCCGGGTCTTGGCGGTATTCAGCCGGCACAGTCCGACTATTTCCAGGCAACAAAAGGCGGCGGACACGGGGATTACCACCTTGTTGTTCTTGCTCCGGCATCTGTTCAGGAAATGGTAAGTCTTACTGCTGAAGCATTTGACATTGCCGATACATACAGAATGCCTGTTATGATTATGGGTGACGGTATGCTCGGTCAGATGATGGAACCGGTTGAATTTGAAAACCTTCCAAAACGTGAAGTTCCGGAAAAAACATGGGCTACAACAGGAACACAGATGAAGAGAAAGAAAAATATTGTTAACTCTCTTTATATCGAACCTGATGCTCTTGAAAAAATGAACAACGAAAGACTTGAAAGATATGAACTCGTTAAGAAAAACGAGGTTAAAGTTGAAACAGTTAATGCAGAAAATGCAGACGTTGTTATTGTTGCATACGGTGTTATGGCACGTGTTGCAAAAACAGTTATGCAGATGATGGAAGAAAAAGGCATTAAAGTAGGTGTTGTAAGACCGATTACACTCTGGCCTTTCCCGACAGAAGAAATAGCAAAAGTTGCTGAATCTGCAAAAGCTTTCCTCAGCGTTGAAATGAGCCAGGGTCAGATGGTTGAAGACGTTCGCCTTGCTGTTAACGGCAAAAAACCGGTATACTTCTACGGAAGAAACGGCGGCGTTGTTCCGTCTCCGGATGAAATCTGCGCTGAAATTGAAAAAATTGTAGGAGGTATGAAATAATGGCAAAAGTATTTGAAAAACCTCATGCACTCAGTGATGTAAGTATGCATTACTGCCCGGGATGTACACATGGCATTATCCACAGACTTGTTGCTGAAGTTATAGATGAACTTGGTATTGAAGGAAGAACAATCGGTGTTGCACCGGTTGGATGTTCAGTTTTTGCATATAACTACTTTGAATGTGATATGCAGGAAGCTGCGCACGGTCGTGCACCGGCAGTTGCTACAGGTATTAAAAGAGCTGTTAAAGACAGTATCGTATTTACATACCAGGGCGACGGTGACCTTGCGGCAATCGGCACAGCAGAAACTGTACATGCGGCTGCAAGAGGCGAGAATATTACAATAATATTTGTTAACAATGCAATATATGGAATGACAGGCGGGCAGATGGCACCGACTTCACTTGTTGGTCAGGTAACACAGACAACTCCGTACGGAAGAGATACTTCCACACAGGGTTATCCTATAAGAGTTTGTGAAATGCTCAGTCAAGTTGAAGGAGCGGCTTATCTTGAACGTGTTGCTGTTAATAATATTCCTAACATCAGAAAAGCAAAAAAAGCTATTAAAAAAGCCTTCCAGAACCAGATAGACGGCAAAGGATTTTCACTTATTGAAGTTCTTTCAATCTGTCCTACAAACTGGGGGATGTCACCGCAGGAAAGCATGAAATGGCTTGAAGAAAATATGATGCCTGTATATCCGCTTGGCGTATACAAGGATAAAGAACAGGGGGAAGCATAATGACAACACAGATTATTCTTGCAGGATTTGGTGGACAGGGTATTCTGTTTGCAGGTAAACTTCTTGCATATGCAGGAATGTTAAATGGGAAAGAAGTTTCATGGCTTCCGTCATACGGCCCTGAAATGCGTGGAGGTACGGCTAACTGTAGTGTAATTATTTCAGATACACAGATAGCTTCTCCGATAATTCAAAAACCGGACGTTCTTCTTGCGCTTAACGGACCGTCACTTGAAAAGTTTGAAGATGCTGTGGTAAAAGGCGGAACAATAATATACGATTCATCTCTTATTGCATCTGCAAAAGAAAATGCAGACGTTAATATCTGCGGAATTGACGCAACCGAAACAGCAATTAGAATGGATGCAAAAACTCTTGCAAACATGGTAATACTCGGCAAATGCATTAAAGAAACAAATGTTTTCACAATAGACCAGTTGAAAGATGCACTTAAAAAACTTATGCCTCCTTCAAAAGCAGCATTATACGACCTTAACTGCAAGGTTCTTGATGCAGGATACGAACTTTAAATAAAAAATTAAAAGGTATCGAGAAAATCGATACCTTTTTTTGTTTATTGTGAATACAACAAGGTTCCGGGGCACCCGACCGCAATCTTTGATTGCGCTATCGGGTCGGGTTCTTATAAATTTTCGATGGCGTGGGGGAGATGTGCATTTTCTTTTATCCAGTTTTGTGCCTCCTTTTCGGTAAGAGGAATTATTGTTTCTTTAGAATATTTACTTTTTTCTCCGCCAATTCCGTATATAAAGAATAATCCGCGTCCGGATTGCATTAATGTTTCTTCATAACCTTTCGGGTCACCAAAGTCCCCGAAAGCAAATTTTTTGAGTGCCTTTGCCGTTTCTGTATTATAAGTTTTTTTGTTTATTATCTTTTTCAGCGTATTTCACCTCCTATGATATGGAGATTTTATTATATTCGCTTTCGTTTTTCTCTATTTTCGTAGAAGATTTCCACTCTTTAACAAGCTCATCCTCGGCTTCTGTTAAAATTTCATTTGCTATATCAGAAACATTGTTTGTTTGTTTGAATATTTCGAATGGTATAAGAGGCTCTCTTTTTAAAATGTGATATCCATATGCGGTTTTTACCGGCGTACTTATTTCGTTTATCTGAAGTTCAAATGCGGCATTTTCAAATTCAGCAACCATCTGACCGTTGTCTGTAATAGTATACCCATCAAGACTGGTTGCAAGTCCCGGATCCTCGGATAAAGTTTTTGCAAGTTCGTCAAAATTTTCTCCGTTTTTAAGTTTGGATATAGTATCATTAGCAAGAATAAGTGCTTCGTCATCTGTTCTGTGAACAACACCTGTTGATGGGTCTTTTGTCAAGAAAAGAATATGTTTTACTGTTATATAGTTGTCGTTATAAAAATTACTGATATTTTCATCTGTAACAGAAATTATATTTTCATTTTTATATTTTTCAAATAATTTTGTGCGTAAATATGCTTTGTTAAGAGCAAGAGTAAGTCCTTTATCTGTTACGCCGTTTTGTTTAAGATAGGTTGCAAGTTCAGATTTTTTTGCATTTGCAATCTGCAGTTTAACATCATTACCGTGTAACGAAATGCCTTCTTTTTTCGCCTGCTGGGCAATAATGGTTGCTTTTACAGCATCATCAAGAGCGGTTTCTTTTGCGATTTCAATAACGCTTTTACCATTAATATCTGTACTTGCCCAGAATGCACTGTCGTTTATGGATGTACCTGCAGTTGCTGCAATAGAAAACTTAACGACTTCAAGATAATATTTATATTCACTTACTTTAATTACCTCATCATTTACTTTGGCTATGTATGCATTATCGGTAGTATTACAGCCGCAAAGTAAAGCTAAAATAAGTGATAATGAGATGAACCTTAATATTTTCATAACCGTATTCCTCCATATGAAAAATTCGTCTTTGTGATTATTATACAGCAAAAAAACAAATCTTTCAACAATTGTAATATAATCTTAATCTTATCTTGCTTTATGTTACATTAATGTTACTGAAGTGTATGCTATTGACATTATTTGTTAATTATAATATAATATAATGTAAAATTGAGATTCAGTTTTAATTTGGAGGAAGATATGGGTGAAGAATATAAAACAAAGCAAAAATCCTCAATTCTTGAATATTTAAAGAAAGTTAACGGACATGTTACTGCAGATGATGTTGTTAACCATTTTCGAAGCAATGGAAATCTTATAGGAAAAGCAACTGTTTACAGATGCCTCGACAAGCTTGTTGAACAGAATGTTGTACTTAAATATTCGTTGGGAAATGGTCAAAGCGCGTGTTATCAGTATGTTGGCGAACACGAGGCAGAACATCATTATCATTTAATATGTGTTAGTTGTGGAAATCTTATACACGAAAAATGCGGTTATATGGATGAAATTGCAAAACATTTATGTATTGACCATGCATTTTCGCTTGACCCGCTGAAAACGGTGTTATATGGCAAATGTAAAAACTGTCAATAGAAAGGGAATAGAAATGAAACGTATACTTACATTTTTTCTTATTTCAATATTAGTTTTAAATTGCTGTGCCTGTTCTCAAAAAACAGCTACATCTTTGAATAAACTGCAGATTGTAGCAACTCTTTTTCCGCAATATGATTTTGTTCGCGAAATAGCGGGAGATAAAGCGGATATCACTCTTCTTGCTCCTGCAGGTGCAGATGGACATACATATGAGCCGACGACTGCTGAAATTATTAAAATTACCGAAAGTGATATGTTTATATATACAGGGAAACATATGGAAGCATGGGCAGACAGAATTATCAGTTCTGTTGATTCTAAAAATTTGAAAATTGTTGATGTTTCTGAAAATATTGATTTAAAATTTGAAAAAAGTCACCATACAAAATATGAACATGCATATGATCCGCATATCTGGACAGAGCACAATAATGCAAAAACAATGGTAGATAATATTGCCAACGCCCTTTGTGATGTTGACAGCAATAATGCAGATTACTATAAAAGTCGTGCAACGGATTATAAAAATCAGCTGGATGAACTTGACAAAAGTTTTATCAACACGGTATCTGCAGCACGAAACAAAAAAATAGTATTTGGTGACAGCTTTGCATTTTTATATTTTACAGAAAGGTATGGGCTTGACCATAAAGCAGCATTTGATTCCTGTTCATCCGAAGCGGAGCAGAGCGCATTGATAATTACACAAATAATCAGTGAATTGAAAAAAGACAGCATTCCGGCTATTTATTATTCAGAAACATCTAATAGAAAAGTTCCGGAAGCAATTGCTCAGGAAACGGGTGCAATGCCACTTCTTTTCCATAGCTGTCATACCGTTACTAAAGAAGAAATTGATAACGGGGCAACTTACTTAACATTAATGAAACAAAATCTTGAAAACTTAGAAAAAGGACTAAACTAAAATGAATTTGCTTTTATGTGAAAATCTATGCATGAGTTATGAAAATAACAAGGTTTTAGAAAACTTATCCTTCTCGGTCGAAGAGGGTGATTATCTTTCTATAATAGGTGAAAATGGCTCGGGAAAAACAACCCTTATGAAAGGTATTCTGGGGCTTATGCGTCCGACTGAGGGAAAGATATTGCTTAACGGAATAAACAAAAAAGATATTGGATACCTACCGCAACAAACTGTTGTTCAAAAAGACTTTCCGGCATCTGTTCTTGAAGTTGTTATTTCGGGAACGGTTGGTAAGTCTAAACGCTTGTTTTATAATTCATACAATAAAAAAACGGCACTGGAAAATTTAAAAAGATTAGATATTGGCCACTTGAAAAACCATTCATATAAAGAGCTTTCGGGAGGACAGCAACAAAGGGTATTACTTGCACGTGCACTTTGTGCAGCATCAAAACTTTTAGTTCTTGACGAACCTACAGCCGGACTTGATCCGATTGCGGTAGCGGAACTTTATGGAATTCTTGATGAACTAAACAAAACTGAAAAAGTGACCATTATAACAGTATCACACGATATAGATAGTGCTGTTAAAAATTCCAATAAAATACTTCATTTAGGAAGAAATGTGACCTTTTTCGGAAAAACCGAAGAATATATACAAACAGATATTTTTACAAGAATAACAGGAGGAAAGTAGAATGATAGAGTTTTTTGATGCATTTCTGACATATTCTTTTCTTCAAAGAGCTGTTCTTGTAGGAATATTAGTATCACTTTGCCTTGCTCTTTTAGGTGTAAGTCTTGTTTTAAAAAGATATTCAATGATAGGAGACGGCCTTTCTCATGTGGGATTTGGCGCACTGTCGATAGCAATGGTATTTAATCTGGCACCCTTGGCGGTATCAATACCGGTTGTTGTAATTGCAGCCTTTTTATTGCTAAGACTAAACGAAAACAGTAAGATTAAAGGGGATTCCGCAATTGCAATGGTTGCAAGCAGCTCACTTGCTATAGGTGCTATTGTTACATCGCTTAAAGGCGGAATGACTGCGGATGTGTGCAATTATATGTTCGGAAGCATTCTTACAATGACAAGTATAGATGTATGGATAACAGCAGTAGTTTCTGTTATTGTTATAGTTTTGTACATCTTATTTTACAACAGAATGTTTTTGGTAACGTTTGATGAAAATTTTGCAACAGCATCGGGAGTAAATGTGAAAAAATATAATATGATACTTGCTTTTCTTACTGCAATAACAATAGTTGTAGGGATGAGAATGATGGGAGCCTTACTGATTTCAAGTCTTATTATTTTTCCTGCACTTACGGCAATGCGGGTATGTAAAAGCTTTAAGCAGGTCGTGATTGTTTCAGCTATAGTATCAGTAATCTGTTTTTCTATAGGAATAATTGCTTCGTTTGTGTTTTCCACACCGGTTGGAGCAAGTATTGTTGTTTCTAACTTAATATGTTTTTTGATTTTCTTCTTTATAGGAAAAATAAAAGCTGCCTGATGGCAGCTTTTTTATTGTTTTATTATTGTGGAACAAAACAAGGTTCTGGGGTGCCCGCCCGCAATCTTTGGTTGCGTTGGCGGGTCGGGTTCTTATTTTGAAAGTTTGGGGGAGAACCCCATAATTTTTGTGAAAGTTTTGTAAAAATTGGAATAATCGTTATAGCCAACCGAATGACATGCCTCTGTTGCAGACATTCCGCTGGAAATAAGATCATCTGCAAGCCAGATTCGTTTGTAGGATATATATTGATTTATTGAATATCCTGTAGTTGCTTTAAAAAGACGTGACATATAATATTTACTTATGTAAAACTGTTGACTTAATTTGTCAATATTCAGATCCGACGACAGATTGGAATTTATGTATTCGATGATTTTTAAAATCTTATCATTTTCCGGGATTTTGGGTGAAAGATTATTGTTGTCACTTAAAACACAGTTAATTGCAATAAGCATTTGTACAAAATAGCATCGTGCCATAATTTCGTTGCCATCTAAACCGGAGGAAAGAGCATCCTTCATTTTGTCAAAATAACCGTGTATATTGGCAGATTCGGCAATCTTTGCAGGAATACGATTGTTGATTCCAAGACATCTGTTATCAAAAACGTTAAACAAATTAAATTTATCGCTACTGAAAGGCAGCACAAACTCTTTTGCAAAATGTATAACACGACGTTTGTATGGAAGTGTTTCGTCAAATTCAACCATATGAAGTTCTTTGTTATTGAAAATCATAACGTCACCTTTTTTAATGGTATATTTCTGACCTTCAACGTAAAAGAAAGCATTATCACTAAGAAAAGTAAATACTTCATAAAATCTACTGTGTTTTTGCATATGAAGTCCATCTATATGGCCACAGGTAATGGTTTGGTTCATATTATATAAACCATCAGGAGAAACATAGTTCCATTCGACGTTTTTTTTTAATTCACTCATATATTAAAGGTAATCCTTAAGTTTTTTGCTTCGGCTGGGATGACGAAGCTTTCTTAAAGCTTTTGCTTCAATCTGTCTTATGCGTTCACGTGTAACATTAAACTCTTTGCCAACTTCTTCGAGAGTTCTTGCTCTTCCGTCTTCAAGACCAAAACGGAGTTTTAAAACACGAGCTTCTCTTGATGTAAGGGTATCAAGCACATCTGTAAGCTGTTCGCGGAGGAACATATATGATGCAGCTTCTGCCGGAGCGGGGGCATCTTCATCGGGGATAAAGTCACCAAGATGACTATCTTCCTCTTCGCCGATAGGTGTTTCAAGAGATACCGGTTCCTGAGCAATTTTCATGATTTCACGAACTTTATCATATGTCATATTAAGTTCTTTTGCAAGTTCTTCAGCGGTGGGCTCTCTGCCTAATTCCTGAAGAAGTCTTCTTGATTCGCGTATAAGTTTATTAATGGTTTCAACCATATGAACAGGAATACGGATTGTTCTTGCCTGATCGGCAATTGCACGTGTGATTGCCTGACGAATCCACCACGTTGCATATGTTGAAAACTTATATCCTTTATTATGATCAAATTTTTCTACAGCCTTAATAAGACCAAGATTTCCTTCCTGAATAAGATCAAGAAACATCATGCCACGGCCAACGTAACGTTTTGCAATGCTTACAACAAGACGCAGATTAGCTTCTGCAAGGCGTTTTCTTGCTTGTGCATCGCCTTCGGACATGCGCTGTGCAAGTTCGTTTTCTTCATCTGTAGTAAGAAGTGGAACTTTGCCGATTTCTTTTAAATACATTCTTACAGGGTCATCAACACCAATACCCTCAGGCAAAGTTAAATCAATCTTTTCTTCGCCGCTGAGTTGTATTTCTTCAAGTTCTTTGTTAAGGTCATTAACAATTTCAACGCCTGCGTTTTCGAGTTCCTCATAGACATTTTCCATTTCTTCTGAAGAAAGCTCATGTTCACAAAGAGCGTCTTCAACTTCTTTATATGAAAGAACGCCTTTCTTTTTTCCGAGTTCAAACAGATTTTTTATTGCCTGGACCTTGATATCAATAGCTTCCATTCAATTAACCTCCCAAATGGTGCATCATTTGTTTTTTTGCTTTTTTATCATATCAATGATTTTACTCAGTTCTTCAGGGGAGTTTATGTCCTTTTCAGGACTAGTCCTATTTTTAAGAATTGAGTTATATATTTCCGTTGCCGCTTTAATAGGATTTGTGTACGGCTGTTCTTTGAGAATTGCGTACGAAAGCTTGTCCGAATATTCAGGCGGTACGGAAGACATTGCTGTTGCAATATCAATATTTACCCTTTTTTGTTTAGCGGAGCGAAGTTGTTTTAAAAGCTCGCTGCATCCTTTAACCTTAAAAAAATTATCGGAAATTTTATCATTTAAATCATTATATACTGCAGAATGGGCAAACATAAGCGAAATTAACTTGCATTCCGACATAAATTCGGTATTTTCGCTTGTAAAGCGCTGCTTGTCTTTTTTACTCTGGTCGTGAAATTCTTTTTCGGCCTGTTTTGCAGCGTTATTTTTCATTAAAAGCTTTACTTGAGCATCTATTGATTCAAAACTTATATCAAGCTGAACGGCAACCTCTTTCATAAGAAATTCGCGTTCAATGGTATTTTCAATTCCGGCAAAAATTTCAGCCATTTTATTTGTTAATTCTATTTTTTCTTCTATATTGTCAATATTGTATTGTTGCTTTAATTTACTTATTTTATACAAAGTTGCATTTTCAGAAGCGAAAATGAGACTTTCAAAAGCGCTTGCACCCATTTTTTTAATATATTCATCAGGGTCTTTTGCTCCGGGAAGAGTAAGCACTTTAGTTTTTACTCCGGCAGCCTTTAAAAGCTCAATTGCCGCTGCTGTTGCTTTCTGACCGGCACCGTCACTGTCATAGCATAAAACAACTTCTTTTGTATATCGTGAAATTATTTTTGTATGTTGTTCTGTAAGTGCTGTTCCAAGGGTTGCAACAGCGTTTGTGAATCCTGATTTATGAAGTGCAATAACATCCATATATCCTTCGCAAAGAATAATTCTATCATGACAGGAGTGCTTTGCAAAATTAAGTGCATATAAAGTTTTGCTTTTATTAAAAACAATTGTATCTGCAGAGTTGAGATATTTTGGCACACCGTCTCCAAGGATTCGTCCGCCGAAAGCAATTACATTACCACGTACATCTATAATAGGGAACATAAGCCTGTCCCTGAAAAAGTCGTAAAGACCATTTGTTTTCGTGCTTCGTTTTGCAAGTCCTGCCGCAAGAATAATTTCTTCGCTGAATCCTTCGGCTTTAAGATATTCTGTGCAATCGGCAATATCCGGATTTGCATATCCAAGACCGAACGAAACTGCAGTTTTGGAGTCAAGTTGTCTTGATGAAACATATCTTTGTGCAATTTTGCCCTGGTCGGAAAACAACGTTTTATTAAAATATTTGGCAGCTGCGGCATTAACTTTATAAATTGCCTGCCTTTTTTCATAAAATTCGTTATTGTTTTCGTCAGAATTTTCTTCAGGAAGAGAAATTTTTGCTCTGTCTGCAAGAAATTTAAGTGCCTCAACAAAATCCAGATTTTCAATATTCATTATAAACTGCAACGAAGAACCTCCGACACCACAACCGAAACAATGATATAGCTGTTTATCGGCAGAAATATGAAAAGAGGGTGTTTTTTCGCTATGAAACGGACAAAGACCTTTGTAGCCGTTACCGCTTCGTTGTAGCTTCATATATCCCGATGCAATATCAACGATATCGTTTGCAGCAATAACTTCACTTATCAGCTCATCGGAATAAAAATTCGCCATAACTCAAAACAAACCTCCATACATATTTGCAATTAGTTTTACTATTCGACAATAGAACACGCAATTCCTTTATTAAAATCAATTATTTTATTTTATTTTCCACGAATACGGTAAAAAGAAATCGGAATAAGTGCGAATGGCATATCCATCAGACATTCCGGCGATGTAATCACAAACGGTCTGCTCAAGGTCACCACTTTTAGCAAGTAGTTTTTTTTCGTTTTCGGGCATTTTGTCCGGATTTTTTATAAAGAATTCATAAAGTTGGGCAACAATTTGTTCAGCCTTATGTTCTTCGGTCTTGGCATTTGATCCTACATAATATACTCTTTCAAACATAAACTCGCGAAGTTTTTTTGCTGCTGCATCAACATCCGAAGTATAAGTAAGATTAGCTGCAATAAGGTTTTTGACCATTGTATTAATTCTTTCCGAATGACTGTTCCCAAGAACATCGGAACATTCTTTCGGAATATCGCTTCCTTTTATAATTCCGCCGCGTATTGCATCGTCAATATCATGATTTATATATGCAATTTTGTCGGCATACCTTACAACCATTCCTTCGGCAGTTGAAGGCTTTGAAGAGGAACGATGATTAAGAATACCGTCGCGAACCTCATATGTAAGATTAAGTCCTGTGCCGTTTTCAAGAACATCAACAATGCGGATACTGTGCTTGTTGTGCTCAAATCCGTACGGACAAATATCATTAAGAACTCGTTCGCCTGCATGACCGAACGGAGTGTGTCCCAAATCATGACCGAGAGCAATAGCCTCAATTAAGTCTTCATTAAGGCGAAGTGCTCTGCCTATGGTTCTGGCAATTTGAGCAACCTCAAGAGTGTGAGTAAGGCGCGTTCTGTAATGGTCTCCTTCGGGAATAATGAAAACCTGTGTCTTATGCTTCAACCTTCTGAAAGATTTTGAATGAAGTATTTTATCTCTGTCTTTCTGATATTCAGTTCTTATATCGCAAAGAGCGGTAGGGATGTGACGTCCTTTTGTTTCGTCGGCAAAAGATGCCTCGGACGATAATGTCATATGTTCGAGTTGTTCTGTCTGTTGTCTTATGTTCATTTTTTAATTTCCTCTAAAATTCTGTATGCAAGAGCGTTTATTCTTGACATAGCGTATTCATCTTTTCTTGCGGGAGCGTGTGCACATATACCGGAGTGACCGGCACCGTAATCATCAAATCCGTCACCAATAATGGTCATGCCATGAACAAGCATCATATCATGAATTTGATGTATAACAACTTCCTGACCACCATATTTTGAGCCACCTACAGAAACGGCAGCACCTATTTTACCTACCCAAGTTTTATCAGTGCGTATAGCTCTGGTTTTATCAAAAAAAGCTTTTAACTGAGCGGTAATACCGCGGAAATAAACAGGACTACCTATTATAATTGCATCGGCTTTTGAAAGCTTGTTAAATGCTTCGTCAAGCTTTGTATTTTTATAACAAGAGCCATGACAAGGTGTTTGACAGCAAATGCAAAACGGGTTTTTAACATCACGCATTATTTCGTAGATGTTAAAAATGTCGGTATCGGCTCCGCTTTCCTTGCAGATATCAAGTACAGAGTTCAACAAAAATGCCGTTTCGCCGTCATTTTTGTAACTGGAATTTAGTGCAACAATATACATAATTTAATCACCTTTCAAATCACTTCTATAATAAATATATACTTTATTTTTACAAAAAATCCTTTATTTTTAATTATTTTTATTTTTATAATGACAAAACAAAAAAAACGTGATATAATATAAGCATAATATTTTTGAAGGTAGGCGATTATATTGAAAAAAAGAAGAATAATAGCTATTTTGACAGCACTTGTATTATGCTTATCGGCATTTTCATTTACTGTTTTTGCATCAGAAATTGAAGCTCCTGTAAGTCCTAAAGCAGCTATTGATGATAATGTTCCAGAAAAGGCAAAAGATTTTACAGATGAAATTATTATTTCATATCTAGTTCCTGACTCCGTTGTGAATTTAAGAAATCAGGCAAATACTGCCGTTACGCTTCAGATGGACTGGTCCATAAATTCAGAAGATGACTGGAAGTGTACGGGGGAAAACAACTGGTCGAGTAAGATGAAATACGGAAGCTGGATTGATAATACGGCGCCGGGAAGAAAGGTTCAGCAGACAAGTGTTTTTCCAGCGAACTATGCTACTCCGGAAAGTTGCGGATATGAAGAGATTTGTTATGATGTAGATGAAACAGGCGGTGGATTTATTAACCTTGCAGACAACAAAATATATATGCGCCTGCGTTTTTGGATTTCACAGAACGGTAAAAATTCTTATTCTGCATGGAGCGAAGTTTTTACTGTAGGAAATACGGTGCAGCAGGATGTTTTTGAAGCATCTGACTGGGCGCAGGCTGAACTTGCTGTAGCAAGAAATCTTGGAATTATTCCGGATAGCCTTTCCGCTGCGGATTTAAGAGAGAATATAACAAGAGAAGAATTTGCGGCGGTTGCTGTCAGAGCTTATGGCGCAATGGCAGAAGACGGCCTTACTGCTGTTTATGTTGAAAATCCGTTTACAGATACGGCAAATGAAGATGTTTTAATAGCGTATGCACTTGGCATAACAACAGGTGTATCTGCTACAGAATTTGACCCTACAGCCCTTCTTAACCGTGAACAGGCAGCAACAATGCTTACCCGTGTGTTTAAAAAAGCAACCATGGATGGATGGAGCATTTCCACCGATGCAAATTTTGCATTAACTTATGATAAACCTGCAGCGTTTGCTGATGATGCATATATTTCCGACTGGGCAAAAGACAGCGTGTATTTTATGGCAGCAAACGGTATTATCAACGGTATTGGCGATAACAGATTTGCACCGCAGAACATTACTGCTGAAGAAGAAGCTGCGGGTTATGCCAATGCAACAAGAGAACAGGCGATAATAATTGCAACGCGTATGGTTAAAAACCTTAAATAATTACGGAGGACTTTTTGCAAATGGAAGATAGAAGATGTCTTAACTGTTTTTTTGCAAAAAAAGTGTTTGCAATGAATGACTGTGTTTGCAGTATTCGCGGGGTTGTTGATAAGGATAATGTTTGCAAAAAACATCAATTTGATATGTTCAGTGTACCAAAACCAAAAAAACGTATGGCAAAAGAATATTCGAAAGATAAATTTAAGATTGAATAAAGGATGTATAGACCGGTGGATGAACTGATTTTAATAAAAATAGGGGAACTTATTTTAAAAGGTAATAATAGAAGAAAATTTGAAGAGCGGTTGATGACGAACATTCGTCACAGCGTAAGTAAACACGGTGATTATAAAATATATCGTGCCCAAGGTACAATGTATGTTGAACCTAAAGACGAGAATTCAAAAATAGCGCCGGCTGTTGAAAGTATTAAAAAGGTATTTGGTATAACCCAGATTTCTCCGGCATATGTTGCCGAAAAAGATATGAATGATATATACAGGGTTATAAAAGAAAAAATATCAGTGCCTCTTTTAAATGCAAAAACATTTAAAGTGGAGGCAAAACGTGCAGATAAAAAATTTCCGCTTACATCACCAGAAATTTGTGCTGAAACAGGCGGGTTTATTCTTCAAAACTTTTCGCATCTGAAGGTTGACGTGAAAAATCCGGAACTTACCGTAAATGTTGATATCCGTGACGAATATGCATATGTATACTGCGAAAAAATAAAAGGCGCAGGCGGAATCCCTACGGGTTCATCCGGTAAGGCGGCACTTCTTCTTTCGGGAGGAATTGACTCTCCGGTTGCAGGATGGCTTATGGCAAAACGAGGTGTTAATCTTATTTCAATAAACTTCTTCAGTTATCCCTATACATCACAGCGTGCAAAAGAAAAGGTAATCGAACTTAATAGAATTCTTGAAGAATATGCAGGGAAAATACCAATGTATATTGTTCCGTTTACTGAAATTCAGATGGAAATAAAGGATAAATGTCCTGAAAGTCAGCTTACAATTATAATGCGCAGATTTATGAACAGAATTGCACAGAGAATAGCCGAGCAGAATGATGCAAGCGTTCTTGTAACGGGTGAAAGCCTTGGTCAGGTTGCAAGTCAGACAATGCAGAGTATGGTTGTAACAAGCGAGGTCGCAACTATGCCGATACTTCGTCCGCTTGTAGGGCTTGATAAACAGGAAATAATTAACTACGCAAGAAAGATAGGTACTTTTGATACATCAATTCTTCCATATGAAGACTGTTGTACGGTGTTTGTACCAAAAAGCCCCGATATAAAGCCAAAACTCGAAAAAGTTATAGAATCGGAATCAAAGCTTGATGTGGAAGCACTTGTAAACAGAGCCGTTGAAGGAACAGAACTTTTATAAAACTAAAACAGAGCAAAAATTTGCTCTGTTTTTTTATTTTTACTATTGACAAGCGGGAAAAACTGTAGTATAATATGTAAAGCGATTTGCTTTACAGGTGATTAAATGAGTAAAGATTTAAACTTTTCCATATTGCTTGATTTCTATGGAAGTATATTGTCGGAACGACAGTTTGAAATAATGGATTTTTATTATAATGACGATTTGTCGCTTGGCGAAATAGCGTCCGAGCTTGGAATAAGCAGGCAGGGCGTACGTGATGCACTTAAAAAAGCGGAAAGCATTATAACCCAAATTGAAGAAAAACTTGAACTTGCAGATAAGTTTTATCAGATTAATAATCAAATTGATAACATAAAAAAGAATTTGGAAAGCATATTGCCGTTAGATAATAATGAGAAATCAGAAACAATCAAAAAGGCAATAAGTGATATATCGGACATTCATATTTAAGGAGATATTATGGCATTTGATAATTTAATGGATAAATTGCAGGATGCTTTTAAAAAACTTAAAAATAAAGGTAAGGTTACAGAAGCTGATGTTAAATCGGCAATGCGTGAAATACGAATGGCGCTTCTTGAAGCAGATGTTAACTATAAAGTAGTTAAAGATTTTACAGCAACTGTTTCGGAAAGAGCAATAGGCGCAGAAATACTTGAAAGCCTTACTCCTGCACAGCATATAATCAAAATTGTCCGTGAAGAGCTCGTTAAGCTTATGGGTGAAACTGAATCGAAAATAGAGTTTTCTTCAAAACCGCCAACAGTTATAATGATGATAGGTCTTCAGGGTGCAGGCAAAACAACCACAAGCGGTAAAATTGCGGCGCAGCTCCGTAAACAAAAAACAAAACGTCCGCTTCTTGTAGCGTGTGACGTATACAGACCAGCGGCAATAAAACAGCTGCAGATTGTTGGCTCTGGGCTTGATATTCCGGTGTTTACCATTGAAGGGAGTACCGACCCTGTAGACATTGCGCGTCAGGCAATAAAACATGCTGAATCAAAAGGAAATGACCTTGTTATAATAGATACTGCAGGTCGACTTCATGTAAATGAAGAACTTATGGAAGAACTGCAGAACATAAAGCAAGCTGTAGACCCAAAAGAAATACTTCTTGTTGTTGACTCGATGACGGGTCAGGATGCTGTAAATGTGGCAGAAAGCTTTAACCAGCAGCTTGATATTACCGGCGTTGTTCTTACAAAGCTTGATGGTGATACAAGAGGTGGTGCGGCGATTTCCGTAAGGGCTGTAACAGGAAAACCCATCAAATATGCCGGTATGGGCGAAAAGCTTTCTGACCTCGAAGTATTCCATCCGGACAGAATGGCATCCCGCATACTCGGCATGGGCGACGTGCTTACCCTTATTGATAAAGCGCAGGAAGCATTTGACGAAAAGCAGGCAATTGAAATGGAAAAACGCCTGCGTCAGAATCAGTTTGATCTAGAAGATTTTCTTGTTCAGCTTAGTCAGATAAAGAATATGGGTCCTCTTTCGCAGATAATCGGAATGATGCCCGGTGTCAATGCAAAAGCACTCAACAATGTTAATATTGATGATAATCAGCTTTCAAGAACGGAAGCAATTATCCTTTCGATGACACCGAAAGAAAGAAGAAATCCGGGTATAATAAACGCAAGCAGAAAACAGCGTATTGCAAACGGCTGTGGCATGAGAGTGCAGGATGTAAATGCACTTTTGAAACAGTTTGAATCAATGCAGAAAATGATTAAACAAATGACAGGCAATAAAGCAATGAAACGTAAATTGAAAAATTTGGGCAAGTTCCCGTTTTAATAACATCATGTTAAGGAGGTGAAATAAAATGGCAGTAAAAATTCGTTTAAGAAGAATGGGTGCTAAAAAATCCCCGTTTTACAGAATCGTTGTAGCTGATTCAAGATATCCGAGAGACGGTCGTTTCATCGAAGAAATCGGAACATACAATCCGCTTACAGATCCTGCAACAGTTACAATCGACGGAGACAAAGCTAAAAAATGGTTAAATGACGGTGCTCAGCCGACAGATACTGTTAAAGCTTTACTTAAGAAAAACGGTATAGAAAAATAAGAGTTTTGGAGTTAAAATCATGAAAGAACTTTTAGAAAACATAGCGAAATCTCTTGTTGACTGTCCTGCAGACGTAAACGTCGTTGAAAAGGATGAGAATAAAACCATAACTCTTGAACTCCGTGTTAATCCGGATGATATGGGTAAGGTAATCGGCAAGCAGGGCAAAATTGCAAAAGCAATAAGAACAGTTGTCAAGGCTGCCGCTCATAAAGAGAACAAACGTGTTGTAGTTGAAATTATTTAATAAGTTTAAAGGATGTGATTTTATTGCATCCTTTTTGCTTAACCTTTTAAGTGAGATGATAGTATGATTAAAATTGCAAAAGTTGTTACTACAAGAGGGATTAAAGGTGAAATTAAACTTGTATCATTCAGTAATATATCCGATTTATTTGAATCACTTTCATCGGTTATTATTGGTGATGCTCCATATAAAATTGAACATGTAAAATACGTAAAAAACTGCGTTATACTTAAACTTGCCGGCATTGAAAATCCCGAGGATGCAAGGGCAATTCTTGTTGGAAAAGATGTTTATGTTAATGACGAAGATATGCCTGAGCTGGAAAATGATTCATATTACGTTAAGGATATGATTGACATGGAAGTTTATGAAGTTTCGGGTGAATATATAGGCAAAATCAAAAGCATTTTCTTTACACCCGCAAACGATGTATATGAAATTGAGCAGGAAAACGGTAAAACAGTGCTTGTTCCGGCGGTAAAGGAATTTGTTGAAAATATTGATATGACAGATAAAAAAATGACTGTTAATCTTATAGAGGGAATGATATAATGAAACTTATTTCGTGGAACGTAAACGGGTTCAGAGCTGTTTTAACCAAAGGATTTAACGATTTTTTTAATTCAATAGATGCGGATATTTTCTGTATTCAGGAAACAAAAATGCAGGAAGGACAAGCCGAATATCTGCCGAAAGGATATCATCAGTACTGGAACAGTGCCGAAAAGAAAGGATATTCTGGAACGGCTGTTTTTACAAAACAAGAGCCGATTTCTGTTTCTTACGGTCTTGGCATAGAGCAGCACGATAAAGAGGGAAGAGTTATAACCCTTGAATTTGATAAACTCTTTTTTGTAGGCGTGTATACCCCAAATGCGCAGGACGGTCTTAAACGAATTGATTATCGTATGCAGTGGGAAGATGCTTTCCGCGCATACCTTTGTAATCTTGATAAGAAAAAACCTGTCATTACTTGCGGCGATTTAAATGTTGCACACAATGAAATAGACCTTAAAAATCCTAAAGCAAACAGGAACAATCCCGGATTTACTGATCAGGAACGCGGAAAAATGAATGAACTTTTAGATGCGGGATTTACTGATAGTTTCAGATATCTTTATCCTGACCTCGAAGAAGCATATTCGTGGTGGTCTTACAGATTTAATGCAAGATCAAGAAATGCAGGGTGGCGTATAGATTATTTTCTTGTATCAGACAGAATTAATAAAGATATACAGCAGGCGATCATTTATAATGAAGTATACGGAAGCGACCATTGTCCTGTAGGACTTGAAATAAACATATAACAAAGAAGCGGCTTTGAGCCGCTTCTTTGTTATTCAAATAAACTTTTAATTTCGTCAATTGACATTGAAGACAGGAGGGTTTCTCCGGTTTCAAGGACGTTATCAATCATATTTTGTTTTACCTGCTGTATTTCGTGTATTTTTTCTTCAATGGTATCCTTGGCAACAAACTTCATAACCTGAACAGATTTTGTTTGACCTATACGGTGAACGCGGTCGGTTGCCTGATTTTCAACCGCAGGATTCCACCACGGGTCAAAGTGAATTACCATATCTGCACCGGTAAGATTAAGTCCTGTGCCGCCGGCTTTTAACGAAATCAAAAACACACTTTTTTCGCCGTTGTTAAACCTGTCAGCCATTTCAACTCTTGATTTACTTGGAGTATGTCCATCAAGATAAAAATAGCTTATACCAATTTCGTTCAAGGTGCTGGCAATTATTGAAAGCATAGAAGTAAACTGTGAAAAAATAAGCACTCTGTGTCCGGAATCGATGCTGCTTTCAAGTAGGTCAATAAGAACATTAAGCTTTCCGCTGCCGCCATTATAGTTTTCAACAAACAGTGACGGATGGCAACAAAGCTGACGAAGTCTTGTTATCATAGAAAGTATTTTGATATGATTTCTTGCAATACTTCCGCTATCAATGAGAGTATTGATTTCTTTTTTTGCAGCACTTGCATATGCAGTATATAATAGTTTCTGCTTTTGGGTTGGTTCGCAAACTATTTTTGATTCAATTTTTTGCGGCAATTCGCTCATAACCTGTGATTTCAGTCTGCGAAGAATGAATGGTTTTGTGTGTTTAAGAAGTTCGTTTAAAGAATCTTTATCTTCTTCTTTGACAATAGGAATTTCATACATTGTGCGGAATTTGTGCCTTGAAAACAGATATCCGGGCATTACAAAATCAAAAATTGACCACAGCTCTGTAAGATTATTTTCAAGCGGAGTACCCGTTAATGCAAAGAATCCTTGCGCTTTAAGAGATTTTACCGTTTTTGCATTGATTGTATTTGGATTTTTAATCTGCTGTGCCTCATCTATGATGCAGTAAGCTAATGAAGCATTTGAATACAGATGTGCATCACGCCTTAAAAGCCCGTATGATGTAATTACAAAACAATATTTATCTATTTCAGACACAAGTGCTTTGCGTTCGGTGGGGTCACCTGAAACAATGCATACAGAAGAATCGAGGGAAAATTTTTTTATTTCGTTATACCAGTTGTAAAGCAGGGAAGTGGGTGCTACAATAAGAGTTGGTTTTTGGGTATTTTCATATTCGCTTTTTACAAAAGCTATAGCCTGAAGGGTTTTTCCAAGACCCATTTCATCTGCAAGAATTCCGCCAAGACCGAATGATGCAAGAAGTTTAAGCCATTTAAAACCTATTTTCTGATACGGTCTTAATACATCTTCCATACCTTTAGGGAGCTCATAATCTTCAAAAGAGGCATTCTCAAATCTTGATACAAAATTAGTAAAATATGTATCCTTAGTAATTGCAAGGTTGTCTGAAGATATATTTGAAAGGTAGAAAGCTTTGCTTAAAGGAACATCAGCCAACGAGCTTTCAAAGGCTCCTTTTTTGATATCAAGATTTTCAAACAGTTTTACTCCACTTACAAGAGAGTCAGCCTCAAGATTGACAAACGTACCGGATTTAAGCCTGTGATATGTCTTTTTTTCCTGTATTGAATTAAAAACAGATTCAAGCTCAGATACATCAATCCCGTCGTAGTTTATTGTAAAATTAAGTACATTTCCCTGTGAAAGACTTATTCCTACATTGCCATGGGCAGGGGAAAGTATTTTCATGTCAAAGGTTTTTGAATAATATACATCTCCAAATGTTTGAAGCTGATTTACGTTTCCAGTAACAAAATCATAAATATCGCTATCGTTATAAATATAAAGGTTTCCGTCTTTGGGGACAAATCCCATTTTTGCGGCGGTAAGAATAAATTCATTTTCTCTATTATAATCACGCAGTAAAACTTTGGATGGCATTATCGGTTTTTCGCCTGCAAAATGGTTGAACTGCGTTTCACCGTAACAAAAAAGTGCAGTAGCTTTGATATCACCATCTTCGGTTTTGTCAAGATAAACTTTTGTTTTAAGTTCACCAATAATCACATCACGTTTAACAGCTTCGTCAATAATAAGATTTGACGCCACTTTAAGTTTTGGCATAACCTTAGTAAGAACACGCTGTTTTAGTTTTGGATTGATATTTACATATACTTTACCGTCGGTTGTATATGATTTTAAAAAAGAGGCGATAAGTTTGGCCTGATTTTGAGATACAATAAAAAGCTCGTTAAAATAACGGCAAACAGAAAAATCGGGAAGAATTGGCAAAATGTTAAGAAAATCTTCGTAAACAATTTTCAGTATGCCGCGTTTTTCAGAAATTTCACTTACAACCGGAATATCACCAATGCGTATTTTCATTCCGGGATAGTTTTTTTCATTAATAGAAATTTCGGTTTTTAACTCTGAAAGCAGTTTGAAAACAGTGATAATAATGTTTGTTTTAATTTGAATTTTCTTTTCGCCGGCGATTTCTTTAAACCCCTTTCCGGACGATGCAATAAGCAGGGAAAGAAGCATTTCTGAAGGCCCGTCAAATTCATATTTATTGCCATCATAAACAAAATTTTTACCAAAAGGAAGAACTCCGCCGGAAGAAACAATGTCAAGAAACTGCACAACATCTTTGATAATATACAGTCTGCCAGCGCCTATTTTAAATCCTATGGAAGCAGTACCGGTTTCGGTAAAAATATTAAGTTGTGGAACTAGTTTTAAAATCTGTTTTGATTTTACCGTTTTTAAAGAAGATATTTCTTCTATCAGTAATTTTGCTGATTCTTCCATAAGATTTCCTTTCGAAAATTATGCCTCTTCATAGAATGCTTTATATCCTTTATATGCATAATATATATCTGCTTTTGACGATACTTCGTACGGCGCGTGCATAGAAAGAAGAGCAACGCCGCAGTCAACGACTTCAATGTTTAAGTTGGCAAGATACTGTGCAACGGTTCCGCCGCCACCTCCGTCAACTTTTCCAAGCTCTCCGGTTTGCCATATTACATTATTATTATTGAAAATTCTTCTGATTTTGCCTACAAATTCGGCACTTGCGTCACTTGTACCGCCTTTTCCGCGGCTACCGGTATATTTAATTATAGCAAGTCCTTTGCCGAGATAACAAGAATTTTTTCTTTCATATGCATAATCAAAAGATGGGTCATATGCAGCTGCAACGTCAGCGGACAGACAGGATGAATTTGATAGACATCTGCGTGTAAGTAGGTCGCTGTAGTTATCGCACTGCATATTGATAAGTTCTGCAATTGTATTTTCAAAAAACATGGATTTAATACCTGTATTTCCGCTTGAACCGGTTTCTTCTTTATCAACAAGCACACAAAGAGCGGTTTTTTCAGGAATTTTATCCAATTCAAGAATTGCTTGAAGTGATGTGTATGAACAAATTCTGTCATCCTGACCAAATCCGCCAACCATACTTTTATCAAGACCAATATCACGTGATTTCAAAAGAGGATAGGCTTCAAGTTCAGCACTTATGAAATCTTCTTCATAAATACCGTAATTTTTATTGAGAATTTCAAGGATAGTTTGTTTAAATTTACCGGTTTCACAATCGGACGGTATTGAACCAACAAGAAGATTAAGTTTTTCGCCTTCAATACCTTCCATCATTGTTTTTTTCATTTGTTCCGTTGCAAGATGGGGAAGAAGGTCGGTTACACAAAGACATATTTCGTCATCGCCAATGGTTATCTCAACATCACCGTTTTTTGTTGATACAATACCCGAAAGGCCAAGCGGAATGGCTGTCCATTGATATTTTTTTATTCCACCGTAATAATGAGTTTTAAAAAATGTCATATCTCCGTCTTCGTAAAGAGGAATGGGTTTTAAATCAAGCCTTGGCGTATCCATATGTGAAATAATTATATTTGTTCCTTCCACAAGGGGCTTTTCTCCGATAACAGCAAGAACAAGGTTTTTGTTTTTGTTTTTAAAATAAACTTTATCACCGGGGTTAATGCTACTCATTGATTCTGCGCACACAAACCCTGCAGCAATTGCCATTTTTTCTACATTTTGAAAACACTTTCGTTCAGTTACGGAAGAGTTTAAAAACTCCTTGTATCCGATGGAAAAGTCCATGATTTTATCATTTGATTCTTCGCTCCATGCGTTTTTTGAGTTGTAAACTAAATTTTCCATTTTTATTCTCCTGTCTTATATAGTTTTTTATAAACATCATAATATTTGAGTGTTTTTTTTACATAGTTTTCGGTTTCTTTAAATTCAATATCCGTAAAAGCAATAGTATCTTTTCCGGAAGCATCTTTCCATTTTTGAACATTGCCGCTGCCTGCATTATATGAAGCAAGGGCAGTTACCAAATCCCCGCTATTATCTTTAATGAGCTTTGAAAGATACCAAGTACCTACCTGTATATTGATTTCAGGATCAAAAATGTCCGCATCTTTATCTATTCCAATTTGCTCAAAAGCCCATTTTGACGTTTCATCTGTTATCTGCATAAGACCCTTGGCATCTTTTACGGACTGTGCCCGCGTGTTAAATCCGCTTTCGGTTTTGATTACGGAAAAAACAAGCATTTTGTCCACATTATATTCTGTTGCAAATATTTCAACTATATTCTTATAATGGGTAGGATAAAGGATATTTTTCATTAAAGGGGTATATCCGTATATTATGGCAACAACAAGTAAAATAGCGGCAATTATAGTAAAAAATCTTCTTTTTTTAACTAAAACAATCACTGATGGTACTCCTTAAATCTTCAATTGTGCCGTTATTGTACAATACAACATCGGCAAGTTTAATCATTTCTTCGTCCGTCATTTGTGAATTAATTCTTGACTTAGCTTCTTCATATGTAAGTGAGTCCCGTGTCATGATACGGGAAATCCTTGTTTCTTTATTTGCACAAACCACAATTATCTTATCACATATATCCATAAGGGTTTTACACACTAGAAGAGCTGCGGCATCAATAATAACTTTATGACTTCCGCAGGTTTCAATTGTTTTTATAACCATCTGTGCAATTTTGGGATGTGTTATTGAATTAAGAAGCGATAATTTGTTATCATCTGCAAATACAATTTTTGCAAGGGTTTTTCTGTTAAGCGTACCGTCGGGATTAATAACGGAATCACCAAAAGCAAGGCGTAATTCTTCAAGAACATCACCGTTCAAAATTTCCCTTGCTGTTATATCAGCATCTATAACAAAAAATCCTTTTTCTTTTAAAATTCCGGCGGCAGAAGATTTTCCACTGCCACTACCGCCTGTAAGACCATAAATTTCAGGCTTTTGCTTCATACCAATTAGTCCCTTCGTGAACATCCGCTACAAGCGGAACATTAAGCTTGAATGCATTTTCCATATTTTCTTTAAGAATTTTTGAAACAGCATCAGCTTCTGTTCTATGTGCTTCAATAATAAGTTCGTCATGTACCTGAAGCAGAATTCTGGATTTATATCCTCCTGCTTTAAGTGCATTATATACATTTACCATAGCAATTTTGATAATATCGGCAGAACTTCCCTGAATAGGGGTATTAAGTGCAACACGCTCGCCAAATGAACGCTCGGCGAATTTCTGCGATTTAAGTTCAGGAATATATCTACGTCTACCAAGCACAGTTGAAACAAATCCCTGTTCTTTAGCTGTTGCTATAATGCTATCCATATATTCTTTAACACCAGGATATGTGCTAAAATATCCGTCAATATATGCTTTTGCCATTTTCCTAGTAATTCGCAAATCTCCTGCAAGAGCAAAATCGGAAATACCGTATACAATACCAAAATTAACGGCTTTTGCATTACTGCGCATTTCGGGAGTAACATCATCGATTGGTACATTAAACGCCGATGCGGCAGTTATTTTATGAATATCTTTGCCCGTTTCGAAAGCATCTGTAAGCGTTTCATCGCCGGAAACGTGGGCGAGAATACGAAGTTCAATCTGAGAATAGTCAGCGTCAAGAAGAACATATTCATCATTGGTCGGTACAAACATTTTGCGGATTTCACGGCCAAGCGGCATTCGCACAGGAATATTTTGCAGGTTAGGTTCTGTTGAACTAATTCTGCCAGTAGCAGTAACTGTCTGATTGAATTTTGAATGTATTTTGCCGTCAGCTTTATTTATGACCTGCATAAGCCCGTCAGCATAAGTGCTTTTAAGCTTGATTAATGTCCTGAAATCAAGAATATCTGCAACTATTTCGTGTTTATCATACAATCTTTCAAGAACATCCGCATCCGTTGAATAGCCGGTTTTTGTTTTCTTAATAACAGGAAGTTCAAGTATTTCAAACAAAACTTCACCAAGCTGTTTGGGGGAGTTAATATTGAATTCGCCACCTGCTTTTTCGTATATGGAATTTTGCAGCACGGTTATTGCGGCATTAAGCTTCTTACCGTAATCATCAAGATGTTTGAAATCAACCTTAAATCCGGCAAGCTCCATATCCGCAAGAACACGGCAAAGCGGTAGTTCTATGTCGAAATAAAGCTTATGTTGAGAACGTTCTACAATAAGCTTTGTATGTGTTTCTTTTAAACTGATAATTCCGGCACAGAGCTTTTTTGCATATTCACAAAGTGTGTTAGTATCAATTTCGGCAGGGGAAAGTTGTTTTTTCCCTTTGCCAAACTTTTCTTCATAGGTTTCGAAACCCATAAGAAGCCCTAAATCATATGAGCTTGCGGTAGGCGCATCAAGATAAGCAGCAATTGAAGTATCAAATGCCACTTCATTTAATTTTATGCCGTATGAATCAAGAAGTATTATATCTTCTTTATATGAATGAGTGATTTTTTTGGTATTACATTCAAATATTTCTTTTATATCGGTTATGCTGAAATTAGAAAGCAACCCTACACCGAAACTGAATAAATAAAGTGTACTTTCGGCAAGAACAGCTACAGAGCATATACCTGTTTCGTCGTTAAAAATGTAATACGAAAATTCTTTGGATGAAATAATTTTATTAATATATATTGCAATTTCATCAGCACTATCAATAATAATAGATTATATATTTTCCGTAATCTTTGAAACAGAAGAAACTGCTGTTTCTGATGACAAAGAAAGCTTATTCATAATGTTTTTAAACTCTAAATTAACAAGCAATTCGGTAAGCTTTTCATTATCATACGGTTTTATTTCGAAATCATTTAAGTTGATATCAATCGGAGCGTTGATTTCGATACGAGCAAGGTCCTTGCTTAAAAAAGCAGAGTCTTTACCATTTTCAAGCTTTGCTTTCACACTTCCGTTTATATTTTCAATATTATCATAAAGGTTTTCGATACTGCCATATTCGGCAATGAGTTTGCAAGCAGTTTTTTCACCGATTCCGGGAACACCGGGGATATTATCGGAACTGTCACCCATAAGCGCTTTAATGTCTATCATAGCCGAAGGTAATGACATATATTTTTCTTTAACAACTTCGGGTGTGATAATTTCCGTTGATGTAGTGCCCATTCTTGTTGATGTGAGATAAATGGATGTGTTTTCGCTTGCAAGCTGGAATGAATCACGGTCACCTGTTGCAATAATACATCTTATTTTGTTATTGTCACAGTAAGCTGCAACAGTACCGATTATGTCATCGGCTTCAAAGCCTTCTTTTGAAAGCATAGTTATATTCATTGCTGCAAGAACTTCTTTTAAAACAGGCATTTGAACAGCAAGCTCTTCTGGCATTCCTTTTCTGCCGGCTTTGTAAGCGTCATACATTTTATGTCTGAAAGTAGGAGCCTTTAAATCAAATGCAATAACCATATAATCCGGAGTTTCTTTTTCAATATATTTTAAAAGAATATTTAGAAATCCGTAAACGGCATTAGTATAAAGCCCCTCTTTATTTGTAAGGAGCTTAACGCCGTAAAAGGCTCTGTTTACTATGCTGTTACCGTCAAAAATCAAGAGTTTTTTCATTTCATTCTCCGTCAACAAGTTTTATAATATCGTTTGCAATATCTTCAATACTGCGCGGCCGCGAATTTTCGCTGCAGTTTACACAGTCCCATGAATATTTTTTAACCATTTCCATAGCGCAGTTATATGTGTTTTTGAGATATTCTATATCACTTTCGTGAATATCCTTTTTGTTTGAACCATCCGCTTTATTTGCACGTTCTTTCATAAGTGCTACGCTGACATCGGTAGGCATATTAAGAAAAATTACTTTATCAGGGCGGGGGAGCGACAGAAGATTATATTCAAAATCGCATACCCAATCGAGATATTTTTCTCTTTCTGCCGTATCGGCAATCTTGCTTGCTTGATGAATAAGGTTGGAAGTAACATATCTGTCAGCAATTATGATTGCACCGTCATTATAAAGCTTTTCAAAATCCATTTTGTATGTCGCATATCTGTCTACGGCATAAAAAGCAGATGCTGCATAAGCATTTACACTGCCGGCTTCTTTGCCGAATTCACCTGCAAGATACATTTTTACAAGAGATGAAGAAGGACTCTGATAGTTAGGAAATTCAATACGTTTAACAAGAGGATATTTGTCAGAAAGGTATTCCGCAAGCTTTTTGCTTTGAGTTTCCTTTCCGCTTGAATCAAGACCTTCTATAACAATAAGTCTACCCGACATATGATTTCCTCTTTTCTGCTGCCCTGCCACAGCTCATTTTACCTTCGGGACAAGCACCAGCCACACAGGACGGACCTGCATTTTTGAACAGTACGGGAGCAACCTCTTTTACAAGACGAAGCATTTCATCTGCAAGAGCGCGAATTTCCCACTGTGCACGTTCGCAGCATCTTATTCTGAAGAAATTATAAAGACTTCTTGCGTTCATTGTAACTGTCATTTTTGTTTCGCAGGCATTGGCAAGAACAAATCTTGCATCCTCAATAGCTTTTTTCTGTGCAGGTTTTTCGTCCATACCTTCGGAAATATATTTGGACTTAAGTATTTCTGTAAGTTTGTTATAATCCTCACGGTCACGCTGCATTGCTGCATGGAAAATTTCTCTTGCTTCGGGGATATTTTCAATTTCGGGAGGAGTTATGTATTCAAAATTACCTTCTGCAACATATCTTTGCGATTTAACGCTATAAGATGCCATTCTGTGTCTCGTAATCTGCGCGAGAAGACTTCTGCTTACTCCTTCTATACCGAAAGTGAAGGAAACGTGCTCAACAGGACTTTCGTGACCTATATTCATAAGCATATTTATAAACTTGCTTGTGTTTTCTTCGTTAAGCTCGTCCATGATTTCTGTAACTGCACTTGAGGAATAACAAAGTTTTGCGGCAGCCGCAACAACTTTTTCGGGTTCGGGAGTGTGCGATAATAATACAACTTTCATTTTTTACCTCCAAAAAACTTTATTTTAAGTACCGTAAGCATAAATTTAGGCAGTGCCAGCATACGGAAAAATCGTTTTGGCTCTTTGATAAGTCTGTAAAACCATTCAAGTCCCAGATTTATGAAAATCTGTGGAGCTCGTTTGACGTTACCTGCATATACATCAAGACATCCGCCAAGACCCATTGCAACGTTTATATCAAGGTCACTCAAATGGTCATAAATCCATTTCTCCTGTTTCGGTGAACCAAGGCAAACAAAAAGAACATTTGGTGTTTTTTCATTAATATCGTTAATTATATTTTTTTCTTCTTCGCTGTCAAAATATCCATCATGACACCCAACAATATTAATGCCGGGGTTTGCTTCTTCAATTTTTTTCTTTGCCGCTTCTGCAACGCCGGGAGATGCGCCGAATAAATAGAGTGAATAATTATTATCTGCCATTTGTTTGATAAGCTCAAGCGAAACATCGTATCCGGAACAACGTTTGGTAATTGGTGTACCAAATATTTTTGACGCATATATAACACCTATTCCGTCGGCTGTGCAAAGCGAAGCAGAGTTGATGATATTTTTGAAATTCTCATTCTTATAAGCTGAAAGTATTATTTCAGAATTTGGTGTAAAAACGCCCATTTTCTTTCCGGACGAAATTGTGCCCGAAATTATCTGAACAGCCTCTGAAACAGTTGCAGTTGATATGTTTACACCAAGGATATTGACTGTTTTATCCATAAACACACTCCTTTATAATAGTGTATTCTAATATTATACTACAAAAACAAACAATAATCAATAAATTAGTTGACAAAATTTAAATTAAATATTAAGATAATATATATAAATACATTGGAGGTTAAAAAATGAGAGCAGTAATAACCGTAATCGGAAAAGACACTATAGGAATAATTGCAAAGGTAAGCAATTATCTTTATGAAAACAAAATTAATATTCTTGATATTTCGCAAACAATTATGCAGGATTTATTTACAATGATAATGCTTGTTGATATGGTTGAATGTTCAAAACAGTTTGATGTCATAAGAAACGAGCTTGACAAAATGGCAGAAGAAATTAGTGTAACAATCAAAATACAGCATGAAGATATTTTTAATTCAATGCACCGTATATAAGCGAGGTGTGAGGGATGTTAAATAAAAACGAAATAATGGAAACCATTAATATGATTTCCAATGAGCACCTTGATATACGTACAATAACTATGGGGATTTCACTTGGTTCATGTGCAGCTGAAAGTATAGATCGAGTGTGTGAAAAAATATATGATAAAATAACTTTTTCTGCTAAAGACCTTGTAAAAACAGGAGAGGAAATAGAAAGTCGTTTCGGCATACCGATTATCAATAAAAGAATCTCAGTAACACCCATTTCTCAGGTTGCGGCAGCTGCCGACGGCGATTACGTAAAAATAGCAAAAACTCTTGATAAAGCGGCAGAAGAAACCGGTGTTAACTTTATCGGCGGATATTCAGCGCTTGTTCAGAAAGGGTTTACAAATTCTGACAGAAAGCTTATCGAATCACTGCCCGAAGCTCTTGCATCCACAAACAAAATGTGTGCATCTGTAAATATCGGTTCAATAAAAGCGGGTATTAATATGGATGCCGTAGCAAGAATGGGCGAAATAATTAAACGGTGTAGCGAAAAAGACGATATGGCATGCGCAAAGCTTGTTGTTTTTTGCAATGCAGTTGAGGATAATCCGTTTATGGCAGGCGCATTCGTAGGTTCAGGTGAACCCGAATGTGCAATTAATGTCGGCGTTAGCGGACCTGGGGTCGTTCGCCATGCTCTTGAAAAGCTTGGTAAACAGGCGTCGTTCGGAGAAGTGGCGGAAACCATTAAAAAGACGGCATTTAAAATAACAAGAATGGGACAACTTGTGGCCGAAGAAGCATCTAAAAAGCTTGGTGTTGAGTTTGGTATTGTTGACTTGTCGCTTGCACCAACACCGGCAATAGGCGATAGTGTTGCACATATTCTTGAAGAAATGGGTATTGAAAAATGCGGTACTCACGGGACAACAGCAGCGCTTGCGCTTCTTAACGATGCCGTAAAAAAAGGCGGCGTAATGGCAAGCTCATATGTAGGTGGACTTTCCGGTGCGTTTATTCCGGTAAGTGAAGATGCCGGTATGATTGATGCAGTTAAATGCGGAGCACTTTCTCTTGATAAGCTTGAAGCAATGACCTGTGTTTGCTCTGTTGGGCTTGATATGATTGTTGTTCCGGGAACGATATCACCGGCAACAATTTCTGCAATTATAGCAGATGAAGCGGCAATTGGTATGATTAATACCAAAACAACCGCAGTAAGAATTATTCCTGCTCCGGGCAAACAAGTTGGCGAAATTGTTGATTTTGGCGGACTTCTGGGACAAGGACCGGTTATGAATATAAATCCATACGGAAGTGAAGACTTTATTAAACGCGGCGGTAGAATTCCGGCACCACTTAACAGTCTTAAAAACTAGCAAAAAGGCAGACAAATGTCTGCCTTTCATTTTTCTGAATGCTTTTTTTGCTCTATTTCTGCGCCGAAGATGTAGTCGTCAAGATCACCTTGCGGTTGGTTTAAATAATCATCATAAATGCTTTCGTACTTTTCTGCATCTATAGGTTTTTCACTACAAACTGTTTTTTTAGATTCCATTTTCAAATGTCCTTTCAAATACAAACTATATGTATTATATGCAAAAATTTTTATATTGTTTACATGAAAAAAACGGAATCAAAAATAAGTTATTTTTATCCCGGAATCATAAAATCCGGCATCGCAGGAAGAATAGTTCATTCGTATTAAAAGTTCTGCTTCAGTAGGAGTAATATTTGAAAACAAATCAGGAAAATTACTGCAGGAAATTTTATAGTTGCCTACCGACAAATCAATCAGATGCGAGTTTGTGCTGTAAGGAATTTTTCCGTTATAACAAATAACAATTTTATTAAAAACATTATCTGAAAAATGAACGGCGATACCATATTTCTTTAAAATGCTATCATAAAACATTTCGTTTTCGCTGCACATTGTAAATGTGGTGTTGATTTTGCTTATTTTATCAAAGAAAAAACTAATATCGTTCATATTGTTTGCGCAAAGGTGAATTCCTATTTTTTCAGTATCAATTTTATTTGTTTTAAGATATGAAAAAAATGATTGTACCAATAAATGTTTTTTTATTGATGCGCCATTTATTACACAAAAGTTTTTTTCTTGAAAAAACGAAGTGTATTTTAATAAATTAGATTCGAATGCAATATATTCCGTTTTCTGTTGTTTAAGAGACTCGATAAGTTTTTTTATTGATTTTTCTTCGTAATATTTGTTTTTTGTGTAAGGTAAATAAAAGAAATTAAGCATATTTCCGGAAGCTTGATACAACTTTTTGTGTTTGATTTTTAGTCTGTGAAATACAGAAAATTTCTGTACTGATTTTTCTTCCCGCAATATATATCCGTAATTCAAAATATCACTCTTTTCAACTTGATTGATACAGTATATTTTATTTTAAATGGAATTATAATGAAAAAAGAAGAAAATTTTCCGTATACTATTGCATTTTAGTATATAAATGTAGTATAATAAATAAGTATAAAATAAACTTTTTGGAGGAATTTAAAATGAGTAAAGTAACAAAAGATATGATAATTGCAGATGTTCTTAGAATGGATCCGGGCACAGCACCGTTTTTCCTTGAAATCGGAATGCATTGTCTTGGTTGCCCGTCGGCAAGCGGAGAAACACTTGAACAGGCTTGTGCTGTTCACGGCGCAGACTGTGATGCACTTGTAGCAAAACTTAACGAGTATCTTGAAAACAAATAATTTCAACTCATCATTGGAGATAGGTAAATGAGCAAAAAAAGAGCTGTAATCATAACAGTAATAATAACGTTTGTATGCACGACGATTTTAACAACGGCTGTCAGATTTTTAAACGATTCCGGATTGTTGGACATAATAGGACTGACAGGGAAAAGTGAATACTCAGCATCTAGTGTTGAAAAAGCGGCAAATATAGTTCAGCAATTTTATTACGAAGATATCGATGAATCTGTTTTATATAAAGGCGCACTTGAAGGGATGATAAGTGCGCTTGATGACGAATACAGCTGGTTTGTTGATGAAGAATCATTTAAAGAACTTCAGGAGGAAACACAGGGAGAATACACAGGTATTGGTGTAACTGTTTCGATTGATGATCTTGATGAAACTATTACTGTTATTGCGCCTATTGAAGATACACCTGCTTTTAAAGCCGGTATAAAACCAGGCGATAAAATCATTGCAATTGATGGCGCAAGAGTTGGACTTTCCAATTATCGAGAAGCTGTAAATATACTTAAAGGTGACGGTTCACTGATTGGTAAAAACGTTGTTCTCACGCTTAAACGTGCTGAAACGGGCATTCTTGAAGAAGTTACTCTTATGAGAGAAAAAATTCATCTCATAACAGTTAAATCAAAGATGCTTCCTGATAATGTTGGATATATAAGAATTACAAGCTTTGGCGAAAATACTTATAACGAGTTTGAAACCAATTTTGAATCACTTGGTGCAGATTCTTTAAAAGGGCTGGTTCTTGACCTTAGAAATAACGGCGGAGGTATACTTACTTCTACGCTTGGTGTTGCCGATACTTTCCTTGATGAAGGGCTTATAACCTATTTCCAATATAAAAATGGTTCAAAAACTGAATATAAATCCGATGCGGATATTGTAAATGTCCCTATTGCAGTTCTGGTGAACGGACAAAGCGCAAGTGCCGCGGAGGTTCTTGCCGCTGCACTTCATGACAGAGGTAAGGCTACTCTTATCGGAGAAAAAACATATGGTAAAGGCATTGTTCAGACGGTACTGCCATTTGTAGAAACCGATGCGGGACAAACGGCAATTTATATAACAACATCAAGGTATTTTACTCCGGCAGGAGTGTGCATACATGGAACCGGTATCAACCCTGATGTTAACGTTGTTTTGCCGGAAGAATATGCAAAGCTTGGATTTGATAATCTGACTATTGAGCAGGATATCCAGCTCAAAACCGCATGGGAAATGCTTAAATAAATTATGAAAAACAAAAACAAGCGGCAATAGGGTCGGTTGTTTTTGTGCTTTTTAAATATTTTAGTTTTAAAGAAACGGAGGAGCTGTTTTGGATAAAATCAAAAACCGAATACTTGAGTTGCGTACGGAAATTGAATATCACAACAACAGGTATTATAACGAAGATAATCCGGAAATTTCCGATTTTGAATATGATATGCTCCTTCGTGAACTGGAACAGCTTGAAAAGCAGTTTCCACAGTTTGATGACCCGAATTCTCCCACACATCATGTTGGCGGAGTAAGAAATACAGTTTTTTCTTCTGTTGAACATAAAGTTGCTATGCAAAGCCTGAGCGATGTATTCTCAAAAGAAGAACTTGTTGAGTTTATTGAGAAATTGCAGGAAAAATACGGAACAGATTTGGAATTTTCTGTTGAACCGAAAATTGACGGACTTTCCGTTTCGCTTGAATATAGTAACGGTGTATTTGTTCGCGGTTCTACAAGAGGCGATGGCACAACAGGTGAAGATGTTACCGAAAACCTGAAAACCGTAGATGGAGTGCCGCATTTTATTAAAGAGGCACCGGAGTTTCTTGAAGTTCGTGGCGAGGTTTATATGCCGGGCGAAAGCTTTAACAGACTTAACGCACGTCAGGAAGCTAAAGGTAAACCCAAGTTTGCAAATCCCAGAAATGCCGCTGCAGGTTCACTTCGTCAGCTTGATAGTACGGTTACGGCAGGCAGAGGATTAAGTATTTATGTGTTTAATATACAGCAGGTTGTGGGACGAGAATTTAAATCTCACACAGAGGGGCTTAACTATCTCAAAATCTGTGGATTTAATATTGTTCCTGATATTAAACTTATTTCGGGAGCAGAAGCAGTTTTTGAACATATTTCACAGATAGGCGAAAACAGAGAAAAATATTCATATTCCATTGATGGAAGTGTTGTTAAGGTAGATAGTCTTGATTTGCGTCAGGAAATAGGTGCAACAAGTAAATTTCCAAGATGGGCGGTTGCATATAAGTTTCCGGCGGAAGAAAAAGAAACAACTGTTGAAGACATATATGTTCAGGTTGGAAGAACAGGCGCAATCACACCGAATGCGCTGCTTACCCCCGTTAGAATTGCAGGAAGCACAGTAAGTAGAGCGGTTCTTCATAACATAGACAACATAAGAGAAAAAGATATACGAATAGGTGATAAAGTAATTGTTCGTAAAGCGGGGGATATTATCCCTGAAATTGTGCGTAGTATTCCCGAAAAACGCATGGGAAATGAAATAATATTTGAAATGCCAACGAAGTGTCCTGAATGCGGTGCGCCCGTTGTACGTGAAGGGACTGAAGCAGCGGCGAGATGCACAGGAGATAACTGTCCTGCACAGAAACTGCGTAATATTGAGCATTTTGCAAGCAGAGATGCGATGAACATCGAAGGACTTGGACCTGCGGTTATAGAACAGCTTTCAGATAACAATCTTCTGTTTGATGTTGCTGACTTGTATACGCTTTCAAGAGAAGATATTGCCGGACTTGAACGTCTTGGTGATAAATCGGCACACAATCTTATAAATGCCATTGAAAAATCCAAAGAAAACGGGCTTGCGAAACTTCTGTTTGGTCTTGGAATAAGACATATCGGCGCAAGGGCGGCAAAACTAATTGCAAAACATTTTACTGATATAGACAAGCTTATAAGTGCGGAAAAAGAAGAAATTTCTTCAATACCGGACGTTGGAGAAAAAATGGCACTAAGTATAAAAGAATATTTTGCAAACGAAGAAAATCTGGCTCTTGTGGACAGGCTTAAAGAATGCGGTGTTAAAACTACCGAAGATGTTCAGACAAATGAAAATCTTTTGTTTGAGGGACTTACCTTTGTTCTTACGGGAAACCTTGAAGGATATTCGAGAAATGAAGCAAAAGAAATTATTGAAAATCTTGGTGGTAAGGCATCCGGCAGTGTATCTGCCAAAACGGATTATGTTCTGGCGGGCGAAAAAGCCGGAAGTAAGCTTACAAAAGCAAAAGAGCTTGGAATTAAGATAATAACCGAAGCAGAATTTAATAAAATGATCGGGGGAAATACAAATGAAAATAACTGAAAAGGAAGTTGAATACGTAGCAAAGCTTGCAAGACTTTACGTATCCGACGAAGAAAAAGAAAAGCTTACAAAAGATATGTCTGCAATAATTGAATTTGCGGACACCCTTTCTAAAATTGATACAGATGGCGTTGCTCCTGCGGCTCATGCAATACCGGTGCAGAACGTCTTCAGAGAAGATGTTGTTAAAGATTCTTATAAACGTGATGATATTCTGAAAAACGCACCTGAAAAAGAGGCAGGGTGTTTCAGCGTGCCAAAGGTTGTTGAATAGGAGGGGCAAAAATGAGTATTGAAAAACTTACGGCTCTTGAAATAGCCGCAAAAATAAAAAATAAAGAAATTTCAGCAACCGAAGTTGCAAAGCATATGGTTTCGCAGGCGGTAAAAACAAAAGAAGAAACCGGTGCTTATATAACAGTTACAGAAGATGTTGCTATAGAGCAGGCAAAAGCAGTTGATGAAAAAATTGCAAATGGTGCAGATTTAGGTCCTCTTGCAGGTGTTCCGTTTGCAATCAAAGATAATATCTGTACAAAAGATATTCTGACAACCTGCGGTTCAAAGATGCTTTATAATTTTGAACCTCCGTATGATGCTTTTGTAACAAAAAGACTTGCAGATAGCGGCTGTGTACTTATAGGAAAAACAAATATGGACGAATTTGCAATGGGCTCATCCAATGAAACATCATACTTCGGAGAAGTTAAAAATCCGCATAATCACGATTGCGTTCCCGGCGGTTCGAGCGGTGGTAGTGCAGCGGCTGTTGCGGCAAACGGTGCATATTTCACGCTTGGTAGTGATACCGGTGGAAGTATAAGACTTCCGGCATCATTCTGTGGGGTAACTGGAATCAAACCGACTTATGGTATGGTAAGTCGTTTCGGACTTGTTGCGTTTGCGTCATCACTTGACCAGATTGGACCTATTGCAAAAGATGCGGCGGACTGTGCGGCAGTAATGAACATAATTTCGGCTTATGACAATATGGATTCAACCTGTCTTGATATTGAAAGACCGGATTATATGAAATCCCTTGAAAACAACATAAAAGGTCTTAAAATTGCCGTTCCGAAAGAATATTTTAACGGTGCTGACGAAGATGTCAAAACTGCAATTAATGCCTCATTAAAACAGCTTGAAGAAATGGGCGCAATTGTTGAAGAAGTATCACTTCCGGTAACAGATTATGCACTTGCAGCATATTACATCATTTCTTCTGCAGAAGCAAGCTCAAACCTTGCTCGTTATGACGGTGTTAAATATGGTTACAGAGCTGAAAACTTTGATAATCTCTCCGATATGTATTTCAAAACAAGATGCGAAGGTTTTGGTGATGAGGTTAAAAGACGTATAATGCTTGGAACATATGCACTTTCTTCGGGATATTACGATGCATATTATAAAAAAGCACAGCAGGTACGAAGCCTTATAAAAGATGCATTTACAAACATATTTGCTAAATATGATGTAATTGCAAGCCCTGTTTATCCTACTGTTGCATTTAAACGCGGCGAAAAAACATCAGACCCGGTTAAAATGTATACAGGTGATATCTGTACAGTATCGGCAAATATTGCCGGAATTCCTGGTATTTCTGTTCCGTGCGGATTCGGCAAGGATAATATGCCTATTGGTCTTCAGCTTATGGCAAATGCATTCAAAGAAGATGTTCTTCTTAAAACCGCATTTGCGTATCAGCAGGTTACAGATTTTCACAAAGGTATATAAGGAGGGGTGACAAATGAATTATGAAGCAGTAATAGGTATTGAAGTTCATGCAGAGCTTTCAACCGATACAAAAATATATTGCAGCTGTGCAAATAAATTTGGCGGCGAAATAAACACACATTGTTGCCCTGTTTGTACAGGTATGCCGGGAACACTTCCCGTACTTAACGGCAAGGTTGTTGATTATGCAATCAAAGCAGGTCTTGCAATGAATTGTGATATCAATAAAAACAGTAAACAGGACAGAAAAAACTATTTCTATCCTGACCTTCCGAAAGCATATCAGATTTCTCAGTTTGATTTGCCGCTTTGTAAAGACGGTTATATTGACATTACTGTTGACGGCGAAAAGAAAAGAATTGGTGTAACAAGAATTCATATTGAAGAAGATGCCGGAAAGCTTATGCATGACGTAACGCCGGATTCTTCGCTTATTGATTATAATCGTTGCGGAGTACCTCTTATCGAAATAGTTTCCGAACCCGATATGAGAAGCGCAAAAGAAGCGGAAGAATATTTGAATACTTTAAAAGCAATACTACAGTATATAAATGTTTCTGACTGTAAGATGCAGGAGGGTTCGCTTCGTTGTGACGTAAACGTATCTGTAAGACCTGTAGGTCAGAAAGAATATGGTGTGCGTTCTGAAATGAAAAATGTAAGTACATTCAGCGGCGTTCTTCGCGGGATTGATTACGAAATAAACCGCCATATCGAAATTCTTGAAGCAGGCGGGGTGGTTGAACAGGAAACACGTCGCTGGGACGACGGAAAAGGTATCAGCGTATCACTTCGTAGCAAAGAAGATGCACACGATTACAGATATTTCCCGGAACCTGACCTTATGCCGATTATAATTGCGGACGAAAAAATTGAAAAGCTTAAAAATGAGCTTCCTGAACTTCCACACATCAAACGTGACAGATATATGGAACAGTACGGACTTCCGGAATATGATGCAACGCAACTTACAACTCTTAAAGCTACAGCTGATTTCTTTGAATTGGTTATTGCTGCCGGTGCATCACCGAAAGCGGCATCAAACTGGATTATGGGCGATATATGGCGTATTATGAACGAAAAATATATGCTTATTGAAGATTTGCCGTTTTCTGCAAAGCAGCTTGCTGATATGATTGCACTTATAGATAGCGGAACTATCAGTAATACTGCGGCAAAACAGGTTATTGAAAATATGTTTGAAACTGCAAAAGACCCTGCTGTTATCATTGAAGACCTCGGTCTTAAACAGGTAAATGACGAAAGTGAAATTTTAAGCATTATTGATACTGTTATCGAACAGAATCCGAAATCAATTGAAGATTTCAAAGGCGGAAAAGGCAATGTTGCAGGCTTCCTTATTGGACAGGTTATGAGAATGTCCAAAGGCAAAGCAAATCCGCAGACTGTTAATAAACTTATTAATGAAAAGCTTGCAAAATTATAAGAAGGTGCTTTTTTGAACAGAAAAGAAAGAATATTTGCATTTATGCGTTCGGACACGTATGTCCCGCTTAAATTTGAAGAGCTTGCGCTTGTGCTTGATGTGCCCGCGGAAGATTTGGCACAGTTTAACAAAATTCTTTGTGAACTTATTGACGAAGGGCGAGTTGTCATAACTAAAAAAGGCAGATATATGTGCGGTGACGACACAGTTATTGCCGGAACATTTTGTGGCACAGATAAAGGTTTCGGGTTTATCGAACCTGATAATGGCGGAAAAGATTTATTCATATCACGCGAAAATATCGGCGGCGCAATGCACGGCGATAAAATTGTTGCAAAAATTCTTTCTGTAGCATCTAATGATAAAAAAGGTGAAGCAAAGGTTATAAAAATAACTGAACGAGTTAATAAAACTATTGTTTGTACGCTTTTTAAAAAATCGGGCAAACTCCTTGCAAAACCCGATAATAAAAAGATATATCAGTATATAAAAATACATCCGGCACATACACTAGGTGCCGAAAAAGGTCAGAAAGCCGTTGTTAAAATAACGGCTTTTCCTAAAGAAAATAAAGATGCGGTGGGCGAAATCACAGAGATTCTCGGCTGGGTAAACTCACCCGAAACAACTATGCTTGCTGTTCTTCGTACATTTGGTATTCCCGAAAAATTTCCTGAAGATGTTATGACGGAAGCTAAAAAATCACCAAAAACAGTTTCAGAAAAAGAAATACAGGGACGTCGTGATTTAAGAGATGAGCTTATAATTACAATTGACGGCGCAGATGCGCGCGACCTTGATGATGCCGTAACTATAAAGAAAGACGATAATGGTAACTTCGTTTTGGGAGTGCATATTGCTGATGTAAGTCATTATGTGCGACCCGGCATGGCAATTGATAATGAAGCCATTTCAAGAGGTACAAGTGTGTATCTTGCAGGCGGAGTAATACCAATGCTGCCACCGGCACTTTCAAACGGAATATGTAGCCTTAATGAGAATCAGGACAGACTTACACTTTCTTGTGAAATGACTTTTTCTCCAAAAGGAAAGCTTATTTCACACGATATTTTCGAAAGTGTTATAAAAACCGCTCACAGAATGACATATTCTGATGTTACAAAAATTCTTGAGGGCGATAAAAAACTTATAAATAAATATTCCGATATTTATGATATGCTGCTTGAAATGCGAAATCTCTCTGAAATTCTTCGTGCAGGCAGAATGAAAGACGGTAGTATTGATTTTAATTTCCCTGAACCAAAACTTGTTTTTGATGACGAGGGAAGAGTAATAGATGTTTATAAATACGAATATACCGTTTCAAACGCCATTATTGAGGAATTTATGCTTGCGGCAAATAAAACTGTTGCCGAACATTTCTTCTGGCTTGAAATGCCGTTTGTGTACAGAATTCACGAAACGCCGTCGGAAGAAAAAATCCGTGAGCTTGTGCGCGTTCTTGCTATTTTCAATGAATCGTTAAAAGGAATGTCAAATAATCTGCATCCGAAAGCACTTGCACAGGTGCTTGAAAATGTTAAGGATAAACCAAGCTCAAAAACAATATCAACAGTAATGCTCCGTTCGATGATGAAAGCTAAATATTCAACAGAAAACCTTGGGCATTTCGGTCTTGCGGCAAAATACTACTGTCATTTCACATCACCGATTCGAAGACTTGCCGATCTGGCAATACACAGAATAATAAAAGCTTATTTGCACGGCAAAAATACGGATTATAGCAATTATGCCGCTCTTGCGGCAAAAAATGCATCAAGCCGTGAGGTTGTTGCACAGGATGCTGAAAGACTGTCCACAAAACTGAAAGTTGCGGAATATATGTCGGATTTTGTCGGTGCGGAATTTGAAGGAACAATTTGTTCAATCACACAATCGGGTTTTTATGTTGAGCTTGAAAATACCGTCGAGGGCAGAGTTGCGCTTAGTGATATTGAAGACGATTATTATAATTATATTGAAACATCATACAGCCTCGTAGGAGAGCGTACGGGTCAAAGTTATAAAATAGGGGATAAAATAACAGTATTTCTTGCCCGTGCAGATAAAATCACAGGCGAACTTGATTTTATTCCAGTGTGAGGTAACTATGAAATATAATGAAAAAACAATTAGTACAGAAATAAAATATGAGGGTAGTGTTATAAAAGTGCGACGTGATGAAGTAGACCTTTGTAATGGCAAAACAGCCTCAAGAGATATTGTTGAACATTCCGGCGGTGTTTGCATTGTTGCACAAAAAGATAATGGCAAAATTATAATGGTAAAACAGTTCCGGAAACCGTTTGATGAAGAAATTTGGGAAATCCCTGCAGGAAAGCTAAATTATGGCGAAGACCACTATTCTTGCGGACTTCGTGAACTTGAAGAAGAAACGGGATATAAAGCCGGTAAGTTTATTTATCTTTCCGGTACATATCCAACACCAGGCTATTGCAATGAGATAACTCATATTTACTATGCAACTGATTTGATACAAGGCGAAACCCGTCCTGACGAAGATGAGTTTCTTGATATTGCAGAATTTACAGAAGAAGAAATTCTCGATATGATTGTATCCGGAAAAATAAAAGATGCCAAAACAATTGCAGGAATACTTTTGGTAAAAGAATTTAAACAAAGAGGATTAATATAAAAATAGGATATGGTTTTGCCATATCCTTATTTTTTTGAAATTTTCTATTGACAAAGTTGGTCTATTGTGATAGACTATAATCAAATCTATGGCTATAGACCAAAAAGGAGTGTGTAAAATGGAACATTTAAAATTGTGTGCAAGCGACTACAGATTTATGACTATTGTATGGGAAAATGAACCTATAGCGTCGGGAAATCTTGTTAAAATATGTTTGGAAGAATTAGGTTGGAAAAAGTCAACAACCTACACAATGGTTAAAAAACTTTCAGAAAAAGGATATTTGCGCAATGAAAACAGCGTTGTTAAAGCGCTTATTCCAAAAGAAGATGTACAAGCATTTGAAAGTGAATATGTTGTGAACAATACCTTTGAAGGCTCTCTTCCTGCATTTATTGCAGCTTTTATGAGCAACAAAAAGCTTACAGAAAAAGAGGCGGAGGAAATAAAGCGTATTATTGAACACAATACGGAGGAATAAAGATGCTAAATAATATTTTTCAAACAATTTTTGAAATGAATATTACTGCTCTTTGTGTTGCTGTGTTTATACTGCCTATAAAATTTATTCTTCAAAAAATTGGTTTTTCAAGAAGATATCTTTTTGTATTATGGGCAGTTATTGCTTTCCGTTTGATATCACCTGTTGCACCGGCGGCAGATATAAGCATTTTTAATTCAGTGCCTCAAAGTAACGAGATTATGCAGTCAGAGTATTATCTTATTCCTGCATTTGAACAAGCAGATGAGGTTACATATAACACAACCGAGTATAAAAACGAAAACGCCCGTATTGGCATAATTCCGATTATATGGATTTGCGGAACTTCGGCAATGTTCATATATGGAATTGCATCCTATTTTATGCTTAAAAAGAAAGTTCGTTTTGGTGTAAAACTAAAAGAAAATATTTATACGTCGGAGAACGTTCAAACTTCTTTTGTATTCGGAATTTTTAAACCAAAAATATTTATTCCCGAAAATATTGATGGCGAAGATTTGGATAACATAATAATTCATGAGCAAACTCACATTAAGCGTTTCGACCATATCACAAAAATGATTGCATACCTACTTTTGTCTGTTCATTGGTTTAACCCATTTAACTGGCTAATGTTTAAACTTTTTGCGGAAGATGCGGAACTAGCGTGTGACGAAAATGCGCTTACAAAAATAGGTGAGTTTAGAAAAAATAGTTATTTAAATACGTTATTGCAATGTTCAGTTAAAAGAAAAAGAATTGTAACTTTTTATAATGTGGGATTTTCACTTAATGCAACAAAACGAAGAATTAAAAATATGATTTCCATGAAAAAATCCTCAAAAATTATGTCGATGGCAACAATTTGTGTATGTATACTTATATCATGCACAACAGTAACCAATGCAGTTATTCCTGTTGAGGAGGCTACAGATAAAGTATCGGTTATTTTAAAAGATTTTACAGAAGAAATCCCTGTATTTGAAACAGAAGCACCTGCCGAAAAAGAATTAATAGCAGAACCTGAAGAAACTGTGGTTCATAATAATGCAAATATTCCTGCTGACATACCGGAAGAAACGATTAAAATTAAATCCAACGAGACTTTTAATAAGGAATATATCGGCATGGAGCAAATTGAATTTCCGGCAGGAACTAAAATTCCAGATGCAATTTTAAAGGAACTTAAGAAAAAAGGAATAACGGAATCGGATTCAGGTACGGCTAATTTAACTAAAAATTACCTAAAAGACGATTATAATACAAAAGATAATTATTATGAAAAAATTAACGGCGTTTTATGTGATGAAAACGGAAATATTTCATTTTACATGGAACTAAATTCAGGTAATTTTATGGATGTTACTATTACGGACTCTGAAACAGGAAAGCAGGTTATAGGTTTTGGTATGTTAGCAGGCGGAAAAAGTGCATATACCTTATTGGGATTTGATAAAAACAAAAGCTATAATATAGAAATAAAATCTGTAACCGATGACGAATGGAATTTAGAAGGACAATATATCATTTATTAAGGAGGAATAGTATGAAAAAACTTATCAGTATTATTTTAATTATTCTAATATTATCCACAACTGTTTTTGCAAATGTTGAAATGAATGCCTTTCAAAAACAAGATCTTTATAAATATGGCATTATGGTTGGCGACCCCGATGGCAATTTAAGACTTAACGATACACTTACAAGAGCGGAAGCTGTAAAAATGATTGCAGCTGCTGCCGGATTTACTAATTCTGCAACCATAAGCACAAAAAATGTTTTTCCTGATGTTAATGATACCCATTGGGCATATAAATATATTTGTTTTGCAAAAGACAATAAAATTGTAAATGGCGATGAAAACGGACTTTTTAATCCTGAAGATTCTGTAACAAATGAAGAGTTTATAAAAATGATTGTATGTTTGCTTGGATATGAAATTGTAACAGAAGCGCATGGTGGATATCCGGCAGGACACAGAGCTGCTGCAAGCAGTTTAGGAATTACTGCGGACATGAATTTTGATGCAAATGTTCCGGCAATAAGAAATGATGTAGGAATTATGATGCATAGAGCACTTGATGTGTTTTGGATGGTACAAACTTCTTTTGGTGCTAATATAGCATACAATTATGCAGATGGACAAGATGGCAGACCACTAATAACTTTAAGGACAAGACTAGAAGAATCAATGCCAAAGGAAGAAGTCCCAAGATTTAATGGTCCGGAGTACACAGGGCGAGTAGCACAAATAAAAGATTTAACATATTCTAATGGTGTTTATACTTTTAAAAATGCTTTAGATACCAAAGATACAGCTACATATATGGTAACTGCAAGCACATTCATTTACAAAAGCGTAAATACAGTTGGACTTGACGAAATAGCAAACGGAAAGTATGCTCAATGCTGGCATTATACTGATGATACTGATGATATCGAATTGTTAAAAATTGAGATAATGAAAGAAAAACCAAGTGGAATTTAAATTTAAAGCAAGCAGATTTTCTGCTTGCTTTTTTCATATCCGCCATTTTTCTCACATAAATTGTATAACCGGAGGTGGTGTATATGCCGGGATACGGCGTAATTATAACACAGGTTTTTACATCGAGAGGAAGGATTCCTATTCCAAATGCACTTGTTACGATAACTGCAGATGACGGCAGTGGTGACAAGGCATTAATAGGATTCAGATATACAAACGAAAATGGAAAAATTGACCCCATTCTTATTCAGACGCCTGATATAGGATATTCGCTTGCGCCGTCGGAAACAAGACCATTTTCGCTATGTGATATTAAAGTTGAAAGTCCGGGGTTCGGTACGGTGCTTGTGCGCGATGCTCAGGTATTTCCTGACGGTACATCCATTCAGGATGTTGCCCTTATTCCCGTAAAAGAGGGTGAAGCAAACACACCCGTACGAGTTATTGTAATTACTCCTCAAAATCTGTAGTGAAGGGGGAAGACTATGCCGATATATTTACCTTATGTTCCCGAATACATAGTTGTGCATCTTGGTGCACCTGATGAACCTGCAGATAATGTTGTTGTAAGCTTTCTTGAATACATCAAAAACGTGGCATCAAGTGAGATATATCCCACATGGGAGGATTCTGCCATTGTAGCAAATATGCTTGCACAGGTTTCTTTTGCTTTAAACAGGGTTTATACAGAATTCTACCGCGCTCAGGGGTACGACTTCAATATAACAAACAATACGGCTTATGACCAGAAATTTATTTACGGAAGAACTATATTTGATAACATAAATCAGTTTGCCAATATATATTTTAATGATTATATACGGCGAGTGGGCTATATAGAACCACTGGCGGCAAAATACTGTAACGGAACTACGGTTACGTGCGAGGGATTATCACAGTGGGGAAGCCAGAACCTTGCCGAACAGAACTATAATTCAACAGCAATATTATATTACTATTATGGAGATGATATTGAGATTGTGAGAGATGCACCAATTCAGGGACTTACACTGTCATATCCGGGATATCCAATCAGCTTTGGAGAAACGGGAGAAGATGTTGCAATAATTCAGGTTGTAATGAACAGAATTTCACAAAATTTCCCTGCTATTCCTAAAATATATCCTATTACCGGTTATTTTGGCGAGCTTACACAGGCGGCGGTAGAAACATTCCAGGAAGTGTTTAATCTTCCGGTTGATGGTATTGTTGATAAATCAACCTGGTATCAGATGATACAGATTTATATTGCTGTAACCCGTCTTGCTGAGCTTGAATCCGAAGGACAGCGTTCACCTGTGATTAACTATGATAATACGGAAGAATTATCCTTAGGCGACAGCAGTGACAAGGTTGAAGTGTTGCAATATTTCCTTTCGGTTATTTTTGAGTTTGTTGATTATTTTGAGCCGATAAAAGTTAGTGGTGTGTTTGACCAGCAGACAAAAGAAGCGGTAATGAAATATCAGGAAAATAACAATCTTGATGTTACGGGAGTTGTGAACGAAGAAACCTGGCAATCAATTTATTCTCAATATCGTGGTATTGTAAATCTTGTGCTTTCGCGAGAAGAACTGTTTCCGATAAGTATTGCACCATTTAGCGGCACTGAACTTAAAATAGGCAGCGTTTCCGAAGATGTAAGAATTCTGCAGGAAAACCTAAATCGTATATCCACGGTATATACAAGTATTACACCTGTAGCTGAAACAGGCTCGTACGGCAAGCAAACACGGCGTTCTGTAATTCAGTATCAGGAACGGTTTGGAATTCCGGTAACCGGCAGAGTAAACGAATATGCGTGGAATGATATAGGCAAAAAAGCGCAGGAAATTGCACTTGCAACAACTGTTCGTGATACGCAGTTTGTTTCTACGCTAAAATTAGGCGACAGTGATGCCACGATGTTTGGCGGTGAAAGCGGAAGTGAAAATGTAGGTAGACCAATAAACGCTCTGCAATCGCATTTAAGAACAATTTCTGCAGCATATGAAAATATTCCGACATTAATCCCTGATGGAGTGTTTGATGAAACTACGCAAACGGCGGTTGAACAATTCCAAATAGAATTCGGTCTTGAAAAAACAGGTGAGGTTGACCTTGAAACATGGAGAAAAATTGTAGATGTAAAACTTCGTCTTGACAGAGAAAACGGCGAGAAATTTCCTGTTAACTTATATCCTGCCGATAACCATACTATTTCAGCAGGTGAAAATGAGGAAATAGTTTATATTGTTCAAAGTATGCTAAAATCATTATCAAACACATTTTTGAACATTCCGGATGTTGATATTAATGGCATTAATGACGAAAAGACATCGGCAGCAATTTTAGAATTTAAAAAAATTTCAGGACAAAAAATCACACCTGAAATAAACCGGATGTTCTGGGATGATTTACAAAGAGTATATAATCTAAATATTACAAACCCAAGTCTAGAATAAAAGCCCTGAAAAGGGCTTTTATTTTTTACTGTTTGATGAATTATACTATCAAGTGCAACACTTAGAAAAATTGAAGTTCATATGAATCTCTGGTAGAATAGAGTTACCACACAATAAACTACAAAGGAGAGAAACATATGAACTATAAACATCTTACCATAGAAGAGCGTTGT
>JAFTSG010000007.1 GCA_017467445.1 Clostridia bacterium | reverse complement strand
GAGCTCGTTCCCCTACCAGTTCACCGTACTCTCTACCTCTTTGTTCACCGTCATCGTAACCCTCATTGTAGCCAGCGAGATATCCACCGGCTTGACCATCCTTACTTCCTTTGTTATAACCTGCATCATATACCTTTTGCTGTGACAGATTGTAAGAAGCTCTTTGCGCTTCCGAACATCCTGCCAAAGTAACACCAAGTACTAAAACTAATAAAATAGCTAAATATTTTTTCATCATTTACACACTCCTATAAATTCATATCCGCCGAAGGAAACATAATCGTCATCTTCCTCATATGGCGGCTCTTCGGTTATCCATCGGTCAAGTAAAGTACCGATTCTTGGGTCATCATTGTTTAACATCTTGACAAACCCTCGTTTCTGTAGTAAAATTTAATTGATTCATTAGGTTTGTCCTTGCTCTGACTGTGCATAGTCTGCAGGGACTTTCTTTTTACCTTTTCCACATCAATCACTCCAATTCACATTTTTCTGCTGCCTGCATCAGTTCTGGCACTAAACTACATATGTACCATATGGCCGACATCAGCATTACTGCAAGCAATATCTTTTGTATAAGCATCTTTTGTTCTCTCCTCTCTGCAATCGCATTTTTCGCCATAGTCCAGGAATGCACCGCAATCCGGACACCTGTTATTGTACGGCATATCTTTCACCTTCTTTCTATGCACTTTCTGTTGCCGTAGGTTCAATCCCACGTTTTAAACACCATTCATCAAAAAGCTTTTCGTAAACACAATAAGAATAGTTATTCATATTTACAACATCCATGAACGGATAAACACCCTGTTCTGCTCCTGCCTTAAGCTTTTGAGCTGTTATACTCATACCGTAACTTCTTAAGCGTTCAACAGCTTCCTGCACGGTTATTGTTTTAATAAAGAAATTTGGTCCTAACATTTCATATCACCCCTTTTTAATGTAATTTCTTGATTTCTTCTTGTGCTTTTGCCTTTGTTATGCTATAATCACCATGAGGTGATTATATGAAATTAAACCACGATTGTATAAGAAAAACATTACTTTATCTTGAAGAAACATTGGATTGTTACAACTCACTCGACTTATCCGACTTTGCTACAAACGGTTTTTCCAAAGAAGATACCTTATATTCTATTAGTAAGCTTAAAGAAGCCGGCTTTATATCAGCATCCATTGGCGAAGACATTATAGATGGTATTTCCATAACCGTACATGAAATTACATGGGAAGGTCACAAATTTTTAGATACTATAAGAGATAACCGCGTTTGGTCAGAAACCAAAAACATTCTTTCTAAAGTTTCTTCATGTTCAATTTCTTTTATTTCCACTATCGCATCGCAGGTTCTTACCAATCTTATCAGTCAATATGTAGGAAATCCAAATCAGCCAACAGCTTAATTCAGTTTTTTGTGAATTACCCATTTAGAAAGACGTTCTGTGTCTTCTTTCTTGGGTGATTCATATTTCTTTTCAGCTATCCATGCTGCAAGAACCGCAGAAGCAAGCCACCACTTAAACCACTTATATAGGGTAAAAAAGGTAATGGCTAAAAAAATTATAATTTTCATGATTTCACTCCATTTCTTTCATTTTCCAGTATGTATGACAAAGACACTCCAAACACATTGGCAAGCTTCTCTGCCATGGATACTGACATATCTTTTTGACGTTCTCCACTCTCAATGAGAGAGTAATGTTGCTGAGTTATCTTCAATTCTTCCGCAACAGTTTGTTGTGAAAGGTTTTGTTCAATCCTTAAATTTTTTAACCAGTCGCGCACAATAGTTCCTCCTTCTTAAAACATTTTGTTGTTTTTGTATTTTTATTTTACAACATTTTGTTTTAGTTGTCAATAGTTTTTTAAAATTTTATTTCGTTTTGTTGTATTCTTCTTTTTTTATTGACTTACAACAAAAAGTTGTGTATTATAAAAATACGAGGTGAGAATAAATGAAAAACATAAAATCCTTGCGACTTGACAGGAATCTAAATCAACAGACCGTAGCAAATTATTTAGGAATTACTCAGCAGGCATATGCTAACTACGAAAGGGGCGTTCGCCAACCCGACCCCGAAACGCTCACAAAACTTGCTGACTTTTTTGACGTGTCAATTGATTATCTTCTCGGCCGCGATAGTGCATTTCATAATATAGAAACATTCGAATTTTCCTCGTTAGAAATGTCCTTGATAAATGAAATTCGATTACTGAACAATCTTGGGCAAGAAAAAATAATTGGATATATTGAAGATTTATTAAAGGTACCTGAATATAGAAAATCTGAAACTACTAATTTGAAGGTTATTAACCTGCCAAGAACAGACGGATTAAAACTTATTGCACAGGAAGAAATTTCCGGAGAAGCAATAATTATTGAAGATGATGAAGTTCATCACACTTAATTTGTAACATAGTAACAGCCCTGAGAAAGGATTGAGTTACAACGAATTATATAACAAAGGTTTCAAAAAGGTTTATTCATAAACTAAAAGGGCAAGTAAACTTTGAAGCCATTAGACAATATCTGCTGTCACAGGGCTATGACGTTACAATTTATGACAACGACAATAGAAAAAATAATTTATTGATTGAACTAGGGTTAGAGGAATATGCGGACTCACACCAAGCGTTTACAGTTTCACATGGCAAAAAGAAAATTGTATTTATAAACATAAAGGCACAGGACAAATTGTGTTCTCTGCTTCACGAAACAGCTCACATTCTGTTAGGTCACTTGGGGGAAGACGAACGTATTTCTAACAAGCGGGAACAGGAGCTGCAGGCGGAAGCATTTACATATTTTGTTCTAAATTATAAAAAACCTAAGGTGCTGCCAATAATCATATCTTGTCTTTGCGGGATAGTATTGGTTTTTCTCGGTATGTATGCAGTACAAAACGGAACAGCTGTAGACGTTGCATCGAATGTTTCTTCAATAGAAAGAATTGAAACCAACGTGTATGTGACTCCCATGGGCGAGAAATACCATAGGAAAGACTGCTTCTACATACGAGACAAGGACTGTATGGAACTTACCGTACAAGAAGCAGAGAAAAATTACGATGCTTGCTTGGTTTGCAATCCGTAAATAAAATAGCATAATTAACAATGGGGCTGTTATTATGTTATTCATTCCTACGTAGAAAAGTTTTTAAACTTATAATAGGATTTTAAATAAAGACATCATAGGAGGAAATTTAAAAATGATAAAAATCAACACAAAAGCAAAAGAACGCATAATCAAAGGGGTTAAAAGGTTTCAACCGATACTTAACAAAGCCAAACAAAACGACATAAACGAAAGTGATACAGTAACGATAATTACCGATATGCTGTGTGATATTTTCGGCTATGACAAATACGAAAATATCACATCTGAATTTGCCATTAAAAAAACATACTGCGATCTTGCTATAAAATTGGATGAAAACATTCCTTTACTTATTGAATGCAAAGCTATCGGAATGAACCTTAAAGACGACTTCGTTCGACAAGCAACAAACTATGCTGCCGAAAGCGGGATTGAATGGGTTGTCCTCACAAATGGTATATTATGGAATGTTTATAAAATATCTTTTGCAAAATCAGTTGAAAAAGAACTTGTTTATTCTTTCGATATGTTTGAACTCAATACGCGCAAGGACCAAGATATTGAAGCTTTATATTATCTCTGTATCGAAGCATTTCAAAAAAACAGCAAAAACAATCTTGATGAGTTTTATATCCAAAAACAAATCTTTAATCGACATATCGTGGGGCAGCTGCTTTTGAGCGATGCAATTGTAGGAGGTATCAAAAGACAATTAAGAAAGCTTACTCCCGAAACAAAAGTGTCTGAAGATGAAATAATATCGCTTATGACAAACGAAATTTTAAAACGTGATATTGTCGAAGGAGAAGATTGTGTAGAAGCCAAGAAGAAAATCCAAAAACTTGAAAAACAAGCTACTAAAAAAGAACAGTCTAAATGACAATAAAAAGCCGCTTAGGTGCTACCAACACCAACGCAGCAAGAAAGATTGCATACAAGGATATACCCAAAATCCAATTAAATTGTATAATATGCACTTTTATTCGTCAACCATTTTTGAGAAAGGAGTGATTTTATTGGCAAGCTGTGTTAAATGTCATAATGATATTGATAATGATAGCATATTCTGTAAGCACTGCGGAAAAAAGCAGACACAAACTCCGCAAAAGAAGTACCGCAAACGTGCCAACGGAACCGGCACCGTTTATAAATTGAGCGGCCGAAGACGTCGCCCTTATGTAGCTGCTGTTTCTTCAGCAAGAGGCGGACAAACTCTCAAGACTGTAATTATTGGATATTATAAAACAAGTACTGAAGCATACAAGGCTTTAGACAGCATACCAAAAAATATACTCCTTGATAATTATGATATGACATTGGAAGATGCTTTTCATTTTTGGAAAAGTACCCATTATGAAAACATAAGCAAGAGCGCCCAAGACGGATATGATTCCGCATGGAAGAGATTAAGTATGTTTGCCAATATCAAATTGCGAGACTTCAACACTGCTTATATTCAAACCGCAATTGACGAAACCGCCGAAAGCGGTGCACGTGCAACCTGCGACAAGGTTCGAATGTTGGCAAGTCAGCTTTGTAAATTTGGTATGAAAATTGACCTGTTGAACAAAAACTATGCTCAACTTGTAGAAATGCCAAAAGCACAGAAGAAAAAGAAAAAGATATTCGTATCTGCAGAAATAAAACTTATCGAAGGATGCGAAGGCGAAAAGGCGGCAGACATAACCATTGTACTGCTCTATTCCGGAATGAGAATAAATGAGCTTTTCTCTATAGAAAGAACCAATGTATTTTTAGATAAAAATTATATGATAGGCGGAGAAAAGACAGAAGCGGGTATAAATCGAATCATCCCTATACACCCAAGAATAAAACCAATTATTGAAAAATGGTACGCCGAAAACAATTTCTACCTTGTAACCAATTCCATAGGCGGGAAAATAGATGCAAGCAACTTTAGAGACAGAGAGTTCTACCCCCTGCTTGAACGTCTGAAGATAATTCCGCCGAAAAAAATCGAGCCAAAGCGCCGACTTACACCGAAGGCAACAAGAAGCACATTCATATCTACAATGGTTAAAAAGAATGTTCCTTCAGAAATTCTTCAAAAAATTGTTGGCCACGAACAATACGAAACAACAATAAATTCATATACCGAATTTACCGAAAATGATATAAATCTACTCTTTAATACAGTAGAAAAATTTGATGTTTAACATCTATGACTTGTTAGTAATTTTGTTAGTAACCGCTACGATTAAGGGCGATTTTGGGCGAATTTTAAAAAAGAAAAAACGGCGGATAAACCTTTTGAATAAAGGATTTCCGCCGTTTTTGTGTTATTCGTATTTTCCTTTTTTTATTTTTGGTAAGGAAGAGGTCACCGGTTCGAATCCGGTTATCAGCTCCAAAAACGACAAGATTTGAAAAAAATCTTGTCGTTTTTACTTATTACCTATTCACTTTTCACTATTCACTACCCCAAAAAAGCTTGCCTTTCGGCAAGCTTTTTCTTTTTATATTTTGTATTTATCAAAATAATACTCAAATTTGTTTTTGTATTCTGGACTTTCGGATTTCATTCTGCGCAGACCTTCGTGCATATTAAGATTATTATGCGAGGTTTCAATTACGCAGCCACCGATATTTGAGCAGTGGTCCGATACTCTTTCCAGATTTGTGATAAGGTCTGACCACACAAATCCCGCTTCAATACTGCATCCGCCTTTCTGAAGTCTTTCAATATGATTTGCACGGAGTCTTTCTTTGAGATTATCAATTATTTCTTCAAGCGGTTCAATATCAAGCGCCGCTTCCAAATCATTTTCTTCAAATGCTTTAAGTGCAAGTCCTGTTATTTCCACAACCGCATTCGCTAGTGTAGTAAGTTCTTTTTTTGCAGCATCGGAGAAATCCATTTCCTTTTCCCTGAGTTCTTCCGCTGATTCCAGAATATTTACGCCGTGGTCGGAAATACGTTCAAAATCTCCTATAACACGAAGAAGTTTTGTGGTTTCGGCACTTTCCTGTTCATTAAGCTGATGCGAAGAAAGCTTTATAAGATAGTTACCGATAATATCTTCATAATGGTCGGTTTTTTCTTCCGTCTCGCGTATTTCTTCTGCAACGGCAGGTTTATACTCAGAAAGCATATATATACCGTCTTTCAATGCACTTACAGCACTTTTTGCCATTTCAAGTGTATAGTTACGGCTTGTGCTTAAAGCGATGGCGGGTGTGGCAAGAAGTCTTTCGTCAAGTTCTGTTTTAACTTCTTTCTTATTGGTATCGGGAACAAGCTTACAAACAAGCTTTTCAAGAAATCCCGACATCGGCAGGAGAATTGCTGTACATATTACATTAAAGCATGAATGCGCAACCGCTATACCGAAATGTGTTGCCTGTTCATCAAGAAGAGGCACTACAAAAAACGCTCTTACTATGTACAACACCGTCATAAGTATTACGGTACCTATTATATTAAATGAAAGATGTGCAAGTGCAACACGTTTTGCATTTCTGTTTGTACCGAAAGACGAAAGAATTGCCGTTATGCATGTGCCGATGTTCTGACCCATAATAATCGGGAATGCCGCACCGTATGATATAGAACCCGTTACAGTAAGCGCCTGAAGTATACCAACAGATGCCGAGCTTGACTGGATTATTGCAGTAAGCACCGCACCGGCAAGCACACCGAGTATCGGGTTTGAAAACATTACAAACATCTGCCGGAACTGCGGAACATTTTCAAGTTCTGACACTGCTTCCGACATTATGTCCATACCAAACATAAGAACTGCAAAACCAAGGAGTATCATACCGGTATCTTTTTTCTTATTTGTTTTGCCGAACATCTGGCAAACAATACCTATAAGTGCAAGAAGCGGAGTAAATGACATTGGTTTGAAAAGCTGAACAAAAAAGTTACTGCTTTCAATACCGCCAAGGCTTAAAATCCATGCCGTTACTGTTGTGCCGATGTTTGCACCCATAATAACGCTGATGGACTGTTTGAGCGTCATAAGACCGGAGTTTACAAAACCTACCGCCATTACAGTTGTTGCGGAAGAACTTTGTATAACCGCCGTTACGCCAAGTCCGGTCAGAAAGCCTGCAAATTTATTTGTGGTTAGCTTACCGATAACAGCACTCAGTTTATTCCCTGCACGGCGTTCAAGCGCATCGCCCATAATGTTCATACCGAAAAGAAACAGACAAAGTCCGCCGATTAAAGTAAGTACATCAAAAAAATTCATAGATCATTTCCTTTCCTCTTTTTCATTTATCCATATAAATTATATCATCTGCAACATGCGCAATCAATCAACATTTTTTACAAAAAAACACCATCAGCCGACGATGCTTTTTACAATTTTATTAAAAACAGGTCTTTCGCCATTTAATACTCTCACGATATCACCTGCGCCCGCAATTTTGCCGTCTTCAAGAGCTTTTATAAGTGTCTGTTCATCTTTTTTTGCTCATCATAATCCCTCCTGTTATTTAATCATCACCTATAAATTATCATTATTTTATAATTTTACGGACAAAAATTTAACACTTGACATATAATATAACATATGATAAAATGAAAAAGTAAATTTTGGGGCAGGGTGAAATTCCCTACCGGTGGTACAGCCCACGAGCCGCTCTCCTTGCGGTTGATTTGGTGAAATTCCAAAGCCGACGGTACAGTCCGGATGGAAAAAGTTTACGCTTTTTTAATAAAGCTACACATATATGCCCTGTAATTTTTACAGGGCATTATTTTTTAAGGAGACCAATGTTATGAATAAAAATTTAAGAAAACTGACAGTTTGCGCAGTGTTTGCCGCCATATCAACCGTACTTATGTTTTTGAAACTGCCTTTACCCTTCTTACCACCTTACCTTACGCTTGATTTTGGTGACTTACCTGCTCTTATAGGTGCCTTCTCGCTTGGCCCCGTGTGGGGTGTTTTGATCTGCCTTGTCAAAAATCTCATTTGCCTTATTGAGACCACAACAGGCGGGGTCGGCGAGCTGGCGAACTTCTTGAACGGCGCATCCTTTGTATTTGTGGCAGGTATTATTTACAAATACCACAAAACAAAAAAAGGTGCTGTTATCGGTGCATTTGCAGGCACAATTGCAATGTGCATTGTAGGTTTTTTTGTAAACCTTTATATCACATATCCGTTTTATTTCAGCATTATGTCAAAGGATGCGGTTATCGGAATGTACACTATGCTTTGTCCATGGGCAAACACCCTTATAAAAGGGCTTTTAGTGTTTAACCTGCCGTTTTCCTTTGTACGCGGAATTCTTCTTTCCGTTATTACAATGCTTGTTTATAAACGGCTTTCACCTATTATTAAAGGAAAGTAGTTGCAAGTTTTTTCCGTTTGTTATATAATAAGTATATACTCTTACAGTCGAGGTTAATTATGGAAACAATTGAAGGCGTAGTATACGAAATTATATATACAAATGAAGAAAACGGATACACAATATGCGAACTTGAATGCGGCGAGGAGTGCATTACTGTATGCGGAACCTTGCCGTTTATTCATATAGGCGATAGGCTTACCGTTTCGGGGCAGTGGGTTACCCATCTTGAATACGGCGAGCAGTTTAAAGCCGCAAGCTTTGAAAAAGCCGTCCCCAAAGAATCGGAGGCTATCTTGCTTTATTTATCGTCCGGTGCGATAAAAGGTGTGCGCGAGGCAACGGCAAAACGTATTGTTGACCGTTTTGGCGAGGATTCGCTTGACGTAATCCAGAATTCACCCGAAATGCTTTCTTCCGTGAAAGGCATTTCAAACAAGCTTGCACTTTCCATTCACAATCAGTATTTAAACCAGATTAATATCCAAAAAATAATTTCATATTTCAAAGGATTTGATGTGTCTGTAAATCTTGCATATAAGATATACAAACATTTCGGCGAAACCACCATTGAAACCATATCCGAAAATCCATATGCCATGTGCGATATTGACGGCATAGGGTTTAAAACTGCGGATAAAATGGCGGAAAGCATGGGTGTTGCCCGCGATAATCCGAAACGTGTTGATGCCGCGCTTGTATATATTCTGACCGAATCTTTGTCGGGCGGGCACACGTATCTTCCTACGGATGTGCTTACGGAATATGCTATGAATATGCTCGGTACGGACGAGAATTTTATATCCGCGCATATTGCGGGACTTCTTGTTTCCGGAAGGCTTAAAAAACGCACTTTCGGCGAAACCAATGCCATTTATCTGCCGGCATATTATACCGCCGAAATGGGTTGTGCATATATGCTGCCCGAACTTGCGGATGCGGTTATAAAAGACAATATTAAAAATATAGATAAGAAAATTGCGGTATTTGAAGAAAATAATTTCCCGCTTGCCGAAAAGCAGCGGCAGGCTGTTAAATATGCCTCTGAAAATGCGCTTACGGTAATTACGGGCGGTCCGGGCACGGGCAAAACCACTATTATAAACACCATTATTTCGCTTATGAAAAGCGAGAAGAAAACCGTTACCCTGTGTGCACCGACAGGCAGAGCCGCAAAACGAATGAGTGAAACCTGCGATATGGAAGCAAAAACTATACACCGACTTCTTGAAATGGAGTATTCGCTTGACTCGTCAAAGCTTGTGTTCAAGCGCACTTCGACTAATCCTATCGAAACCGATGTTCTTATTGTGGACGAAGCCTCTATGATTGACATACTTTTGTTTTACAATCTGCTGAAAGCCGTGCCGCACGGATGCCGCCTTATTCTTGTGGGCGACTGCGACCAGCTTCCGTCCGTTGGAGCAGGAAATGTTCTGCACGATATTATTGACAGCGAGAGGTTTGGGGTTATCCGCCTTACGGAAATTTTCCGTCAGGCAAAAGAAAGTATGATTGTTGTTAATGCACATAACATTAATTCCGGTATTTATCCCGAATGTAACGATAAATCGGGCGACTTTTTCTTTATCCGAAGACAGCTGCCGAAAGACGGAATTTCTGAAATTTTGCAGCTTGCCGAAAAACGCCTGCCTAAATTCCTTGGGGTGGATGCACTTTCCGGAATTCAGGTAATTACGCCGACAAAACGCGGCGAAATGGGCTCAATAAACTTAAATTCTCATTTGCAGAATGTGTTCAACCCACCATCCCACGATAAAAAGGAAATAAAACGCGGCCAGCTTACCATCCGCACAGGCGATAAGGTTATGCAGGTGAAAAACAATTACGATATTGAATGGACAACCACGTCCGATATTATCGGCAGTGGAATTTTTAACGGCGATATGGGAATTGTTGAGCATATTGATACAAAAAGCGGCATTATTGACATACTGTTTGACGGCGAGAAAAAAGTTGAATATCCGATTGAACTGATTGACGACATTGAGCTTGCGTATGCAGTAACTGTTCACAAAAGTCAGGGCAGCGAGTTTACCGCCGTAATTATGCCGGTATTCCCCGCACACAAAAACCTGATGAGCAGAAATCTGTTTTACACCGCAGTAACAAGAGCAAAACGCCTTGTTGTCCTGGTGGGGCGTGAGGATGTAATTCAGTTTATGACCGATAACAACTATCAGGCGGAGCGCTACAGCGGACTTAAAAATCTTCTTTCGGGTGAAAATAATGGTATTTGATAAAATTCTTGATTTCTTTTTCCCTGCAAAATGTATAATTTGCGGGAAATTACTTAATAAGCACACGGATAATTTTATCTGCAGTGCTTGCGATGCGGAATATAAATTCAAAATTATTTGCTGCAGTAAATGTTCGGGTGTTCTTACCGAAAATGGAAGGCCGCTGTGCTATACCTGCAAAGCGGCTAAACGATATTTTGACGGCGCAGTTTCCGCATCGAGGTATACGGAAAACTTACGAAAAGCAATTCACAGGTTTAAATTCCGTCCCGAGCCATATATGGCAAAAACGCTTGCCGGATTTATAGAATATGCGTTTGAAAAATCAGGCGCAAAAGCAAATGCGTTTGATATTATAGTGTGTGCACCGCCCGATAAAAAGAGATATTATAAAAGAGGGTTTGATCACGCGGCACTTCTTGGAAAGTATGTATCCAAAAAGCTTGGTATACCCCTTCTTCCGAAAGCCGCCACAAAAATAAAGAATAATCTTCCGCAGCATACACTAAATGCACGAAATCGTGCAGCAAATGTGCGTGGAGTGTATAAGGTTGCGCTACCTGATGATGTGAAAGGTAAAAATGTTCTTCTTATAGACGACGTGTTTACAACCGGCGCAACGGTTAATGAAATTTCAAGAATATTGAAACGTGCCGGTGCAAAATACGTGCTTGTAGCAACAGTAGCAAAAGCAGTACCTAAAATATAAAAAACCGCTTGCCTATGCAAGCGGTTTTTTTATAAACCTAAAAGTTTTTCTGCGTTTTTATGCAAGATTTTTTCTAAATCTTCTTCGGGAAGACCAAGTTTTAACATATCCTCATATGCTTCTTTTGTTGTCTGCACCGGATAGTCGCTTCCGAACAGGATTTTATCCACGCCGTGTTCATAAATCAGTTCACGCAGGTGCTCGTGCGATATGCGGATAACCGTGCTTGACGTATCAAAATATACGTTTTTGCCATACAGACATTTTTCCGCCTCGTCCCATTTGGAGAACCCGCCCATATGTGCGGCAATTACCGTAAAGTTCGGAAACATATCAAGCACCGATGCCATAGCCTGCGGGGTTGAATTATCGGTATGTTCATCCCCTACGTGGAACAGCGCCGGAAGTCCTTGTGCTGCAAGAAAATCGTATATCGGGAACATTTCAGGGTCATCAATTTTGAAACCCTGAAAGTCCGGATGAAATTTTATTCCTTTAAGGCCGAGCGCTTTTATGCGGTAGATTTCTTTTTTGTAATTTTCGTATCCGGGATGGATTGTACCAAACCCGATAAAGCAATCGTCCTTTTTAACGTAGTCCGCAATAAAGTCGTTTACATGTTCAACCTGATGCGGTGTTGTTGCGGAAGAATGAATTACAAACCCTTTTACCGGAAAGCTTTTATTGAAGTTCTCAAGCTCGGTGGCAAGGCCTTTGCCATGCATATTTATGCCGTAGTAGTTTCCGACGTTGTTTGTGGCTTTTGCCGCAACCGCCTCCGGAAACACATGGCAGTGAAAATCTATAACCTCGGGCATAATTATTCGCCTGCCCCTTCGGGAACTGCTGCTGCACAGCGGCTGCAGAGTGTAGGATGATTTGCATCCGAACCTACTGTTTCGCTGAACATCCAGCAACGTTCACATTTTTCGCCTGCTGCTGCCGCAACTTTTACTTTTATTCCAAATTCACCTTCAAATGCGCCGTCTACACTGCCTTCTTCAACCTTTGCGCCGGACACAATGAAGAGTGTTTTAAGCATATCTTCATTTTCTTTAAGGAAATTATATTTATTTCCTTCGGCATAAATTGTAACGTCCGCACCAAGTGAGTGACCGATTACTTTTGCTCCTCTTGCTTCTTCAAGGGCTTTCTGAACGTCTGCTCTTGCGGCAATAAGGTCAGCATATTTATTTTCAAGTGCTTCATTATCATATACCGGAATTGCTTTCGGCATATCGTTGAAGAGAACTGATACAGTATTATCGTCTTTGCCGTGTGGCATAAACTTCCACATTTCTTCGGAAGAGAATGCAATAATCGGCGACATCATTCTTACGAGTGCATTAAGAATTGTGTACATAGCTGTCTGTGCACTGCGTCTTGCCACTCCGTCTGCTTTTTCTGTATAGAGTCTGTCTTTTATAACGTCAAGGTAGAAGTTACTCATATCAACTACGCAGAATGCATGAAGTGCATGGTAAACAACGTGGAAATCAAACGCGTTATACGCATCTTCAACTTTTTTAACAAGAGCGTTTAATTTCATAAGTGCCCATTTGTCAAGCTCCTGCATATTTTCATATGCGACTGTATCTGCATCAGGATTGAAATCGCTTAAGTTGCCTATCATATATCTTGCTGTGTTACGGATTTTTCTGTATCCTTCCGCAAGCTGAGCAAGGATGTCTTTTGAAATTTTTACATCGGATTTATAGTCGGAAGATGCAATCCACATACGGAGGATATCCGCACCGTTTGCTTTGATTACTTCATGCGGGTCAATACCGTTGCCGAGTGATTTGGACATTTTTCTACGTTCCTCATCAATTACCATACCGTGTGTAAGAACGGATTTGTATGGTGCTTTGCCTTTTGTTGCGATACTTGTAAGAAGTGATGACTGGAACCATCCTCTGTACTGGTCGTTACCTTCAAGATAAAGGTCAGCAACATCGCCGTAGCCGCGCTCTTCAATAACTGCGCCGTGGGATGAACCGGAGTCAAACCAAACGTCCATAATATCAGTTTCTTTTGTAAACTCGCCGCATCCGCATTCGCATTTGAATGCGCCGCCAAGAATTTCATTTGCATCCATAGCAAACCAGGAGTCCGGACCTTTTTCTCTGAAGAGGTCGGCAACAAGTTTGATTGTATCTTTATTTATAAGTTCTTTTCCGCAATCTTTACAGTAGAAAATCGGGATTGGAACGCCCCATACTCTCTGTCTGGAAATACACCAGTCACTTCTGTCACCAACCATGTTGCTGATGCGAAGTTCGCCCCATGACGGAATCCACTCAACACCTTTGATTGCTTCAAGAGCAGCTTCTTTTATGCTGTCAACTGATGCAAACCACTGTTCCGTAGCACGATAGATGATAGGCTTTTTACATCTCCAGCAATGCGGATATGAGTGAGTGATTACTTTCATGGAAAGAAGGTGTCCTGTTTCCTTGAGGTCTTCAAGAATTGCTTTATTTGATTCTTCATAGAAGAGACCTGCAAATTTACCTGCGTCTTCTGTAAGATATCCTTTTGCGTCAACCGGAACAACGTTACCGATTTCAGGATATTTCTGGCATACGATATAGTCTTCCATACCGTGACCGGGAGCTGTGTGTACACATCCGCTACCTGCTTCAAGTGTAACGTGGTCGCCCACGATTACAAGAGAATCTCTGTCGAGGAACGGGTGACGGCATGTGATATATTCAAGGTCAGAGCCTTTGTATGTTCTTATAACTTCATAGTTTTCGATGCCTGCATCTGCACAAACAGTATCAACAAGCTCGGATGCAAAAATATATGCTTCGTCGCCAACTTTAACAAGGCTGTATTCAAAATCTGCGTTAAGACAGATTGCAAGGTTTGCAGGAAGGGTCCATGTGGTTGTTGTCCAGATTACAAAGAACACTTTTTCAGCTACGCCGTCAAACATTCCTTTACCGTCATTAACAGGGAATTTAACGTAAATTGTTGCTGTTTCATCGTCCTGATATTCGATTTCGGCTTCAGCAAGAGCTGTTTCACAGTCACTGCACCAGTAAACCGGTTTAAGTCCTTTATAGATAAGACCTTTTTCCGCCATCTGTCCGAACATTTCAATCTGTTTTGCAACATAGTTATTGTCAAGTGTGATGTACGGATTTTCCCAGTCGCCGATTACGCCGAGACGTTTAAACTGGTCTCTTTGTGTATCAACATATTTAAGGGCAAATTCGCGGCAGGTTTCGCGGAATTTAACAATTCCTGCCTGTGCCGGATTTATACCCAGTTTTTTGATTGCCTGTTTTTCAATAGGCAGACCGTGGGTATCCCAACCGGGAATATAAGAAGCTTTATAGCCACTCATATTCTTATATCTAACGATTATATCTTTAAGTATTTTGTTCATTGTATGACCCAAATGTATGTTTCCGTTTGCATACGGAGGGCCGTCGTGAAGAACATATGAAGGTTTGCCTTCATTACGTTTCATAAGCTCGTCATAAATTTTGTTCTCTTCCCATTTTTCAAGAATCTGCGGTTCTTTCTGAGGGAGGTTTGCCCTCATTGAAAATTCGGTTTGCGGCAGATTCAGTGTTTTGCCATAATCCATTAACTATCAGTCCTTTCGGTGTCTTCCGGTATGTTTTCTATAGTATTTACAATACCCTCAAGCAAAGCAAGTATTTGCTTTTTATAGCTGCTTATCTGTACTTTTACATTCGCAAGCTCTGCCCTTGCATCGGCTAATTCCTGACGTGCATCTTCAATCATTTTATTTGCCTTTATTTCGGCTTCGTCAGTAATTATTTTTGCTCTGTCATGAGCTGCGGATTTAAGCTCGTCGCTTGTTGTTTGTGCAACAATAAGTGTACTTTGGAGGACCTCCTCCATTGATTTATATTTTGTAACCGCTGAAGAAAGCATATTCACTTTATCTTTCAACGATACATTTTCCATATATATAGTTCTGTAATCCTGCAGGAGCATTGACATAAATTCGTCAATTTCCTCACGGTCGTATCCGCCGAACGCAGTTTTTCTGAACTCCTTTTTTTCAATATCAATAGGTGAAATCATATATTATCACTCCCACACTAAACTAATTTTCTCAAATTTATAATGCTTCTTCCTTTTCGGGAGGTACCCGTCTCCCCGTCGAAAATGAATTTTCCAAGACCGCGGATTGAAATTACATCCCCGGGTTTTAGCAGTTTCGATGTGTCCTGTATTTCTTTTGCATTGAGCTTTACGCACCCTGCACGGAGCATTTCCGTCGCCGCAGACCTGCCTGTATTTTTAAGAAACGACACAATGCAGTCAATCCTTGCGGATGCAACCGTTCCCCTTATTTCAAGGTAGTTTTGTTTTATGTTAATTCCGTCAAGTGAATCAAGGATTTCGCAGTTTACTCCTGATTTTGCCACCTGCACAAGATTTTCTTTAATAAATGGCGCAATTTCACTAATGCAAAACATAACCGCAAAGCCATCGCAAACCGCAATATCTCCTATTACTTCACGTTTTAGTCCAAGCCCCATAACAGACCCGAGATAATCACGGTGGTCATAAACCTTTTTATCGGATGACGTTATTTTTACGGCAGCTACACAGTCATAAAAATCCTGTGGCTCTGCCCAGTCGGGCAAAAACATAAGGATTTTTCTGCCTGCGCCTTCATATCCACCCCAAAACACCGCCGATTTGAACTTAAGTCCCACCTGCTCCTCTATCCCAAGAAATTTTGAAAATGCGGGCACATTTTTATCGTCTCTTTTCCGAGCAAGGTCGCAAATACGGTTATAAAAAAGCTTATCTTCGTCCATATTACGCCACCATTATAAGTATTGTAACAACAATGTTTCTTACAACATTAAGAAGTATGAGGAGTATAATCGGCGAAAAATCAACCGGCATACCGCCAAACGGTGTTTTTGCCATAAGCTTTCTTATGGGGCTTAAAAGCGGTTCTATTAAGGAATGAATCATATAAAGTATTTTTGCAACCCCCCGTTTTGAATACAAAAACGGAAGCCAGCTTGCAAAAACATCAACAAGCACAAGTGTATATATTATGTTAAAAAGTGCATTTATTGCATAAATAGCTGCTAACAATTATACCACCCTTTACGCCGTAAGGCTTTATCAGGAATTCCAGAGAAATCCTTTGCTTTTAAGCTCGTCACGGAAATCGCTCATTATTGTTACGTTATACGGAGCAAACAGATAGATGCTTGTTGCAACCTGCTGAATGCTTCCGCCGAGAGCGTATATAGCTCCGTTTAAGAAGTCAAATATTTTTTTAGCCTGTTCTTTGTCCATAAGTTCAAGGTTAATAACAACCGGTTTTCTTTCTTTAAGATGGTCGGCAATTTCTTTTGCTTCATCAAAAGTTTCAGGCTGAATTACAACAACTCTGAACTGTGTTGTAGCGTTGATGTTTACCACCTTGCCGCGTTTAAAGCTGGAAGTATCCTCCAACACCTGCGGTGTGGACACTTCTTCGTATTCTTCGAAATCGTCCTCTTCGTTTGTGTTTATTCCCAGTGTGTTTAAAAGTTTGGAAGTGAATTTACCCATAATATTTTCCTCCTTGCATTTTATCTATTTCCAAAGATTGCTCTTCCCACTCTTACCATGGTAGAGCCTTCTTCAATAGCAATTTCATAATCGTTTGTCATACCCATCGAAAGATGCTCGATTACAGTATTATTATACCTTTTTTCTTTCGTTTTTTCAAATAAAATCCGAAGTTTTTCAAAAATTTTGCGACTTTGTAACATATCGCCCGTATCAACAGGCGGAATTGTCATAAACCCTTTTATTTTTATACCGGGTAGTAGCTCTATATATTCGAGAAGTTCATCAAGCTCGTCCGGCGAAATGCCGCTTTTTGTTTCCTCTCCGGAAATGTTTACCTGAACAAGCGCCTCAATAATCCGTGCGTGTTTGACTGCCTGTGCCGATATTTCTTTTGCCAGATTTTTTGAATCAAGCGAATGTATAAGGTCGACTTTATCGGCAATATATTTCACCTTGTTTGACTGAAGATGCCCTATAAGGTGGATATGTACGCCTTTTTCAATTGTCTCATATTTTTCGCAAAGCTCCTGCACTCGGTTTTCGCCGATATGAGTAAGACCGCCGCTAATGCCTTCGTTTATTATGTCGGCGCCGTGGGTTTTCGTAACGCCTATAAGCGTTATTTCCTCTGGGCTTCGCCCGCATCTTATACAAGCCTTTTCAATATTTGTTTTCACAATTTCTATATTTTGTGCGATACTCATTCAAGCACCACCTCATCATAAAGCAGCAGCGGATTTTCACCCTGATTATTTTCTTCCACTATTGCAATATCGTCATCTTTATATAAAACATTGACATATTTCATCTGTTTTTCTGCGCCATTTGAAACATACACAACGTCTTTCCCTGCCTCATTTTTAAGTGCTTTTGTCGGAATCTGCAGGCCTTTATAGTTTTTAAGAACTATGTTAACCGAGGTTTTTCTTGCATTTTGCATCTGCGCAAGTTCAACCGAGCCTTTAAGATAAAGTACAACTTTTCCGTCCTCGGGTTCGGATATTTTTTTAACTGTGCATTTTTCTGTAATATCACCCTCGTCGGCAAACTTTACTTCAAGCGTATTGCCCACGTGAATGCCCTGCAGTTTCTTTTCTTCACAAACAATTGCCAGAATCCATTCTGAATTATCTATTACTTTACATATACTGAGAGGATAAACATTTTTATCCACAGTATACTCTTTTTTTGCAAGTATTTCTTCCACCGTGCTTACGGTAAGGGTATCTATACTTTTAAGATTAAGTGTTTCTTCAAGTCCGTCTGCAGATATGGCAAAAATCCCGGGTGCCGGTGCATAAAGACCGGTTTTGTTTCCCATAAGCTGATTTTCAAGCTCCTGTTTTTGTGCGTTAAGCGTATCTATAACAGATGCTTTTGTACTTACAGCTCCGCCGGCTATGGTTGCCTTTCGTTCAAGAAGAACATCTATCTCGGCACGGATTTTATTGATTTCTTCCTGATTTCCTGCCGATGCAAGCTCGGAAATTTCTTTTGTGTAGGCGGCAATTTTATTATCTATACTGATAGTATCGTCAACAAAAGCCTCTTCGGTGCTTCTTGCATTTGTTGCCGCTTTAATTTTTTCATTTATTACATTAATTTTACTGATAAGCTCTTTATCAGGCTCGCCGATATAGTAATATCCTATAGTCTGCCCTTTATGTACCTTACTTCCGCCTGCTGCACTGTTCTGGAAATATCCGTTTCCGTCTACTTTTACGGGATATTCGTTGCGGATGAAAAGCGCCTCAGCAGAAAGTACATTTTCACGGCTGCCCGAAACAGCAGTTGCCACTGTAAAACTGTTTGAAATTTTGCCGTATATGCTCCACATTACAATTATACACAATAATATTATCAAAAGCGGAAGCTTCTGTTTCATTATAATTCTCCTTAAAGCTGCGGCATTTCACCCGGTTTAAGCCAGGTTACATTACTTCTTCGAAACCACGTCATCTGCCTTTTTGCATAGCGGCGGGTTCCCTGCCTTATTATTTCTTTTGTTTCTTCAAGAGTAGTTTTTCCTTCAAGATAGTCCATAACCTCTTTATATCCTATACCCTGCATAGAGGTGTTGTCTCTTGTGCAACCCATTTTCACAAGGTTTTCAACCTCGGAAACAAGTCCCATATCAAACATAATGTCAACGCGGCGGTTTATTCTGTCATAAAGCTCGTCGCGGTCATACATTATTCCGAATTCCTTATAATCGTATATTTTTTCGCCTTTTTTGCTTTCTTCCACCTGCTCGGACATTTTGTGTCCGGTTTTTTCGTACACTTCAAGTGCACGTATTACCCTTTTTACGTTATTGGGATGAATTTTTGCGGCAGAAATTTCATCAACCTCTGCAAGCCGCTTATGAAGTGCATCTATACCGTTCTTTTCGGCAAATTCTTCAAGCTTCACGCGGACGGAATTATCTTCGTCCTCATCGGAAAGCATAAGGTTGTCCTTTAAAAAATCAATATAAAGACCTGTTCCTCCGGCAATAACAACCCGTTTGCCTCTGGCTTGAATATCTTTTATAACGGCATGCGCCATTTTTACATATTCGGCAAGCGAGAAATTTTCTGTGGGCATAACAACATCAAACATATGATGAGGGATGCCGCACATTTCCTCTTTGCTTGGCTTGGCACTTCCGATGTCCATATATTTATAAACTTGCATTGAATCGGCGGAAACAACCTCGCCATCAAGTTTCTGCGCTATTTTTACCGCCAAATCGGTTTTGCCCGATGCGGTAGGACCTTCAACAATTATAAGTGGTATCAAAATATTTTCCTCTTACTTAATTCTTTTAAACTGCTTTTCAATAAAGCCTTTTTCTATTGCAATTACCGCCGGTCTGCCGTGCGGGCAGGTAACGGTTTTATTTTCATCAAGAACTTTGGAAACAAGAACTTTTCTTTCGGCGTCACCTAAGTTTTTACCGGCTTTTATTGCCGCACGGCACGCTACAGTATAAAGCGCACGCTGCGCCGCCGCTGTTCTTTTATCCATTTTATTTTCTGTAAGTCCCATTGCTATTTCGGAAATAACCTTGCCAACATCCTCACTTTCCAAATCTGCAGGAACGGCAGATACACAAACATCGTTTGTGCCGAAATCCTGAATTTCAAAACCTATTTCTTCAAAAAAGGATGCATTTTCAAGAACGCATGCTTTTTCGGAAGGCATAAGTGTTATTACCTGCGGGGAAAGCAGTTGTTGAGCAAAAAACTCCCTCTTTTCCAGTTTTTCAGCAAGCTCCGCATATAAGATATGCTCGTGTGCGGCATGCTGGTCTACAAGAAGCAGATTATTGCCCTTTTCTACTAATATATAAGTTTTAAATAACTGTCCAATTATATTATACTCTATTTCCCGATTCTGTTCAAGACCTAATTGAACATATTCGCCCAAATTTTTCTGCAGAATTTCGCCCCTGTCTTCGGGAACAAATTCCACCTGACTACTATTTTCAAAGGTCTGCCCGAAACGCAGCTCTCCGTTATAAGAAACTTCCGTTTCGTCGGGGTCAGTAGACTCCTCTTTGCTTTTTACCACAAACATATGATCGTCTTTTGTTGCCTGAAATTCTTTCATTTTGGCAATGTAGTCAACTTCCGCTGTTTTTTCGGGGATTTCAGGCGACGCCTCAACTACCTCCGGTTTTTCCGGCTCTTTTATCTGCGGCATTACTGCGGTATTCTGATATGCATTTTTTATTGCATGGTAAACCGCGCCATATATTTTGCTTTCTTCCGAAAACTTAACTTCAAGCTTTGCCGGATGAACGTTTATATCTATCTTATCAGCCGGAATGTCAAGCTTAAGAACAAGCACCGGATGCGCCCCTTGCGGAATAAATCCCGTTGTTGCTTCCGCTACCGCGCTCATCATCATTCTGCTGACAATGGGTCTGTTATTTACGTAATATGTCTGCATATTACGTGTTTTTTTAGTATAAACAGGGTTAGATATAACGCCCGATACGCCGACAATTCCGTCGGTATATTCAACCTTGCGAAGCTGACTTACCACCTCTTTACCGTATATGGTAAAGAGCGTGTTCATAAGGCTTGCATCTCCCGGAGTGAACAGTTTTTCTACTCCGTCGTTTATAAATCGCATTGAAATTTCGGGGTGTGCAATTGCCATTTTGCGCACAACTTCTTCAATATAACCCGCTTCCGTAGAATCTTTTTTAAGGAATTTCATTCTTGCCGGCACGTTGTAGAACAAATCGTTTACTGTTATGCAGGTACCTACAAAACCGGGCATTTCCTCTGCATCTTCAATTTCGCCGTAGTTTGCATTGCAAACCATACCGTTTTCAAATTCCAGCGTTCTTGTATAAAGACTCACCTTTGCAACCGCCGCAATAGAGGCAAGTGCCTCGCCGCGGAAACCGAGTGTATATATGCTGTTTAAATCTTCAGGTTTGGAAATTTTGCTTGTGGCATGTCTTAAAAACGCATTTCCCACATCCTCCGGATGAATGCCGCAGCCGTTATCGGTTACTTTAATCTGTTTTATACCGCCGCATTTGATTTCAACCGTAATAATACTTGCACCCGCATCAATTGAGTTTTCAACAAGCTCTTTTACCGCCGACGACGGTCTTTCAACAACCTCGCCCGCAGCTATCATATTAGCTAAATTCTTATCAAGCAGTTTTATAAACATCCGGATTCACCCTTTCATCAGATATTTTCGATTTCTTTTTTGATTTTGTAAAGGAAATTCATTGCTTCAATAGGCGTAAGCGTATCAATACTCATTTTTTTGATTTCTTCAAGAAGATTCAGTGCAATCTGGTCTTCAAAACTGATTTCTGCCGCCTGCACCTTCGGTTTGGGCGCATCGAGAGTTTCTTTTCCTGATTCAAGGTTATTAAGGATTTCCCTTGCGCGTTTTATAACCTTATCGGGAATTCCTGCAAGGCGCGCAACTTCAACACCATAACTGTCGTCCGCACCGCCGCGGATAATTTTACGCAGGAAAATTATATCTTCCCCGCGTTCTTTTACGGCAACACAGTAGTTTTTAACGCCGGGGATGGTTTCTTCAAGTTTTGTAAGCTCGTGATAATGTGTTGCAAAAAGAGTTTTTGCACCGCATTTTTTAGCGTCCGCCGTATATTCAAGCACCGACCACGCTATTGCAAGCCCGTCGTATGTGCTTGTACCTCTGCCGATTTCGTCATAAATAATGAGGCTGTTTTTTGTTGCGTGTTTAAGAATATGTGCAACCTCGTTCATTTCCACCATAAACGTACTCTGACCGGAAGCAAGGTCATCAGACGCACCGACTCTTGTAAATATACTGTCTACAATGCCTATTCTTGCGCTTTCGGCAGGAACAAAGCAGCCGATTTGCGCCATAAGCGTAATTACCGCTACCTGACGCATATATGTGGATTTACCTGCCATATTCGGTCCTGTTATGATAAGAAGTCTGTCGTCCGCACTGTTAAGAAGCGTATCGTTTGGTACAAACATTTCGTCGGAAAGCTTTTCAACAACGGGGTGTCTGCCCTGTTTGATATCGATAACTCCCGAGGTATCAACTACCGGTTTGCAGTAATTTTGTTTTGCGCTAATCTCTGCAAAAGAGCACAGTCCGTCAAGTGTACCAATTGCCGCCGCACTTGCCGCAATTCTGTCTTTATGGCGGGTTATTTCCGCCCTTACCTCTTCAAAAAGCTCGTGTTCAAGGCTAATCGCTTTTTCAGACGAGCCGAGTATCATATCTTCAAGTTCTTTAAGCTCTGCTGTGATATATCTTTCGCCGTTTGTAAGTGTTTGTTTTCTTATGTATGTTTCGGGTACGGAATCCTTATGCGAGTTTGATACCTCAATATAGTACCCGAAAACTTTGTTAAATCTTATTTTAAGGTTTTTGATACCTGTTTTTTCGCGCTCATCGGCTTCCATTTTTGCAAGCCAGCTTTTGCTGTTTGTAAGCGCATCTTTAAGCGTATCAAGTGTTTCGTTATAGCCTTTTTTGATAAACTCGCCGTCTTTAATTTTCATTGGAGGCTCGTCCACAATTGCGCGTTCAATAAGGTCTGCTACATCTTCGAGTCCGTCCATTTTTGATGCTACATCCTTAAGAATATTACTTGAAACGCCGGACATTCTGCTAATAATATGTGGAAGCGCCTGAAGTGAGGTTTTAAGCGAAACAAGGTCTTTCGGACCGGCACTTTTTGCCACAATTCTTCCCATAAGACGCTGAATGTCACGCACACCGGAAAGCATTTCCATTATTTCCGAGCGGAGCATAACATCGCCCATAAGCTCTTCAACACCGGCAAGACGTTTGTTTATAAGCACGCAGCTGCGAAGCGGTCTGTCAATCCATTTGCGTATTTGTCTGCCGCCCATGGCGGTTTTTGTTTTGTCAAGCACCCAGAGAAGACTGCCCTTTTTAGCTTTGTTACGCATTGTTTCGGCAACCTCAAGGTTGCGTTTTGTGTTCGGGTCAATATTCATATATTCGCCCGAGCTGTAATATTCAATTTTGCTGATATGCGAAATATCGGTTTTCTGTGTTTCTTCTATGTATCTGATTGCGCCCGCTACCGCCGGTGCAGAAACATCGTCAAAATTCACATCGCCTGATGCACCGAATTTTTCGGCAAGCTTTTCGCGCGGAGATTCAAAATATCCATTCTTATCGTAGGTTATATACACATCAAAAGACGCAAGTATCTTTTTGATGTTGAGGTCGTTTTCACATTCGGTGCAGATAACCGCTTCCGTAGGTGAAAATCTTGAAATTTCGGTAATAAGGTTTTGATATATTTCTTCGTCAATAACGGTTGCATAAAGCTCGCCTGTGGAATAATCGGCAAAGGAAAGTCCAAGCTCGCCTGATTTTTTGTATACCGACATAAGAAAATTGTTTTTTGTTTGTTCTACAGCACCGTCCGTAATGATGGTGGACGGAGTTATAACCTTTATAACATCTCTTTTTACAATTCCTTTAACTGATGCAGGGTCTTCCATCTGCTCGCAGATTGCAACCTTATACCCTTTTTCGATAAGCTTTGTTATGTACCCGTCGGCACTGTGATACGGAACGCCGCACATCGGCGCACGCTGCTCCATTCCGCAGTCCCTGCCGGTAAGCGTAAGTTCAAGCTCCTTTGACGCAGTTTCGGCATCGTCAAAAAACATCTCATAAAAATCGCCGAGACGGTAAAACAAAATACAGTCTTTATAATTTTCTTTAACACCAAAATATTGCTGCATCATTGGCGTGTATGACATAAACTATTCTCCTTGTCGCTGTGAAACCTTAAATATTAGTGGCATCCTCCGCAGGTATGGCAATGTCCTGAGCATCCGCCTTCATGGCTGTGGTCTTCTTCACCCACAATGTAGAATTTGATAATCTGATTTACTCTTGCAAGAAGGCTTTCCGCTTCTTCTTTTGTTTCGGTATATGCTCTTATAACGTCGTTTTCAAGAAGAGCCGCATAGTCGTCTGACATCTGTTTTTTGATGTTTATCATTTCTTCGGGAGTAATATCCTCAGCCTGAAGCTTTTCAACATATTTTTCCTGATTCTGAGTATATTCTTCAATAAGTGCAATAGCGGTTTCGTCGATTTTAAACACCGCTTCCGCCTCGTAATATTTTGTAAATTCTTCACTTTCTCTCAGCGCTTTGCCAAGAATTCTTGCCTGTTCAAGTACTTCCATGTTTTATATCCTTTCCCCTACCATATAGAAGGTTTTTATTTTTGTTATTTTTATGTTGACGAACGTTCCTATAAGGCTTTCGTCGCCTTCAAAATGGATAATCTTATTATCCTCGGTTCTGCCACTAAGCATATTGTCGTTTGATTTACTTTTCCCTTCAACCAGAACTTCATACACATTATCCATATATTTCAGGTTGTTCTCGTAACCTATTTCTTTCTGCTCTTCAAGCAGACGTTCAAGGTTTTTATGTTTTTCCTCTTCGGAAATAACATCCTCCATTTTTGCCGCCGGGGTACCGCCGCGGCGTGAATATATAAACGAATACACACCGTCATATTTCACTTTGTGAAGAACGTCCATTGTATCTTCAAAATCCTCGGTGGTTTCGCCCGGGAAACCCACAATTACGTCTGTTGTAAGTGAAATATCGGGAATAGCCGCCTTTATTTTTTCCACAAGCGCAAGATACTGCTCTTTAGTGTATTTGCGGTTCATCAGTTTAAGGATTTTGTTGTTTCCCGCCTGAAACGGCAAATGGAGCTGTTTGCACACGTTTTTACACTGTGCCATTGCTTCTATAAGCTCGTCCGACAAATCTTTCGGGTGCGAGGTTACAAAACGGATACGTTTTATCCCTTCTATGTCATTTACCGCGCGAAGTAGCTTTGCAAATGTGGGTTTATCCGCAAGGTCTTTTCCGTAGGAGTTTACGTTCTGTCCAATCAAGGTTATTTCAACATATCCCTCTTTTGCAAGTCCTTTTATTTCGTTTATAATGGCATCAAACTGCCTTGAGCGTTCTCGTCCTCTTGTATACGGTACAATACAGTATGAGCAAAAATTGTTACAACCCGACATTACCGACACGCTTGCCGAAAACTTATTTTCGCGAACAGTCGGCATTCCTTCTACAATTTTGCCTTCCGTAAGCATTTCAAACACACGTTTTGTGCCCGTAAGCTTTTTATAAAGCATAAGCGGAAAATCAGCAATATTGAACGTACCGAAAACAATATCCACATACGGATAGGAATGTTTTATTTTTCGGGCTACGCTTTCCTGCTGCATCATACAGCCGCAAAGCACAATCACAAGATTCGGATTTTTTTCTTTTATTTTTTTGAATGCACCAACGTTACCGTATATTTTAAACTCCGCACCCTCGCGCACGGCGCAGGTGTTTACAACAATAACATCTGCCGTTTCGGGAGTATCCGTAAATCCATAGCCCATTTCCATAAGCATACCGCGGATGTTTTCCATATCGGCTTCGTTCTGGGCGCAGCCGTGCACGCAGGTATATGCAAGAAGTGTCTTTTCTTCCGCCGAGTTTATTTCACGGACTTTTTTCATCACATTATATCTTGTTTCCATACGGGGAATTACCTTTCATCAATGGGAACATATTTAACACGTTCGCACACGCTTTTGAACGCCGGACGTATGATTTTTCCGTTTGAACGCACTTCTTCAATTCGGTGTGCACACCAGCCGGCAATTCTTGCAATTGCAAACAGCGGTGTGTAAAGTTCTTCCGGAATATCCATCATTTTGTACAGGAATCCGGAATACAAATCAACGTTTGCGCAAATCGGTTTTTTCTTATTGCCGATTTTTTCCGTAAGAATTCCCGGAGAAAGACGTTCAATTGAATCATAAAGATTGAATTCGTCCATACATCCTTTTATTTCAGCAAGCTGACGTGCTTTTTCTTTGATTACCACTGCACGCGGGTCGGAAAGTGTGTATACCGCGTGGCCCATTCCGTAGATAAGACCGGAGCCGTCTGCCGCTTCTTTATTAACAATTTTCCATAAGTATTTTGAAAGCTCATCATCATCTGTCCAGTTTGATACACCGGCTTTGATGCAGTCCATCATATACATAACCTTTGCGTTTGCGCCACCATGTTTCGGCCCTTTAAGAGAGCTTATTGCAGAGGCTATTGCCGAATATGTATCTGTTCCTGATGAGGATACAACACGGCATGAGAATGCGGAGTTGTTACCGCCGCCGTGTTCTGCGTGAAGAACAAGCATTGTATCAAGAATCTGCGCTTCTATATTCGTAAATTTGCTGTCGGGACGCAAGAGGTGCAGAAAGTTCTGGGCTGTAGAATATTCTTTTTTCGGTGAATGTATGTAAAGACTCTTGTTATCGTAATAATGTCCTTTTGCATGGTAGGCATATGCCGACATGGTTACCATTCTTGAAATAAGTTCAAGTGATTGACGAATCATATTTGCAAGACTCTGGTTTTCGGGGTCATCGTCGTATGTATAAAGCGAAAGCACACAACGCGCAAGCTTGTTCATTATATTCGGGCTTGGAGCTTTAAGGATTGTATCTTCCGTAAAGGACTCCGGAAGCTCGCGAAGGTTACCAAGTATTTCGTTAAATTCATCAAGCTCTTTTTTATTCGGCAAAAAACCAAAGAGGAGCAGGAATATAGCTTCTTCAAAAGCAAATCTTCCTTCCTCCTGGGCATTTTCAATTATTTTTCTTGCGTTGACACCCCTGAACATAAGTTTACCTTCAATCGGCATACGTTCGCCGTTGTCGATAACATATCCTCTTACCTCGCCGATAGATGTAAGTCCCGCAAGAACACCCGTACCGTCGGGGTTACGAAGTCCCCTTTTAACCTGATAGTTATTATAAAGCTTTGTATCTATGCGGTAATGGTCTGCCGCTGATTCAATAAGTCCGTTAATTGCAACATTATCTATAGCCATAATTGTCTCCGTTTCCGCCGCTCCCGCGGCTTTTATGCAAAAAGCTCTCCTAAAATAAATTCCTCCCGTAAAAGGAGGAATATGTAAAAACTTTTTAACTTACTTAAGCTGTCTTCTGCTTTCTCTGATTTCGTCCAGAACAACCGACGAAGTTTTGTCAATCCTCTCGAGTAATGAGTCTGCATAAGCAATAGCATTTCTGTGCATTTCAGCTTCCTGGCGACGAGCTTCGTCAAGAATTGCATTTGCTTTTTCTTTAGCTGATCTTGTGATTTCATGCTCATCAATAAGTGCAATAACTTTATCCTGAGTATCTTTAACAATTTTATCAGCTTCTGCTTTTGCTTCTGCAAGAATGCGTTCGCGTTCTTCTTTGACCCAGCGTGCCTGTTTGAGTTCATCAGGCATTTTAAGACGGATTTCATCAATCATAGTGAGAAGATCTTCTTTGTGGGTTATTGTGTAACCGAAAAGACTGTAAGATTTCTCAACAACGTCTTCTATTTCATCTACTAACTGTAATATTTCCATAATGCGTACCTCCGGTTTTTTATTTTATTTCCGCTGATTTTTATACTTTTCAAGTACGATGTCTATAACACCTGCGGGAACCAGCTTTTCAAGGTTGCCGCCATATGCCGCAAGCTCTCTTACAATGCTTGAGCTTACGTGCGAATATTCCGACGCCGTCATCATAAACAACGTTTCAATGTCGCCGCACTGTTCACGGTTTGTAAGCGCCATCTGGAATTCAAATTCAAAATCGGATATCATTCTGAGGCCTTTAACAATAACTTTTATATTGTTTTCCTGCATATAGTTTACAAGAAGCTTGTCCGAAGAAATTACTTTTACATTTGGAATGTCCTTTGTTACTGTTTTCAGCATCAAAACCCTTTCCTCAACGGTAAAGGCAGATTTTTTTGCCGAGTTAACAAATATTGCCACAACAACCTCATCAAAAATTGCCGCTGCCCGCTTAATTATGTCTAAATGTCCGTTGGTAACCGGGTCAAAGCTACCGGGATAAATGGCAACTTTCATTGAGATCCTCCTTGTAAAAAAACGTCAAAACACTACACTTATCCAATTTACTACATCTATTATATACTATTTATTTTAAATAATCAATAGTTTATTTAAATTTTTTTATAAAAATTTATGTTTACTCTTCCGTATTTTCGTTTGTCATATAGTCGAAGCTCTCCCACAGTCTCGGGCAGCGTTTGTCCGTCGTCGGTTTCAGCAATAATTATGCCGCCGTCTGCAAGGATTTTCGCCTCATCTATAGCCTTAATTGTTGTTCCCGCAAGTTCATCCGCATAAGGCGGATCAAGAAAAATAAGGTCAAACTTTTCCGACGCAGTTTTAATTACGGCAAACACATCATTTTTAAGGATTTTCGCTTTATCAACAAGCTTTGTATGTTCAAGATTTTTCTTTATTATTTCTACTGCTGCAGCGTTTTTTTCGGCAAAAACAGCCATATCCGCACCCCTGCTTAATGCCTCTATTCCAAGTGCGCCACTGCCGGCATAAAGGTCAAGCACTTTTTTGCCGTAAACATCATTTGCAAGTATGTTGAAAATAGCCCCTTTTACCTTGTCAGTTGTGGGCCTTGTATCGTTTCCTTCTATTGTTTTAAGCTTTGCGCCTCTTGCGCTTCCCGAAATTACTCTCATATATCCCCTCGTAAAAACCCCACCCAAAAGCGCAATCAAAGATTGCGGTTTGGGTCCCGGGAACCTTGTTTATATTCTATAAATAAAAAACATATGCAACTGCAGACCAAAAGCCGGCAGTTGCATTCGTTTACTGAATTATTCTTTTTGCAGTTACATACGTTCTTGTGTAGTATGCTGAATCAAGACTGCTTGTCCTTACAACATCTCCCGGTACGGTTGCGTGAATAAAATCTCCTCCGCCAACATAAATGCCAACATGAGAAATTCCGCCATATGTATTGAAGAATACCAAATCGCCCGGCAAAAGCTCGTTTTTAGATACTGTTACACCTACAGTAGCCTGTCCACTTGCCGTACGCGGAAGCGAAACACCAAAATGACGGTACACGTATGATGTAAAGCCCGAACAGTCAAATCCCGAAGGAGACGATCCGCCGCTTACATACGGCACACCCGTAAACTGTTTACTGTATGTAACAATCTCGCTTCCTTTTCTGGAAACACTGCCTCTTGATATAGGAGTTATTTTACTTAAGTCCGTGTCGGGCTTAACATAGCTTGCGCTAACATACGCAATATCCCCACGAAGAAGTATCTGATACCATCCGTCAGTAACGCCTACAATTACGGGCTTGTCCCCATAAGCAAACTGCCCTACCACGGGCGATGCTGTTGTTGCATCTTTTCTGATATTAAGAAGGTTTGCTGTTACTGTACCTGTACACAGTTCAATAACAGAAACATAATCTGCCGATGCATAAGCTTCTTTGCCGTTAAAATTAATTTTGTAAAAACCGCTTTCCCGTTCAACAATTTCTACTGTTTCCCCAGCATATGCCTTTCCTATTATACTTGATTCGGTTGTCGGTGCACTTCTTATATTAAGGGCATCCGCTGTTACTCTGCCGCCCGCAGCCATACACGCCGACTGTGATAAAATAAGCGACGCAAGCACCAGACCGATCAGCTTAAATCGGTGCATGCATACACCTCCTCATTAGTTTTACCCGAAGGGTTTTTATAAATTCTTGTTTATTATATCATATTTTTTTTCATATGTCAAATTTAAGTAGGGTAACCTATAACTTTATTTTCTGTGGAATAATTTTTTTGTTGAGATTTCAGCCTAAAACAAGTTATGACAAAAAGTGTTTGAAGTTTTTTCTATCTTCTCAAAAAGTCTATAGTAAAAAAATAAAACTGTTTATCTTAATACGATAAACAGTTTTAACTCTTAATATTTTTAAAGATTAGTATTACTATTTTTATTTCCGCGTTTCATAACAAATGCAGTAATTAACAGTATTGCAATATAGATAACCCAACATATTATCTTTTCTTCAATACTGTCGTTGGGGTCAAGCGTCATTCCGCCTAACGAAAGGAGTTGAAACACAGCACCTATAGTAAACCACTTCTTTTTTTGTGTTCGTATTGCTACGCCCATAAAAATAAGCATAATCAAAAACTTTCCTAGCAAGTAAAAGATATCTCCCATAATCCCTGTCTCACCTTAAAGTTGATTTTCTTGTATACATACTCTATACTTTTCTATAATTATAGCACCTTTTTTGCAAAAGTCAACAATTTTGCCAATTTTCAGCATAGTGCCCTGTTGTGGTAAGCTGCTTATGGTGGATATCCCCCGAAGAAGAAAAAACCAACACTTTTATATATTTGCCTATTAATTTTTCTAAAAAACAATGCTTGGGGGTAAAATCAATAAAAAAGTAGGGTTGGAAAATCTTCGGCATTTTTCCGACACCTACAAACGATACTTATAAAAAGGCTCCCTTGTGTAAAGGGAGCTGTCAACGGAGTTGACTGAGGGATTGTTTGACTTCATTATCAATAAATATACATACTCCCTCGAAATTTTTGTTTACATCAAGATTTGATATTCTTATAACTTTTAATCCATATTGTTCTAAAAACTCAGTTCTCAAAGCATCTTTTTCTATTTCTTTGTCCTCATAATGTTGTGAGCCATCCAATTCAATGACAATTTTTGCTTTTGCACAGTAAAAATCAACAATATATTTCCCTATAACTTTCTGTCTTATAAACCTGATAGGGTATTCTCTCAAGTAATCATACCAAAGGTGATTTTCTTCTTTTGTCATATTCTTTCGGAGTGCTTTTGCAAGTGATACAATTTCTTTGTTGTGTTTATAGTCCATTACAATCCCTCCGAGTTGCTTCGCAACCCACCTCCCTTTACACAAGGGAGGCTTTTTGATAGTGTTTTCTTGTAGATTATATTATCATTTTTAATGCTTTTAGTCAACACAATCAACTTTTCGTGAATAATTACATATTAACCTTAAAATCTTTTTGAGGTTTCAACGAAAATTCCGTTTCACAAAAAATCGAGTTATAGGTAGGGTAAAATTGCTTTGAACAGCAAATAATTTCCAATATTTGGTAAATATGCGCAAAATAATTTCCATATTTTGTCAGAAAAACCCATTGACTTATTTTGTAAAGTACAAATTTTTTAGCATTTTCAATAAAAAAGTTCAAGTTTTTTGATTTAAAATATAGAAATTCAATGAAAAAGTACAAATTACTTGTACTTTTGACATTTATGTGATATAATTACACTAACAAAAATAATCAGAGAGGAAGCATCCAAGTTGAAAAAATCATCAGTATTATTAGTTGACCCTAACAAAGACTGGCTTGAGCAGATGAAAACCGACCTCGGCAGTTATTCCGACATTGAGGTTATAACCTCCACAAACGCCGACAGCGCAATCCAGATAATTTGCGATTTTGACATAAATGTCATAATTTGTGACGTTATGCCCGATATGACAGGGTTTCAGATTCTTGAGCACGTACACCTGCACCCCGATACAAAAAAGCCGCCGGTTATTATGACAAGCACCTTTGTAAATGATACCATCATAAGCCGTGCATCTGCTCTAGGCGCATCTTATTTCCTTGCAAAACCGTTTGATGCCTATACACTTTATCATCAGATTTGTTTCTTTGACGGCGGCGCATTTATTGCTGAAAAGAACACCGCCGCAGCATCTATAATGAACGATGCCGAATACGATGTTGAAATTATGGTAAGCAACATTATAAAAACAATAGGCGTGCCCGCACACATTAAAGGATATCAGTTTCTGCGCGATGCAATTATATGGGTTATTGAAGATATGGAACTGATAAACGCTGTTACAAAAGAACTTTACCCCGGGATTGCAAAGAAATATAAAACCACTCCGTCAAGAGTGGAAAGAGCAATCCGCCACGCTATTGAAGTATCATGGCAACGCGGCGATATTGATATGCTGAATAAACTTTTCGGGCATACGGTTAAGTTCAACAAAGACAAACCCACAAATTCTGAGTTTATTGCAATGATTGCGGATAAAATCCGTCTGCAATTAAAACATGGTCCCGAAACAAGAGCATGCTGAATATAAAAAGGGGTTGATTTTTCAACCTCTTTTTATTTTTGGCAGTTATTCTTATGTCTCATTCGCCAAAAAACCTCGTCTTACATGTAAGTGTCCGTTGATTTTAACCCTTTTTCAACATTTTGTTTGTTTGATTTGTCATTATAAATCCCGAAATTTTGTAAAAACTGACAATTTACAATAAATCTATTGAAATTTTATGCAATTTTTTGTATAATGTAATAGTAATAAAATTACCTTACAAAGGAGATGTTAAAAATGTTTGAAAAATGGTTCAAACTGAAAGAACACGGCACATCTGTCAGAACCGAAATCCTTGCAGGTATTACAACATTCCTTGCAATGGCTTACATTCTGGCAGTAAACCCGAATTACCTTGGCTCAATTCCGGGTGCTTCCCCTGCAGCAATTTTTATGGCAACAGCTATTTCTGCTGCAATCGCTACAATCTGTATGGCATTCTTTGCAAACTACCCTGTGGCTCTTGCTTCCGGTATGGGACTTAATGCTTTCTTTGCATTTACTGTTTGCGGTGCTATGGGCTGCTCTTACGAAGTTGCTCTTACAGCGGTATTTATTGAAGGTATTATCTTCATCCTTCTCTCTTTATTCAAATTCAGAGAAGCTATTGTAAACAAAATGCCTAAGAATTTAAAATTCGGTATTACAGCCGGTATTGGTCTTTTCATTACAATTATAGCACTTATTAACTCTAAAGTGATAGTTGCTGACCCCGCAACAACAGTTGCTCTCGGTGACCTTGCTTCTCCGGCAGTTGTACTTTCTATAGTAGGACTCCTTATTATCGGTGTTCTCGAATACAAAAAAGTTCCCGGCGGAATCCTCATCGGTATTATCGCTACATGGATTCTCGGTATCATTGCTGAACTCGTTGGCTGGTATGTTCCGAATGTTGAAGCAGGTGTGTTCTCCGTAATCCCGAACTTCTCATGGGCATCAATCCAGTCTAACTTCGCAGCTCCTGCATTATTCAAATTTGATTTCGCTTACATTGCAAAAGACTTATTCGGTTTTGCAATTGTTGTATTTACATTCCTTTATACAGATATTTTTGATACTGTTGGAACACTTATCGGTGTTACTCAGAAAGCCGGCCTTACAAAACAAGACGGCACACTCCCGAACGCAGGCGGCGCTCTTATGGCTGATGCTGTAGGTACAGTTGTTGGTGCTTGCCTCGGAACATCCACAGTAACAAGCTACGTAGAATCCTCTGCCGGTGTTGCAGCAGGCGGCAAAACAGGTCTTACAGCCCTCACAACAGGTATTATGTTTATCATCGCAATTATCTTTGCACCGATATTCCTTGCAATCCCATCATTTGCAACAACACCTGCTATGCTTTACGTTGGTCTCCTTATGCTTTCCGCAATCAAAAACATGGACTTCGAAGGCGACATTGCTGACGTAATCGGCGGATTCCTTGCTGTTGTTATGATGCCGTTTGCATACTCAATTGCAACAGGTATTATGTTTGGTATCGTTTCATGGGTTATCCTTAAGGTTGCAACAGGAAAAGCTAAAGACATCAGCGCAATTATGTGGATTTCTTTCGTACTCTTTGCAATTTACATAGCAACTCTTGTTGCTTAAGGAGTTAAGCTTTAATTATGGAACATACTCATTATGAATTAAACGTTGCCGGTGTAAAGAGAAATCTTCCGCTGTGCAGAATAAATGATGATTTATATATTGCTGCATTTGTAATGTTCAGCGATGTTGAGCTTACCTGTGCCTGTGCATGCGAGCTTCTTAAGCTTGCCCCGGAGCACGACGTGCTTATTACGGCAGAATCCAAAGGTATTCCGCTTATTCACGAAATGGCTCGTCAGGAAGGTGTAAATCATTATGTTGTGGCACGAAAAGGCCCGAAACTGTATATGCAGAACGTTATTTACACCGAAGTAAATTCAATCACCACTGAAAAGAAGCAGGTGCTTTGTATCGGTTCAAAAGAAGCTGACATGATGCGTGGCAAACGTGTGCTTATCATTGATGATGTTATAAGCACGGGCGAATCGCTTCACGCCATCGAAACTCTTGTAAAACAGGTTGGCGGAAACATTGTGGGAAGAATGGCTGTCCTTGCCGAAGGCGACGCAGCAGCAAGAAAAGACATTATATGTCTTGCTCCGCTGCCGTTGTTTGATGGTGAAGGCAACGCACTCTAGGACTGTGATAAAACAGCACAGACCGCATAAAGCAAATATTTGATATAATAATTTATCAAATCTGTTTAAATCAATAATAAAAAAAGCCGTGGGCATTTGCCCACGGCTTTAGTTTATTTCAGTGTGATAAACCCATAGCTTTCAAGAATCTGGATATATTTTGCAAGGCGCTCATAAAGCGGATGTGCACTTTCGCCAAACTCCCGTTCCACATCTTCGCCAAGCGAAGTAATATCCCTCTCTCCATCAAGAATGGTCCAGATAAAACTTCCCATTTCGTCGAGGTGGATATAGCTTACAGGCGGTTTTTTAAACAGCTTTTGCGCTATCCGGTTCATAAGCCCTGTATTTTCTATCGAAAGAATTACAAGTCCTTCCTCGTCTTTCGACCAGGCAATTCCCTCTTTTCGTTCGGGTTTATTATCAAGATAATTTGCATTTATTTTCTTCTGTTTCATATTAGCTGCGTTTTTTCCATACAGAGAATTTAAGCACTGTAAGGATTATAATTGCAAAGAGAACAAGTCCGCCTGCATTGGAAGCCCATGGTGCAATGCCGAGCGTGCCCGAAAGGTCAATCATTTTATCCACACCGAATACCGCAAGAAGTGCAAGCACTATACCAACAAGACCTTCGCCGGCAATCATACCCGAGCAGAAAAGGATACCGTCGTTTACGATTGCTTTTTTCTTCTCTTCTTCTTTTTTCATTTTATCAAGTGCAAGTCTGATAAGACCGCCGACCATTATACATGCATTAAGCTGTACCGGGAGGTATACACCGATTGCAAACGGAAGTACCGGAATACCGACAAGTTCAACAACAACTGCGATGAATACACCTGTGAACACAAGTGCCCACGGAAGATTTCCGCCCATAACACCTTCGATTATAAGTTTCATAAGTGTTGCCTGAGGTGCTGCAAGCTCGTCCGAACCAAAGCCCCATGCAGCGTTAAGAAGATAAAGTGTGCCGCCGATTGCAAATGCCGCTGCAACAACACCGATTATTTCGCCAATCTGCTGTTTTCTTGGTGTTGCACCAAGGAGGAAGCCTGTTTTAAGGTCCTGAGATGTATCGCCCGCGATTGCAGATACAATACAGATAATTGAACCGATTGCAATTGCACTTACCATTCCCGCTGTGCCAACCATACCGGTTGCTTTAAGGATAAGTGTTGTGATGAGAAGTGTTGCAATTGCCATACCGGAAACAGGGTTGTTACTGCTTCCTACAAGACCAACCATTCTGGATGATACTGTTGCAAAGAAAAATCCGAATACAACAACGATAATTGCACCGAGAAGTGTTACCGGAATTGCCGGTACAAGCCAGATAAGAACTGTGATTACTGCAATTGCTGCAAGCACAATTTTAAGGCTTATATCCTTTTCGGTACGAAGCTGAGATTCCGATTTTGAACCAGCCATACTTTTCATTGCACCGCCAAAAGTTTTAACAATAAGTGGAAGTGATTTTATAAGGCTGATGATACCGCCGGCTGCAAGTGCACCTGCGCCGATGTATCTAATGTATGTTCCCCAGATTGCGCCTGCGCCGCCATCGGCAAAAATCTGGCCGATTGTTTCTGTTCCCGGTGCAAGCACGATGTTTTCACCGAAAAGCACGATAAGCGGAATAAGCACAAGCCAGCTGAGTACGCCGCCGGCAAACATATATGACGAAATTCTTGCGCCGCAGATGTAACCAACGCTCATTACAGCAGGATAAATCTGTGTACCGATTTCGCCGGCATAACCTTTAACTCTGAAAGAAATTTCGCCGGATACTACTTTAAGTCCGTCAATTATAAATTTGAAAAGTGCCGCAAAACCCATACCTGCAAATACGGTTGATGCGTTTGCGCCGCCTTTTTCGCCTGCAAGAAGAACTTCTGCACATGCGGTTCCTTCCGGATAAGGAAGAATGCCGTGTTCTTTTACGATAAGTGCATTACGAAGCGGAACCATGAAGAATACGCCGAGAAGACCGCCGAGAAGTGCAATTGTTGTTATTTCAACAATGCTTGGTGTACCGGTTTTACCTTCTGCAGCCCAGAGGAACAGTGCCGGAAGTGTGAAAATTGCACCTGCCGCAAGTGATTCCCCTGCTGAACCGATTGTCTGCACAATGTTACTTTCAAGAATTGAGTTTTTACGCATTATTACGCGAATAACGCCCATTGAGATAACCGCTGCCGGAATTGATGCCGAAACTGTCATACCAACGCGAAGTCCGAGGTATGCGTTTGCCGCACCGAATACTATTGAAAGGATAACACCCATTATGATTGATGTAATCGTAATTTCGGGAGTTACTTTTTCAGCCGGAATATACGGTTTAAACTGTTTATTATCCATAACTTTCTCCGTTTCTGCCGCCCACTTGCGGCGTTTTTTCAATCCAAAACATTATATCATATAATTATGCAAATTGCAACAATTATCTTAATGCCGCAAGAACATTTGTAACAAGCTCGTACATATTTTTTACAGATGATACCGAAAGGCGTTCTTTTGTGGTATGAACGTCGTGCATTTCGGGACCGATGGATATACAGTCAATGCCGTTAATACCCTCGGCAAACATACCGCATTCAAGTCCTGCGTGTATCGCCTTTACAAGCGGATACTGCCCAAATTTTTCTTTATATTTTTCTTTATAAAGCTCCTGTAAATCCGAGTCCGATTTAAATTCCCACGGCGGATAATGCCCGAAAGTTTCCACTTTTGCACTTATCTTTCCGGCAAAAGCTTTCATTTTATTTTCAAGAGCTATAAGTCCTGCTTTTTTGTTGCTGCGGAGAGCATAGTGCATAATAATTTCGGTTTCGCCCGTTTTTAAAATACCAAGATTAAGCGAGGTTTCAACAAGCCCGTCAATTTCCGTGCTCATTTCCATAACACCGTCCGGTGTAGAAGAAAGCGCAAAAACAAATCTTTCGCAAAGGTCTTTTTCAAAAACTTCAAACTCGCCGGTATCCCCCACCGAAATTTCGTATATAAAACCACTTTCAGTTTCGCAAATTTCTTCCTTTTTAAGAGCTGCAAATTCTTTTATTCTGCTTGCTGCATCCGGATTTTGCACTACTATATACGCCTGCGACGCATTTGGAATTGCATTTCCTTTATCGCCACCATTTACACTTATTATATCTATACCGCAATTTTCTTTTGCAACCTTAAGGATTTCTCCCATCAGGATATTGGCATTCGTTCTGTTTTTATCAATTTCAACGCCCGAATGGCCGCCCTGTAATCCTTTTAATGCTATTTTAATTTCCGTACCGGATTTTTTTATCTTTTTAACCGGAAGAGTCATACGAAAATCGCTTCCGCCGGCGCAGGAAACGGTTAAAATTTCCTGCTCTTCGGAGTCCATATTTATCATCCGTTTTCCTTTCAGTTTATCAAACTGCAGTTTTCCCGCTCCGATAAGACCAATTTCCTCATCAACTGTAAACACCGCTTCAATCGGCGGATGAGAAAGGGTTTTGTCTTCCAGAATTGCCATAATCATTGCAACTGCAATTCCGTTGTCTGCACCGAGAGTTGTGCCACGCGCTTTTAAATAGTCGCCGTCAAGGAATATGTCAAGACCGTCTGTTTCAAAATCAATATCCACACCCTCATCCTTCTGGCATACCATATCGAGATGTCCCTGCAGTATAATCGGCTGAGCCGTTTCATACCCTGCTGATGCGGGTTTATAAATAATAACATTATTTGCAGCGTCACGGATATAATCAAGTCCGTTTGATTTTGCAAATTCCTCGCAGCAGGCGCTGATTTTTTCCATATTGCCCGACCCGTGCGGTATTTTGCAGATTTCCCCGAAATATTCAAACACCTTTTCAGGTTTCAGATTTTCCATAATTTTTCCTCCAAAGCATAGTATCTGATATAGTATACCACAAAATACCTTTAAAATCAATCAAATAAAAAAAAGAGCATCCTTAAGGATGCTCAATTTGCTTTAAATTAGTCGTCGATTGAATTGTCTGTTGCTCTTTTATAAATTGCAACAACTTCATCGGACGGGGCTTTTGAAATAAGTGTAACAATAATTGCTACAACAAGACCTGCAACAAAGCCCGGAAGAATTTCGTATATTCCTGTGGAAGCTTTGTAGTACAAAAGCCATACTATATCAACAACCGCACCTGCAACAATACCTGCAACCGCGCCTGCGTATGTAAAGCGTTTCCAGAACAGTGAAAGGATTACAACCGGTCCGAATGCCGCACCGAAAAGTCCCCATGCATTTTCAACCATGTTCATAATTGTTCCGCATTTTTCACTTGCAACCATGAAGTATGCAATTATGGAAATGATAACTACTACAAGTCTTCCCACCCAGAGAAGTTCTTTTTCAGATGCATTTTTCTTGATTACAGGTTTATAGATATCACTTGTAAATGAAGATGATGCAACAAGAAGCTGTGAGTCTGCAGTTGACATTGATGCTGCAATAATTGCAGAAAGAAGAAGTCCTGCAATAAATGCCGGGAAAAATTTGTTAACAATTGCTATGAAAACAAGCTCCTGACTTGCAACTTCAAGTGTTCCCATACCAACCATCATTCTGCCGAAATAAGCGATAACACATGCTGCGCCGAGTGTAAGGATAACCCATACAATTGAAACTGTAGCAGATTTTTTAATCATACTCGGTTTTTCAATACTCATAAATCTTACAAGAATATGCGGCATACCGAAATATCCGAGACCCCAAACAAGACCTGAAATGATTTCTGACGGCGGTGCTGCAAACGGATTTGTATTGAATGCAGAGCCGTTATAAAGAACGTTTAAGCTTGTCGGATCAAGATTCTGTGTGAATTTGATAATAATCGGTACTGCAAGAAGTGCAACAAGCATTAAAAGGCCCTGGAAAAAGTCTGTCCAGCAAACCGCTTTATAGCCGCCGAGGAATGTGTACACAAGTACAATAGCAGCAAAAATGACAAGCGCTACCTGCGGGTCAACACCCGGAAGTACGTTTGTAAATACGCCCTGTCCTGCTTTGAAAGCTGATGCAACATAAATTGTAAAGCTTATTAAAAATACTACCGCACAGATAATTTTAAGTGCCGGGTTGGTTGTAGCAAATCTGTTTGAAAGGTACTGCGGAAGTGTGATTGAATCGCCTGCAGCTTTAGAGAATTTTCTAAGTCTTTTTGCAAGGATAATCCAGTTAAGAGCTGTACCGATTGCAAGACCTACTGCAATCCATACCTTGCCAAGACCTGCCGCAAGGATACTTCCCGGAAGACCCATAAGGAGCCAACCACTCATATCGGAAGCCTGTGCGCTCATTGCTGTAACCCACGGACCCATTGAGCGTCCGCCTAAAAAATATTCTTTTTCTCCGTTTGCACTCTTTGCTTTCACAAAGAAATATACGCCGATTGCCAGCATTGCAACGAAGTAAAGAGTAAGTGCAAGAATTTTCATTTTCGTTCCCCCATTATCAAAATATGCAAATATTATACCATATTTGGATACTTATGTCAATTTATTATTCGTTTATTATAACCTTTTTTACGATAACCGGGGTTATCGGTTCGTCGTTTGCGTCTGTTTCCACGCAGGCAACCCTGTCAACAACATCCATTCCCGATGTTACCACTCCGAATGCGGCATAGTTTGCATCCAGAAATGTTGCATCCTGATGGCAAATAAAGAACTGCTGCGTAGCGCTGTTATACTCGGTTGCTCTTGCAAACGACATCACCCCACGTTTATGCGAAAGAAGGTTAAAATATCCGTTATACACAAATTCGCCAACTATACTTCCTGAGGTTTTCCATTCTCCTTCAGTAGTTTTTGAGCCGCCCTGAATCATAAAATCCTGTATAACACGGTGAAATACTGTATTATCATAAACTCCCGTTTTTGCACACTCGATAAATTTCCCGCAGGTTTCGGGTGCAAACTGCGGATAAAGCTCAAACTCTATTTCGCCGCCGTCTTCCAGAACAATTTTACCTGTTACGCCTTCAATACTGCCGTTCACAAGAGCCTCATGTTTATCATACTCCTGAAACAGCAGCATCTGATAAATATTAACCGATTCCGCTATTCCGGCATTATCCTCAAGGTCACCAAGGTCATATTTTATATCGACTGTATTTGTTTCTTCAATCCACTCAACCTTTGCGCCCATAATTTCGGAAACCGCCCTTACGGGAAGAAGTGTTCTGCCGTTTACTATAGTCGGCGGAACATCCATTGTATAGCCTTTTGAAAGTGCCGGTCCGTCAAGATGGAACGCTGTAGGCTGACCCTCCCACATTATGTAAAGATTATTGTTTCTGTAAAGTGTAACGCCGTGTGTAACATCATCCCAATAAACGTCGCAGTTCAGTTTTTCGCTTATTGCGCGGATTGGTACCATAACTCTGTCGCCAATGTATCCGCCGTTTGCGTCATATACCGGAAATTCCATTGGCGGAACGTCCATTTCAAGCTTTTCGCCGTTTACAATAACGGAAATTTCGCCGTCTGCAAGTACCGTAAATGCGGATAGCGAAAGCATAAGCATAAATACAAGTACAAAAGATACAAGTTTTTTCATATTGGTTTCTCCTTTTATGTGTTATACGTAGATTTTGCGACGCCGTCAATTGACACATCGGCCAAAGACCGCAGAAAGCCAAGGGCTTTTAGGAATTTTATGAAATAAAATTCCGTATGTGTCAATTATATCACCGATTTAACACATTTGCAATAAAAGATTTCTTTACAACAGGGATTATTTCATATATAATTAAAGTACATAAAAAATGCGAGGTACACTTATGAATATATACGGACAAACCATGGAAATGCTCCAGAATTATTTCAAATCTTTCGGCGAAAATCCCGCAAAAGCAAAAATTGTTTTTGCCGCCCTTTACAGAGATAAAATATCTTCTTTTTTTGATATAGCAGAGCTTTCGGATACCGTAAAAACCCGTCTTGCAGCGGATTTTGAGTTTTCAGGTGTTGCCCTTGTTACAAAATCCGAAACCGAAACCACCTGCAAATATTTGTTTCGTCTTTCTGACGGGCATACCATTGAAACAGTGCTTATGAAACACGCTTACGGCAACGGTGTGTGCGTTTCCACACAGGTCGGATGTAATATGGACTGCGCTTTTTGCGAAAGCGGAAAGCTGAAAAAAGTCCGCAGTCTTGAACCGCACGAAATGGTACATCAGGTTTTGTACCTACGGGATGTTCTCGGCATCCCCGTCAGCCACGTGGTGCTTATGGGAATCGGCGAGCCGTTTGACAATTACGAAAATGTAATGAATTTTACTGATATCATATCGCATCAGCAGGGAATTTCCATTCCCGCACGGCATATTACAATTTCAACTGCGGGTATTGTGCCGAAAATTCTTGAATATGCGTCCCGCACCGCCGCGCCGGCACTTGCAATAAGCCTGCACGCACCGAATGATGAACTCCGAAATCGCCTTATGCCGATAAACAGGGCATATCCCATTCGGGAGCTGGTGGATGCCGCAAAAGTGTATGCCGAAAAGTCGGGCAAAAAAGTTACGTTTGCGTATATAATGATACACGGCGTAAACGACTCGGATGAATGTGCGCTTGAGCTTGCGGCGCTGCTCAAAGGAATTAACTGCTATGTAAACCTTATTCCATATAACAAAACACGCTCGGCTTCATTTGAACCGAGCAGTAAGGAGCGTGTTCTTGAGTTTTATGATATGCTTAAAAAGCAAGGCATTAACGTTACCATCCGCCGCGAGTTCGGCGGCGATATGAATGCCGCATGCGGACAGCTTAGTTCTGATTACAAACAAAAAAAATGCAGCCAATAGTAGCTGCACTATATATTATCCTGCTATAATCACCTTTACCCCGCGTTTTTCAAAAAGTTTCAGCATATCCTTCGGGGCTTTTTCGTCTGTAATAAGAATGTCAATATCCTTTAACGGACACACATTGCACATTGCACGTATACCAAATTTCGTATAATCGGCAACAACAATTACCTTACCCGCATTTTTTATCACCTTGCTGCGCAGCGTTGCTTCGTCAACAATAAAGTCCGTAATGCCGTCTTTTGTGATGCCGCCAACACCCACAATTATTTTATCCACATTAAAGATATTCATCGTATCTTCCGCAACCGAACCTGAAACCGCAAATTCGCCATTACGAAGCTGCCCACCTGGAACTATTACCTTACAGCCTTTTTCTGAAAGGGTTATTGCTGTACGAAGAGAGTTTGTAAATGCAGTAATTCTCTTTGCTTCAGGAAGTTTTTTTGCAACCTCTTGCACAGTTGTGCCAAGGTCAAAAAAAACCGTATCGTCGGGATTTATAAACTTTTCCGCCTGCTCAGCAATTGCTCTTTTTTCTGCCGAACATTCCTGCTGCCTGTTTGCATATGACGGTTCGCTGTTTATAAAATTTTTTCTTGTTGCTCCACCATAAACACGTTCCAAAAAACCCTGCTTTTCAAGATGTGCAAGGTCGCGGCGAACAGTTTCAATAGAAATATTAAACTTTTCCATAAGCTCGGCATTGCTTACCGTATTTTGTCTGCCAAGCATTTCAATTATCTGATTTCTTCTGTCTGCATTCATATTATCACCTATCGGTTACAAAGCACCTTTTTGTCGCAACTTTTTATTTTAGCTTAGTTAATAATAAAATTGTACCACTTTTTTATAAAAAAAGCAATAACAAAAAAAAGAGCCAAAAGGCTCTTTTTTATAAATCCTGTAAATCTGCCGCCGGCAGGTCGTTTTCAAGATTATCTCTTGCCACATCCCCGTCAATAACCGAATATGCAGACGATATCGGCTTTTCTTTTGCGTGCGGCACCGTATGATACACTTTTTGCGATGGCGACGTTGTCCCCGCAATAATAGGGTTTGCTTTTTCCTTGCCGCGCTTTGCCTTTCCCTGAATTTCCGGCACCGGCGCTACATCATTTTTAGGCTGCACGTGCGTCCGCTCCGGACGTTTCATTCCCTGTTTCGCCATAAACTCACCTCAAGGGTAGTATGGGAGAAAGGGGGTGGGATTATACAAGGGGGGAACTATAATAAAAACCGAAGAGAATGTAAAAATACATTCTCTTCGGTTTTGGTTTTAATGAAATATAAACTTCGTTAAAAACTTAATTTTCTTTATATTTTTTCAAATACCAATGTTGCTTGAATGCGGTCACCGCCGCCAAATCCTTTACTGCCACCATTAGCAGTAGAAATTGTGTGCAAACGATATCCCTTACTTGCTTGCGCGTTAATTACCGTTTCTAATTCAGTAAGATTTCCTGAGCCTGTTCCAAAAAATTTTTCTTTTAATGTAACCTGCATAACAACATATTGCAGTTGTTGTCCTGAAGCACCGGAAAAAGACGAAGAATCTAATCCAAAAGCCATAATTAAACCTCCAATATTTTTTGTTTTTTATCAAATTCTGACATATTAATTTTATACTATTTTATAATATCTGTCAATGCCCCCATAAATTTTTCAAATATAATAAATTTCAAGCAAACCATTTAGGGACGTATCGCTTGTTTCCCTCGCTCCCTTTTCTGGTTCGAGCCCCTGAAGAAAAACACAAATTTAATTATTGTTTTTCTTTGCGGTATTTATTGATGAAATAAGAATTTTTCGTATTGTACCACACTGATTATACAATTTTTTTGCATTTTCTCTATCTAAAATTTCTGATTTTACAAAAAGTTCAATCCAATATTCTGTTTCATAACATTCTTTCAAGGCAATTTGTAATTTTGCAACAAAATCATTCTTACCATGTGCATAGTTTGCTTCGTGAATGTTAGCTCCTATTGACGTTCCGCTACGTTCAAGCTGATTAGCAAGGGAATAATGTCCTCTTATTGTTTCACACATTTTAATAATTTTAACTGCAAAATCCATAGATATTTCTACAAGCTTATTTTCCTTCATATGTAACACCCTGCTTACATTTTATCACAAATTAAATCAACTGTAAATATAAAATGAAATATCTCGCTTTGCTCAATATGAAATAATTTACTTCGTAAATTGTGAAATAGAAAGCTTACGCTTTCTGTGAAATAAAATACGCCTTTTCATATTGCGAAGCAATATTTCATACACGAAGTGTATTCCATAGCACAGCTATTTCATGCGCCGTAAGGCGTATTTCATTGAAAAAAGCGCACTGAGTTTTCAGTACGCTTTTTTCTGGTGGGCCTTCAGGGACTTTATCGCGCGGCGAAGCCGCTTGGAGAAAAGGCGCGGATGTTCACCGGACATCCGCTTTGTCGCTCGTTTTTCTCGCTCCCTTTTCTGGTTCGAGTCCCCTGAAGATAGACATAAAAAATAGAGAGAATGTAAAAACACATTCTCTCTATTTTGGAAGAGCCGAATGGTTTAGATGAGAGTTGTGATTTGAGCTAAATTTTACAAACATCTATAAACATTTCTGTATCTGAACAAATGAAAACTACAGAAAGTTTATTTCCCTCAAACAAATAACATGTTGAACCACTATCCATTTTTTCTGTTGCTATATATTTATATCCAATTTCTTGCAATAAGTCAAAATATGAATATAAAACATTTTCATAATCGGATTGATAGTAATAAGCACTCCATTCATAAGAATATAGGATCGAAGCATCTATGCGCTGAGGAATATCCGCCATTGACATATTACTATACCACCCAAAATCTATAAGAACAGGGAATTCATCATAAAATACAGGCTTTTTTAATGCTGATATGAATATTTTTCCTAAATCAAAGTCATGTTTTATTGATACAATTTCACTATCAGATTCAAACTCTACTTCTTTGTCACTAATTTGTGTCTTTGTCATTCCTCTATCTTCTAGTGCTTTTTCATAATAAACCATAGTATATCCATAACAAGTTCCTGCATCATATGGACCTATATCATGAAAGTCATATATGTCATACTCCTCATCATATGAAATCATTGTGTCATATGATGAAATAAGCTGGACTCCAGAAAAGATTTCAAAGTCTAAAACTTGAGAAAAACCAGGATAACATGTTTCAGACCAAACAAAATAACTAGCTGTAGAATCTCTTTTTAAAATTTTAGCTTTGTTTATAGGTATTGCCAGATTTAAATCGCCAGTTGTATTAAATCCAGCAGATGTAACCGCTATAACATTACCATATTCATCAATTAAAGCACCACCGCTACTTCCGTGATTAATTGGAACTGAAATCTGTATATATTCTACATCATCTAAAATTCTCGAAACATTTGATATAATTCCTTGCGACATGGTGTTTGATAACCCTAGTGGACTACCTATAGCGTATACCCGTTGACCTTGTTTGATTCGTACAGAATCTCCCATTTCAAGATATGAAAAATTAGAACCGTCAATTTTTAATAGCGCTAAATCATTCTCTTTATCATAATCGATAATTGAAATATCTTCATAAGTTTTACCATCTGTCGTTGTAATCTTAGAGTATATGCTATCAGCTACAACATGATAATTTGTTATTGCTACACCATCAGGGCTAATGAAAAAACCACTTCCACTTCCACTAACTTTTCCGTTAAACCCATATACCTCAATGTAAAACACAGCAGGAGAGCATTTTTGAGAAATCTCTTCAGTGGTTAATATTTTATCAAATTCTTTAATTTCCTGATTTTTATCGGCAATTAAATTAATGCTTTGTCTCAATCCCGCATTTGCCATTCTTGAAACGATTGCAGCAACCGCACTTCTTTGAATATTAGTGTTTGGCGCAAAGGTTCCGTTGGCATCATTACCTGTCAAAATTCCAGCTCTATATAATTTGTATACAGCATCGGAGTAAGTGCTCTGCAAAGGAACATCGGGAATAGAATTGTCAGCAACTTGGTTAATTACTTGCAATGCATCATCGGGAAGTGCAGAAGAAAAAATTTCCGCAAACTGATAGCGAGTTGCAAGCGCATCAAAATTGCTATACTCATTATTTTTTATAATTCCGTTTTTGATTGCATAATCAACATATGTTTGATACCACACATCTCCAGGAACAAATGAATATGTATTTCCATAGTAAATATTATTCATTCGGCTTGCAAGCGTTATCGCTTCCGCTATTGTTAAATTAGAGTTTGGTGAAAAAGTGGTGTCGCTTGTTCCGTTGACTAATGATAACTCATATGCCATTTTCACATTTTCTGCGTACCAATCCGAATTTGACACATCAACAAACTGTCCTGTTGTATATGTCTTGCTTGATTTAAAGTTCTCCATACTTCCGTTGGTATTTGCAGAAACAACAAAACCGCTTGATAGCATCATTATGGTTGCCAACAATACCGAAATACATTTTTTCATTATGTCTTCCTCCTTAATAAATAAAAAAGTGCATAGCCCCTATTCCAGAACTATGCACCGAAAAACGCACAAATCTGGTATAAGGTTGCTACACTCTTATATCACTTACATCTTACATAGAGAAGTTTTACCAGATAGTACGCTTTTACCATTAGCATACTTCTCTAATGTATTTTTATGTAAGGAAATATAAGAAAATAGACTAACTCCATTTTAATTTAGAGTGTAGCATAGATATTTTATCATAGTTTTGTCAATATTTCAAGACTTTTAGTTATTTATATGAAATATTACTCTTTTGTAGCAAAAAAACAGAACAATCTAGATGTCATCTAAATCGTTCTGTTTTGGTGGTGGGCCTTCAGGGACTCGAACCCCGGACCGTCCGGTTATGAGCCGGATGCTCTAACCAACTGAGCTAAAGGCCCTTATCCAAATATGCGGTGCTTAAAAAACTTTAAACACCGCATTTTTTATGGTGACCCGTACGAGATTCGAACTCGTGATACCGCCGTGAAAGGGCGGTGTCTTAACCGCTTGACCAACGGGCCATATGGCTCCCCAAGTTGGACTCGAACCAACGACCCTGCGGTTAACAGCCGCATGCTCTACCGACTGAGCTATTGAGGAATATAAAATCCGGCAACGACCTACTTTCCCGGGCAGTCTCCCACCAAGTATCATCGGCGCTATAGAGCTTAACTTCCGTGTT